>CAYJOQ010000224.1:0-3890 GCA_964371825.1 uncultured Desulfovibrionaceae bacterium
TTGTTTCTGGTGATGCTTGTATGGTATAAGACTCCTGCACAATTCATTGTGCGGAATCTTATGGAGCGTTGACAGCAGTCAATGCGACCGATAAATCAAGAGTAGGCGCAATTTACTTGCGCCGTTAAGCGATTGATTTTCGTGCCTTTTAGGCCTGCACTGTAAATTTTTTGCTTTGAAAACTTTTTTATAATTTTCATAAAATTATACTGAAAAAGTAATTGTGCAGGACTCTTGGTATGTAAGTCAGCACTGAAAAATCATGCAGCCGTTGTAATTACAAACACTTGCGCCTTAAGTGATTACAGAAAAATTTTGCGTTGCTATAAAAAACATTATTTCAACAGAGATATTTGTTTTTCAGAGTTGATTACGTATACGGTAATAAAACCCGTATTAACAAAGTATAGTGAAAATGATTTATATATCTAAGAAGCCATTAGCCTTAAGAAGCTATTAGTCTTGATGGAGGCTTTCTTCTTCGTAAAAAAAAGCAGGGCCTTTGTGAAAAAGCCCTGCCATATGAATCTTTATGGGTAATACTTATCGTACGCTTTCAAATTCGCTCATGTCAGGGCTGACATTTGGATTGGTAGCATTAACATCTAAAGGATAGGCCGTAATTAAGCAATTTCTTGTGCCTACGCCAAGTGCTCCTGGGTGCGTATTTAAACCCACCACAAGGTCAAGTATGCCGTCATTATTAAGGTCGCCAATGTCAGAGTTTACTACAGAACCGCGAATACGACGAGTTTTCCACTTAAGACCAAGGCCTACTCCATCCCAGTAAAGGGCATGAATTTCGCCTTGTGGGAAGGTACGATAATTGTCAAAAAGTTCAGATGCGGTGGATATGGGCTTATTGATAAGGAGCACATATTCGCCACGATTTTCAAGGTTTGCCATTACCATGCGCATGGGTGCATAGTAGCGCTCTGGCATTTGGTACTTTCTATCAACGCCAAGGCCATCAATGGATTTGTAGTGTTCCATGCCAACAGAAGATCCAGAATAACGGTCCATGGTTCTGTGCATGGATTCTCCTGCAGGTGTAAATACTTTAATGCGCTCGTCAGTATCTAACACAACAATTTTATCTTTGTCATTTTTTGGATTAGCGGGCATCCAAGCGAAGTTAAACACATTAGCTTCAGAAGGAAGTCTAAGTTTTGTTCCAAGGGTTACAGTATCGCCAGTAACATTGGCCATATGTACACCGGGGCGGAACATTTTGATGCTATCCCATGATTGTGCAATAAGTGTTGGCTTATACGTAGGAGCTAAGGGCACAACGTTAAGGTATAAACCAGAGCGTTTGGTAAATGGACGTAGCTGACCACCTTGGAATGTGAAAATATATGAAGATGGTCTGTTGTCAGAAGTGCTAAAACAGGTAACTACCAATTGATGAGCAGAAGAGTTTGTAAGGCGCACTTTACGTAAAATGAAGGCTTGGTCTGCCATGGAGATGGTCTGCTTGCCAACTTCCTTCATTTGGCCATTATTCCAATCATAAATATAGAGTGTATGATCGCCTAAAATGGCCACTTGCGTGTTGCCATCACCTGCAAAGTCACCTATGACAAAGTCCACCATGTCATAGCGCAAAATAGAACTACGTAGGCGTGAGCCGTCTTCAGCACCGGCACCTTGATAACGGAATTGCGGGTTTAAATATACTTCTTGTTGTGTAGTTTCGTTAACAACAATACCAGGGTTCATTTGGTTTATGCGATTATCAGAACCAATTTTGCGCCCAAACACTTCACGACTAAGCTCATCAGCGACACCTTGTACTGCACCAATAAGGTTAGATACAGGGCTTTGCGTACCGCGTTTCCATTCTTTGCCTGAGCTATCACGCATCAACACTTCAATGGTCGCATTATTGTTGATAATAGCAATGTTGCCCCAAAGAGCATAGTCAGCATTGGCAGCACTTTGTGCTTTAGCTACATCTGCTACACTGGCAGGTGCTTTGGTTGGTGCAGAGGCTCCAGCCACGTCCACTTGACCAGGCCATACAAGGCGGCTTGAAAGAGTAGAAGGTACGGCTTTTCCAAGGTATGTATAGCCATCTGGGCCGTTTACCCCAAAGGGCATAACAATAAACGTTTTAGGCGCAGCCATGGCAAGCGTGGCCCAAAGCAAAGTAAAACATGCCACGAGGGCAATGCGCATTGTATTCTTCATGCATAACTCCTTAAGGTAGGGGAAAGTTTCCCAACGACCCTGTATACCTCACACTTGCCTGATATTGCAAGATAGATATGGGCAAAAAAAGGCAGAAAAAGTAATTATCAAAAAATTTTTACTTGATTTTGTGTAACTGTGTAGAGTGATTAAAATTTTTTTACATATTTTTAATAGTGTAACAACATATTGCCATGGGCGCATCCTTTAAGTACCCTATACAGCAGAGGGGTACTTAAAGGATGCATGTTTGGTGCAACGTATTTGGTAGTCTAGGTGGATTTAGATATAATATATTATCTATACATTGAATTTAACATATTATGGTAGGTATTATGCGTTCTTTCCGACTTGTGTGTGAAGAAGTGCACAAAGAACTTGTGGAAGCTTTGCTAAAATCTGAAGGCTATGTTTTTGCAAACGAAGCTTTTTCTCCTTGGTGTCGTATGCTTTTAGAAGAGCCTAAACCATTAGGCTCAAGTCTTGCGGCGTATTTTGGTAAAATTTACATTCAAGATCGTTCATCTATGTTGCCTCCATTAGCCCTAATGGATGAGTATTCTTGCGGAGCAAGCGTGCTTGATATGTGCGCAAGCCCTGGTAGTAAAACAGGGTTTTTAGCGCAGCTTACGGGCCATCATGGTTTTGTGCTTGGTAATGAACCGGCCAAACCGCGCCTTGGTACTCTACGTGCCAACATGCAACACCTTGGCATGATGCACGTATCAACGTGTTCATATGGCGGAGAGCTTCTTCCATTATTGGCGCAAAGTTTGGACAAAATACAGCTAGACCCGCCTTGTTCCGGTTGGGGTACTGTAGAAAAAAATCCGCAGGTACTTAAGCTTTGGCAAGGCGATAAAGTAAAACCTCTTGTGGCCTTGCAGCAGCGCCTACTGCAAAAGGCTTATGAGCTTTTGCGCCCAGGTGGAACTGTAGTATATTCCACATGCACAACCAACGAGGCAGAAAATGAAGCGCAAGTTCGGTATGCTGTAGAAGAATTAGGTTTTGAGCTTGTGCCCTTGCAACCCTTTGCTGGTTTTGTATGGGAAGACCCCTTGTTTTTTGGTCAAGGTACATTGCGTGTTGATGGCGAACGTTCGCAGGCGCAAGGATTTTATATTGCAAAATTGCGCAAACCTGAAACATGCCATGAATCTGAAGCATTCGTATGTACAGATACACATTTTGTTGTTCCGAACTCGCTAGATACTTCAGCCCTTGAAGCTCCGTGTACTGATCTTAGTCGTATGCCTGAAGGGCATGTGGTAACGTATGGAGATGTAGCACGATTTGTGCCTCAAAGGGCACCACATGTCTTACCCGCTTCATTGCAATGGCAGGCGGCACCTCTTGGCAAGGTTATGGGGGGGCAAGTGCGTCTTTTGCCGCGCTGCACTGCGTTGATGCCACTTGTGGCGCCAAGTGATGCCCTAGTTCTTGAAGACATAGCGCAAATTCGAGCACTTATTCAAGGTCAGCAAGTATTAACTTCACTGAAGGTGCGTGAAACAGGCGTGTATTTTGGTCATGCCCTTGGTACCTTACCACTAGGGCGTATTACCATAAAAAATGGTCGCGCTCTTTGGGGTGGAAAATAAGTGTTGCTGTGGGAGCAATGAAAAGAGTGTTCTTTAGCTAGTCGATGCTGAAACACGCATTTCCATGCGTGTTTCAGCAAGGCACGCCCACTC
>CAYJOQ010000225.1:0-3859 GCA_964371825.1 uncultured Desulfovibrionaceae bacterium
GGGGTTTGTCATCAGTCTGACCTTATATTTTTATAAGGTTTTTTTATTTGCTTAAATCAACACATTCTTCAAAGAAAAACCCTACACAATACCTTTTGTGCGTTTTGCATGTATGCACGAAATGTCTTGGTCAAAAAAGCATCATTGCTTTTGGCACATTATCTGCATCAATTCCTGCGTAAGACATATGAACTGCTTAATGCTTAAGCTCTTTATGTCTTCAGGAGGATTATTTCATGCAAGAAACTATGTATAGTGCCGTTTTTGGCGCTCTTTCCACAGAGCACCGCATGAATTTTATTGCCAATAATTTGGCAAATGTGAATACCAATGGTTATAAACGCGACCAATTGGCTTTTAAAGACACCATGGCTAGCTTTGCTCATGATGAAATTCGTGAGCCTATTGCTACGGTTCGTTCAAAAATGCTTTTTCCTGAGCCTAAAAATATGGCCAGACCTCGTATTGCCGTAGATAAGATTGACTTTAGCCAAGGTGCTATGAAATTTACCGGTGATCCTTTGGATGTGTCTATTACTGGGCAAGGATTTTTTAAAGTAAATACTCCTGAAGGTGAGTTTTATACACGTAATGGGCACTTTGTTCTTGGGCCTGAGGGCAATGTGTTGACTCCCCAAGGCTTTGCTTTGCAAGGTACAGGTGGGCCAGTAAACATTCCTGCCGGAACAAAAGACGTACTTATTGCCAGTGATGGACAAGTTTTTGCCGACGGAGAGCTCATAAATACCATTACCCTTGTGGGTGTGGATAATCCTGATAATTTAGAAAAGCATGGGCAAAATCTTTTTCGCGCTCGTGAAAATGTAAATGTGGCAGAAACAGATGTTCTTGCTGAAGGCACGCGTATGTCTCAAGGCTTTTTAGAGTCAGCCAACGTGGAAGTTGTTACAGAAATGGTCAATATGATTGAAGTAAACCGTATGTACGAAGCGTATCAAAAGGTTATTCAAACTTCTGACACTGTAGATAGAGATGCTATTCAAAAGGTAGCTAAAATGCGCTAACTAGCATGAAAATATAACGAATTTATGTATACATTTTAATCAAGGAAGGAGAAACTGCCATGATGCGTTCCCTTTGGACAGGTGCTACTGGCATGGTAGCCCAACAGTTAAATATTGATGTTATTTCCAATAACCTAGCCAACGTAAATACCACGGGCTTTAAAAAAAGCCGCGCAGAATTTGAAGATCTTATGTATCAAACCATGAAGATTGCAGGCTCTGTTACCGAAGGTGACAATCAATTGCCTGTAGGTATCCAAGTGGGTATGGGTGCACGCCCAACAGCTGTGCATAAGTTCTTTTCTCAGGGTGATTTTCAAAATACAGGTAATGCCCTTGACGTTGCCATTGAAGGCGATGGATTTTTCCAAGTAGAAGTGAACGGTGAGATGATGTATACTCGTGCCGGCGCTTTTAAAATCAACCAAGACGGGATTATTACCACGGCCAATGGCTATGTATTACAGCCAGAATTTACCATACCGGCTGAAACGAAAAATATCGCCATTTCAGCTCAAGGTCACCTTGCAGCTCTTGATTCACAAGGCTCTGAAATAGCAAGTGCAGAAATTCCTGTGTATACCTTTATCAACCCCGCTGGTTTAGATTCGCGTGGAAGTAATTTGTATACGCCTACGGACGCATCAGGTGAGGAAGTAGAAGGTGTTCCCGGTGAAGATAACACAGGCACCTTAGCACAAGGCTTTTTAGAAATGTCTAACGTAGAAGTTGTAGACGAAATGGTAAACATGATTGTGGGTCAACGTGCCTATGAAGTGAACTCTAAGTCCATCCAAACTTCTGATTCTATGCTTGGTATAGCGGTACAGTTAAAGAGGTCATAGCATGGTTCGTGGTTGTGCCTATGCTCCTTTACGGCTTATATTCGCCATACTTTTTTGTATAGCTATAAGCATGGTAGTATGGGCAGGTACGGCCATAGGGGCGGGAATACCCTTAAGCCCAAATGCACAAAATGCGCAAAAAAAAACTGCTCGGGAGCACATGACCAAGCCTTACGCAGGCTCTGGAGTTTTAGATCTTGCTAAAAGCAATGATTGGCGCTTACGCATTAGAGAAGCAGCCGTAGCTCATGGAGATATGGTGTTGCTTGGTGATATAGCAGAACCTTTGGGGCCTATTCCTAAGGATATTTGGACAAATTTACGCACGCAAGCGTTATGGCCGTCGCCTCCAGAAGAAGGCAAGCCATTACAAATAAATAGAGTTAGGCTTACTGCAGCTCTTCGCGACACATTAAAAGACATTGCCTCGCGCTGTATAATTCCTAATTCCCTCGCTATTCAAAAGGGAGGCTTTGTTGTTCGCGAAGATGAATTGCGTGCGTATGTGGTCAAATATTTGACTCCGCAGCTTAATGCATTACATGGAAGGGCGGAGCTTGTAGATTTTCGTTTACCTGCCTATATTTTCTTAGCCCATGGTCAACAGCAAGTGCATCTTGAAGTGGGTGATATCATCCCCGGAAAAATTACTTTTCGCTTTAGAGTTGAAGAGGGGGGTGATGTATTACGTCGTGTTGCAGGTGCTGCCATCTTAAATTTGTGGGTAGAAGTTCCTGCAGCTGCCAAGGCTTTAAATAAGGGTGATCCGTTAAATGTTGAAGATATAACATTTATCAACGTGAATGCGGCACATTTACAAGGCACTCCTTGGGATGGTCGCGGTGGGCCGTGGCAAGTGGTGCGTCCTATTGGCAATGGTCAGATTATATTTCAAACGGATTTGTTGGGTCTTTCCATGATTCGTAAGGGCTCCATAGTGTTACTTGTGTATGAAAAAGGGGCTGTACGCATGGAAGTTCATGCCGAAGCTTTAAGCGATGGAGCTCCGGGACAAACCATTGCGGTGCGAAATTTGCAAAGTAAAAGGCAAATATATGCCTTAGTGCGCGATAGCAAAACTGTTGTTGTACAATAGTAAAATGTATAAAGACATATAAAAGCATGCAATGTAGTGCAAAGATTTTTGGGAGAATAAATATGCGTATTTTTACACAAATCACATGTCGACTAGGGTGTATGATAGCCATAGTATGCCTTTGCGTCGGTTGTCAAAGCACTAAGCAGACGCCAGAAATCGTTGCGCCCGTTGCGCCTGCTCCTGTATTTAATGAGGGGACGCAAGCACGTAACCCTGGTTCTCTTTTTGCTGAAAGTGACATTGAGCCGCTCTTTTCTGACAGCCGAGCCCGCAGGGTGGGTGATATTGTGGTTGTGCATATTATAGAAAATGCCAGTGCCAGTAATTCTGCAGACACCACAGCTGATAAAACCAGTGGCAATGATTATGGTGTGAATGCATTCTTTGGACAAAATACAATACGTATGTTTCCGTATATCCCATCTAATGCTACGAATAATCAGTTGACCTCTACTGTAGGGCAGCCAGCGTTCCAAAGTTCTTCAAGCAGTGCGTTTGAGGGTACAGGTGAAACTACGCGTGAAAATTATGTAACAGCTTCTCTTGCGGCAAGGGTTATTCGTGTGCTTCCTGGTGGTATTTTACAAATTGAGGGTGTACGCCAAACCAGAGTTAATGAAGAAACTCAGTATATGGTTATAACAGGTACTATTCGTGCACGTGATGTAGCTCAAGATAATAGCATTAAATCGACACAAGTGGCTGATGCTAATATTCAGTATTATGGTAAGGGTGTACTTGCTGATAAGCAAAAGCCCGGATGGTTTACGCGCTTTATGGATAATATGTGGCCGTTCTAAATAGTCGATGCTGAAACACGCATTTCCATGCGTGTTTCAGAAAGGCACGTTGCCTCCAAATACCGCTTTGCGGCCGCCAGAAGCAAGTTC
>CAYJOQ010000226.1:0-3832 GCA_964371825.1 uncultured Desulfovibrionaceae bacterium
CAAAAAATGCAAGTTATTTCTGAAGATCAATACTTACAGGTAATTACTCACTATGGTAGCGAAGATTGCTTTACCGTAGGCATGGGTGCTGAGGCTGTACGTTCTTTACTTGAAGAACTGAACCTTGAAACCTTACGCACTGACCTTCGTGAAGAATCGCTTACTACAAAGAGCCAAACAAAGAAGAAAAAGCTTACCAAGCGCTTAAAGGTTGTTGAAGCGTTCCTTGAGTCTGACAATAAGCCTGAGTGGATGGTTATGGAAGTTATTCCTGTTATTCCACCTGAACTTCGCCCCCTTGTACCCCTTGATGGCGGACGCTTTGCTACCTCTGACTTAAACGATTTATATCGCCGTGTTATTAACCGTAACAATCGCTTAAAGCGTCTCATTGAGCTTGGCGCACCTGAAATCATCATTCGTAACGAAAAGCGTATGTTGCAAGAAGCAGTAGATGCTCTTTTTGATAACGGACGCCGTGGACGTGCCATTGCTGGCACCAATGGACGTGCACTTAAATCTCTTTCAGACATGATTAAGGGTAAGCAGGGTCGTTTCCGCCAAAACCTTCTTGGTAAGCGTGTTGACTACTCTGGTCGTTCGGTTATCGTGGTTGGTCCTTCACTTAAATTGCACCAATGCGGTCTACCAAAGAAAATGGCCCTTGAATTATTTAAGCCCTTTATTTATTCAGAGCTTGAGAAAAAAGGCTATGCCTCAACTATCAAGAGCGCCAAAAAAATGGTTGAACGTGAAGATCTTGTGGTGTGGGACATCCTTTCTGAGGTTGTGCGCGAATACCCCATATTGCTCAACCGCGCCCCTACCTTGCACCGACTTGGTATTCAAGCATTTGAACCCCTTCTTGTAGAAGGAAAAGCCATTCGCTTGCACCCCCTTGTGTGTTCAGCCTATAACGCTGACTTTGACGGTGACCAAATGGCTGTGCATATTCCTTTATCAATTGAAGCCCAAATAGAATGCCGCGTTCTTATGATGAGTACCAATAACATTTTGTCTCCTGCTAACGGAACTCCTGTTATTGTGCCTTCACAAGATATTGTGCTTGGTCTGTACTACATGACCGCTGAGCGCTCATTTGAACAAGGCGAAGGTATGACCTTTTGCGCTCCATGGGAAGTCATTGCAGCATATGATGCAGAGCAAGTATCCTTACATGCCCGTGTACATGTGCGTATTAATGGTGAGATGTACAAAACTACTCCCGGACGTATTTTAGTGCGTGAGATTTTACCAAAGGCTCTACCCTTCTCCTTGGTAAATGATGTACTTACCAAGAAAAATATTGCTCGTCTTGTGGGCTGCGCCTATCGTGATGCAGGTATTAAAGCTACTGTTATTCTTTGTGATAAGCTCAAGGATCTTGGCTATGAATACGCAACCCGCGCTGGTGTAACCATTGGCGTTAAAGACTTAACAATTCCTGAAACGAAAAAAACCATCTTGGCTGCTTCACAAAATGAAGTGGATGATATTGAACGCCAATACCGCGACGGTATCATTACCAGAACTGAAAAATATAATAAGGTCGTTGACGTATGGACCAAGGCTACGCAAGATATTTCCAATGAAATGACCAAGGAAATTTCTTACGATGTCATAACCGATGCCAAAACGGGCGCTACTGAAAAGAACCAGAGTTTTAACCCCATCTTTATGATGTCTAACTCCGGTGCTCGTGGTAACCAAGACCAAATGCGTCAGCTTGCCGGTATGCGCGGCCTTATGGCTAAGCCTTCAGGCGAAATCATCGAAACACCTATTACCTCAAGCTTCCGTGAAGGCTTGTCGGTGTCAGAATACTTCAACTCTACTCACGGTGCTCGTAAAGGTCTTGCAGATACTGCTCTTAAAACAGCAAACTCAGGGTACCTTACCCGTCGCCTCGTAGACGTTGTACAAGATGTTATCGTTTCTGAACGTGATTGCGGCACTGTTGACGGTGTTGAACTTGCGCACCTTAAAGAAGGCGGCGAAATTAAAGCTCACCTCAGTGAACGTGCCCTTGGTCGTGTATTACTCTACCCTGTAGAAGATCCTGACGATCACAGCAAAATACTCTTAGATGAGAATACTCTTATTGATGAAAATGCTGCACAGATTATTATGGACAAGGGCATAAGCTCCATTATGGTGCGCTCTTCCCTTACCTGCCAATCTGAACGCGGTATTTGCTCCCTTTGTTATGGGCGTGACCTTGCTCGTGGTCATCTTGTAAATATTGGGGAAACCGTAGGTATTATTGCTGCTCAATCCATTGGTGAGCCTGGAACACAGCTTACCATGCGTACCTTCCACATCGGTGGTACTGCATCAAGCACCATTGAAAAGAATAAGTTTGAAGCCCAAAATTCCGGCCGCATTGCCCTTACGCGTGTGCGCTCTGTAACTAATCGTGAGGGTATGTCTCTTGTACTTGGTAAGAGCGGACAACTCACCATTATAGATGCTCAAGGTCGTGAAAGAGAAAAATACATCTTGCCTAACGGAGCTCGTTTACACGTCACCGACGGCCAAGAGATTACTAAGGATACGTTACTTGCCGATTGGGATCCATTTAACGAACCCTTTGTGGCTGAAGTTGGCGGTAATATTCGGTTTACTGACATCATTGAAGGTAAAACCGTACAAGAAAAAATGGACGATATTACCAGACAAACCACTAAGACCATTATGGAATACCGCACAACCAACTTCCGCCCCACCATCTCTGTTTGTGATGATGACGGCAATGTGAAATTGCGCGGTGAAACAACCATAGCAGCCACATACAGTTTGCCTGTGGGTTCTATCATCATGGTTCAAGATGGTTCAAGTATAGAAGCTGGTGATATTATTGCTCGTAAACCTCGCGAAACTTCAAAAACCAAGGATATCGTAGGTGGTCTACCACGTGTTGCTGAACTTTTTGAAGTACGTAAGCCTAAGGATATGTCTGTAGTATCTGAAATTTCTGGTACTGTAGCTTATGCTGGTGAAGCTAAGGGTAAGCGCAAACTCATCGTAACTCCTGATGTGGGCGAGCCTAAAGAATACCTTGTACCTAAGGGTAAACACATTATCGCCACTGACGGTGACTTTGTAGAAGCTGGCGATAGCTTAACTGAAGGATATCCAGAATTGCATGATATCTTGCGCACTCGTGGCGAAAAATATCTAGCTCGTTACCTTGTTGACGAAATTCAAGAAGTATACCGCTTCCAAGGCGTTGGAATTGACGATAAGCATATTGAAGTTATTGTTCGCCAAATGCTTAAAAAGCTTACTGTTCTTGATTCAGGCAGCACCAGCTTCCTTGTTGGTGAGCAAGTGGATAAAAATGAGTTTAAGCTTGAAAACCAAAGAGCTGTGGCTGAAGGCCGCACACCAGCTACTGCTGAGCCCTTAGTTTTAGGTATTACCCAAGCCTCTCTTACCACTTCTTCATTCATTTCGGCAGCTTCATTCCAAGAAACTACCAAGGTTCTTACCGAAGCTTCTCTTAAAGGTAAAAAAGACTACCTACGTGGTCTTAAAGAAAACGTTATTGTGGGCCGCTTGATTCCTGCAGGTACAGGATATCGCGAATATGTTAATAGCGATATTGAAGTACCAGAGCAAAAAGAACGCCCAGATAAATTCCTTGAAGAGTTAGAAGATAACCCTATTCTTGTGGAAATTCCTAAAGAATAACTATACATTATACTATATTGGGTAAGGCTTTGCTAAGGCAAAAACATACCCCGTTCTTACAGAAGACATTATAAAAAAAGCACGTAGATATAATCTATGTGCTTTTTTTACTCTAATTAGTTGATGCTGAACAACACAT
>CAYJOQ010000227.1:0-3620 GCA_964371825.1 uncultured Desulfovibrionaceae bacterium
CATCAACATACTTAGTTTATGCTAAACAGCACGTGTTCACGTATTGCTCAGCGTTAGCGTGCTTAGTTTTCACGCATAAGAATACCCCTCTTAAGTACACTTAAGAGGGGTATTCTTATGTTCAGTGTCAGTCAGAGAAGTTATACAGTAGTATAATCTCCACGGTTAAATTTAAATTTTTCCGTAGTAGAAAGTACTTCCAATTCATTCACAAGACTGGCCAACTGAGGGTTTTGCTTAAGTAAAGGCTCAGCCTCTGTCTTAAGCGTGGACACGTGTGCATCTACTCCTTCAAGAAGCGAATACGCATCACGTAAGTTGCCATTTGTTCCTGACGTTCGCAAGACATTGACATAAGAGTCCCACATATCCAATGCCCCTGATGCACGATCAAATGCTTGGCTAGTGGTCATGTTTTCTTCTGAAGCGGCAGTATTTTCCGCACCAGAAATTAACAACTGTTGCACCACACTTGGTTGAATACCAGCTAATGATGCATCGACTTGTGTGTCGTTATCTGCGCCGCCAAGGGCTACTTGTTCAGCAAAAGCAGCTCCAAAGCCTTCTGTTGCGCCACTTTTAGCGGCGGCAGGCTTCTTAGCTTGTAACTCTTGCTGCTTTAGTAAGCTCTCTACATTGTCTGTACGTATGTTCATAGCGCCTCCAAACCTTGGCGTTGACGATTATTTAGTTGCAAAAAGCTTGCCATTATTTAAAGTCTGTAACATGCTAATTTTCTAGACTTTTTAGAAAAAGTCTAGAGGACATTTTTTCCTACTTTTCCTACAATTTCATTATAATAGGCATTTTATAGCCTATTGTGGTAGACCTATAGAATGCGTAAAAACACATTTTCAGCTTCAACGTAATAAAATTCTGAGAAAAAATCAAAAAATTCGCTGTGAACAACTCAGCAACACTGTAACTATCCTTCATTTTTTGAACATAACAACCTGCCATAGAATTAAAAAAACGTGTCCACTGCATTGTACAAGCACCTTTAAGTGAAGACTTGTCTAATGTTTATAAAAAGTATATATTGTGTATAAAGTTTCCCGTTAAAATACTAATCTTTAAACTGTAGAGTGAGGTTTTATATGAAGGAAATAAAAAAAATTGTTTGCGCTGTTGATTTGTCTGATCACAGCAAATCCATTGCAGAATATACCATAACAATTGCAAAACTTACTGGCGCTGAAGTGCTTGTGGTGTATACCGCACCTTCTCTTAGCCAATACGTAGGTTTTCATGTGCCACCAAATACCATTGAAAACTTTGTGGGCGAAATTGTTACGGGTGCTGAAAAGTCTATGGACACCTTTGTAGCAGAAAATTTCCCTGGCATTAGTGCCAAGGGCGTTGTGCTTATAGGATATGCTGCTGACGAAATTGTTAATAAAGCAGAAGAAGAAGAAGCAGATCTTATCATTATGGGTACACATGGTCGCAAAGGTCTTGATCGCATTCTTTTTGGCTCCGTAGCAGAAAAAGTAGTCAAAAATGCCTCCCAGCCAGTGCTGACCATACGCCCCAAGGATTAACCGTATTTACCTGGTAATAACTTAGTATTTTTGCACAAGCTGCCCCTTGAGCTCTTGGGGCAGTTTGTGTTTCATCTATTAAAATAACGTATTTTTGAAGTAAAAGAGGTTTGTATGTCGCCAAAAGATTATTTCATCACCCCTTATGCTGTGCGTGAGCATATTGAAGCTTTAAAGGCCTATGTGCCAGGTCTAAGCATTGATGAAATTCGAGAACGCTATAATCTTACAAATATTGTTAAAATGGCCAGTAACGAAAATGCCCTTGGCGCATCGCCTCTTGTACAAGAGCGCATTAAAAAAAATGCCGCTCATGTTTTTCGCTATCCGCAAGGCGGCAATCCAAAGCTTGTGCAAGCCATTGCCAAACGCCATGGAGTTAGTCCTAAGCGTGTTATTGTGGGCAATGGCTCTGATGAAATTATTGATTTGCTTATGCGCGTGCGTTGCAGGCCAGAAATTGATAATATTGTTTGCTTTAAACCATGCTTTGGAATGTATACAGTACAAAGCCAAATTTGTGGTGTAGAATTACGACAAGTGCCTTTACGCGAAGATTTTTCTTTTCCTTTTGAAGAATTGTCTACTTGTATTGATGCGCATACCTCTCTTGTATTTATTACTACTCCTGATAACCCTTCAGGATATTGTCCTGATGCGCAACAAGTACGTAATTTTGCTAAAACCTTACCTGCAGGATGCTTACTTGTTATTGATGAGGCGTATATGGATTTTACCCATGAAGAAACCTTTTCATTATTAGCACAAGACAAGGATAATGCTCCAGATAACATTGCCTTTTTACGTACTTTTTCTAAAAGCTATGGCCTTGCCGGCATAAGGCTTGGCTATGGAATACTTCCTACCAAGCTTGCCGACTATATGTGGCGCTCACGTATGCCTTTTTCTGTAAATATACTGGCAGAAGAAGCAGGGCTTGCTGCCCTTGAGGATACTGTTTTTTATAGTCAAAGCATTGCAATGGCCAAAGAAGGCAGAGAACAGCTCTCTAAAGGTTTTCTTGAATTAGGTTGCTTTGCGTACACAAGTCATGCAAATTTTATTATGTTTGCACCGCCTAAGGGAAAAGATGCCTTAGATATATTTGAAGCTTTATTACAAAAAGGATTTATCCTTCGCCCCTTAAAAAGCTATGGAATGCCGCAATTACTGCGCATTAGTGTAGGCACAGCTCAAGAAAATGCGGCATTTTTACACGCCTTGGCACAGGTGCTCGCATGAGTTTTTTACCCATTGTTACTCTTGATGGTCCAGCTGGCGTTGGAAAAACATCCTTAGCGAAAATGCTTGCCACGCACCTTGGTATTGCCTACCTAGATACAGGGGCCATGTTTCGATGCCTTGCACTAAAGTTAGGTCCTGATGCTCCCTATATGCACCCTGAAGAACTGGAAAAAAATGGTAATATGTGGGCCTTTACACTACATGGCCATGGTGCTGGCACATGCCTTTTATGTAATGGGCAAGCGGTTCGAAGCGAAATACGCACAGAGGAAGTGGCAGCAATGGCATCAAAACTTGCCACGGTGCCAACCATTCGTGAGATATTAAAAAAAGCACAAAGAAATATTGGGCATAACACTGCCCTCGTAGCCGAAGGACGTGACATGGGCTCTGTGGTGTTTACAAATGCACAATATAAATTTTTCTTAGATGCCAGCGCGCAAATACGTGCTGCACGCCGTATGCGGCAATTAGAAGAAAGTGGTGAACACGTAGACCTTGCCAAACTTACAGAACAAATTCAAAAGCGCGATGCACAAGATCGCAATAGGCCCATAGCCCCCCTAAAACCGGCAGAAAATGCCCATATTATTGAGACCTCTCAGCTAGATATAGAAGGCGTTCTTGGAAAGTTATTACACCATATTAGTATTGGCGGCGGTTTAATAGCTACGCGCTCTTCTAAAAGTTAACGACACCTACATTGAAAAACCAGTTTTTCAGTGCTGACAATAACGGCGCAAACGCCACAAAGTGGGGTTTGTCAAAACTCTCTCCACAAAAAAGGCGCATTCCTCACAAGAATACGCCTTTTATTTTTAAGATAGTATGGGA
>CAYJOQ010000228.1:0-3602 GCA_964371825.1 uncultured Desulfovibrionaceae bacterium
TGTAAGAAAAATTTCGCGCCACGTAAAATAAGCCAGAACTTGCTTCTGGCGTCCCCAAAGGGGTATTTGGAGTGGGCGTGCCTTTATGAAACACGCATGGAAATGCGTTTTTCAGCATCGACTAAGTTCCATAAACCAAAACGTGCTTCTAGCGTTCACAAAAGGAATATTTGTCACGTGCGTGCCTTTCTGAACAATGCGAAAAACGTATAGAAAAGGGTCAGCTATAGAGTAACGCGCTCCTTAATCCAGGCATTAAGTTGCTGTAAATCTTGGGCATAAGGCCATTTACCGTCTGCAAAAATGTCTCCTCTACCATAAAACTGTGTACCCACATCTTCTGCTGCATGTAAATCTGTATACGCATCACCCACCATAAGAGCATCTTGCGGATCTACCTTTGCCAGAGTAATAATTTGTTGTAAAAGTCCACTTTTTGCGGGCGGTGATCCATAAATTCCAGTAAAATAATGATCAAGGCCCCTTTGTGTCAAAATGGTATTCAATTCATGATGCGGAGCCCCAGAGCAGACATAGATGGGTAGCTTCGTATGCCAAGTATCTAATACTTCTTTAATTCCAGGCACCAATGGACAAACACGAATAGCTTCTAAAGTCATCTCCTTAAAATGTTCTTCCAAAACATCAATATCTGCATCTGTATAGCTTTGTTGTAAAACTTCTTCAAAAAACCATATGAATTTTAAACGCCTGTTGACACCTCCATTCATCAAATGATGCATCCTTAGACGATCTACAGCCTCTTGCCCGTACTTAGCTGCCACAGCACATATGGCCTGCGTTTTAATATCCATACTTTCTAAAATAATTCCATCACAATCAAGTACAAGGCAAGTTATAGACATTGTATATTCCTTACGTATGCGCCGAAAGGGCTGATAAAAGATTATGCACCGCATCCATTTCCATTTTACAACGCCCTTCAAGGGCATAGGAAGCACTGTGCGGATGTAAAATAACATTTTCGCAATGTTGCAAAGGACCAATGTAGGGTTCATTGGCAAAAACATCAAGGGCTGCTCCGCATACCTGCCCATTTTGCAAAGCGTGCAACAAGGCAGCCTCATCTACAAGCTCGCCTCTGGCAGTATTTATAAACCATACATTTTGCATTTGCGCAAAACTGTCTGCTGTAAAAAGTGGTGAATTTCCTGTTGCTGTACAATGAACGCTGATAACATTTGCCCATGCTAAGAGCTGTGTAAAAGGCATGGACCTTACTTTGGCAAAATCTTGCACGCTCTCTTTTTGTACAGGGTGAATATCACTATAGGCTACTTGGCACCCAAGGGCCAAAAATATTTTCGCCACAGCACGTCCTATGCGCCCAAAGCCCACAAGCCCAATCTTCTTGTCCTGCAGCAAGAAGCCCATGCTTTTTTGCCAAATGCCTTGCTTAATTTGCGCATCCTTATGTACAACATTACGTAATAAAGCCAGCACCAAGGCCAAGGTTAATTCTGCCACAGCTTGTGTAGGGCCATCAGGCGTAGAGCACACGGTAATACCAAGCTCCTTTGCCGCCACACAATCAACAGAATCCATCCCTGTGCCGCAGCGAGAAATAACGCGTAATGTTGGCAAAGCCATAAGAACCTTACGCGTTAGCGGCTCAGTGCCAGCAATGAGTCCGATACAATTTGCAGCTACATGTATAATTTCATCTTCGCTAAGCACACGCCCCAAAGGATTCAGCTGCAATGCATAGCCTTGACTACGTAACAAATCAAGACCCTTATGTTCTCCTGCACCAAAGGATGATGTGCTTATGGCTATTGTTGCCACGTGCATTCCCCCATAGGTGAAAGATATTGCTCCATAAGTGCATCACCATGCATGTATTCGTGCACAAGGTCTAAGTCTTGCTTGGTGTCTACACTTTGTGTGCGCTGCATTGTGTTTACCATTTGCACCGTATACCCATGTTCCAACACACGAAGCATATCAATAGATTCAAGGCGTTCTAAGGGCGTTTCGGGTAAAGCTAAAAAGTGTAGTAAAAATTCTCGCCTAAATGGCATAATACACACTTGCTTCTTTGCTCCTTGTACCCTTTGTACTTTTGTATTACTTGTCATATGCACGTTTGCAGCATGAGTGGCAGGTATAGGTGCACGAGAAAAATATAAGGCCTCTTGAGCAGCATTGACCACAACTTTAACGGTATTAGAGCTATACCACTCTTCATATTCATGTATATCTGCCATAAGATTTACTACGTTAATCAAGGGATTAGCGCGCAGTGGCATAAGTGCCGCATCAATCATTTGCGGCGTAAGCATAGGTTCATCCCCTTGCACTAATACAATTTCATCTACGGCTGTGCCTTGCGCAGCTTCTATATACCCTAAAGCCTCAGCAACCCTTGAAGTGCAACGGTCATGGGCAGCACTGGTCATAATTGCCGGCACTCCTAGACTGTGACAATATGACGCAATACAGTCATCACACGTAGCTACATAGGTAGCATCAAGCTCCTTAGCCATACGCGTGCGCATAATTACATGCCCTAACATGGGCATACCGTGTAAAAGAGCCAAAGGCTTACCGGGAAATCGACTTGAACCCATTCGAGCAGGAATAATTGCAATGGTAGACATAATATTATGAGTACTTGTATAAGGTTATTTTACTGCACACAACAATAAGGAGGCGTCCATAGTTTTAGCGCATTGCCGCATGATTAAGCGGCCCGCACCCCTTACCCGGTGCATAGCTTTTACGCATGGTAAGATTTACATATTCTTGCGCCTTACTTATGGCTATTTGTAATGGCATTTCAAGACCTAAGTATGTGGCAATAGCTGCAGAAAGGGTGCAGCCTGTGCCGTGATTATTCGTGCTCTCTACATGCGCATGACGCAAGGCCATGGGCTCTTCACCGGGCAAGCAAAGCCAATCTGTCATAAAAATACTGGCGGCAAAGTGTCCACCCTTAATAAGCACAGCTTGCGCTCCCATTTCGTGTAAGCATGATGCAGCCTTGGCAATGTCTGCATCATCCGTAAGGGATATTCCAGTAAGCATTTCTGCTTCTGGCTTGTTGGGGGTAAGCAAGGTGGCTAAAGGAATAAGATGTTCTTTTAAGGAGTCTATGGCATCTTCTTGTAAGAGCACATGGCCACTTTGACTAACGCATACAGGGTCAACCACAAGAGGAAAAGAATCTTGTACAAAGGCCTCTTGTAAGCCCTCGGCAATAGTTGTAATAATCTCTGCCGAAAAAAGCATGCCTGTTTTTGCAGCTGCCACAGGAAAGCCGTTTACAATGGCGTGTAGCTGTGCAAGGGCAAAACTTGCTTCGGGAGCATGGATGCCAGTTACACCAAGGCCATTTTGCGCGGTTAAGGCTGTAATCACGCTCATGCCATAGCCTCCGAGGGCCATAATGGTTTTTATATCTGCCTGAATACCGGCTCCGCCGCCTGAATCAGAACCGGCAATGGTTAAAATATTTGGAGTTCTAGGCATACACATTCCTTTCTATACTCTATTTACGCAAAGAAATACAATATATCTATCAGATTGATGACAAACCCCACTTTGTGGCGTTTGCGCCGCTATTGTCAGCAAAGCTGCCA
>CAYJOQ010000229.1:0-3548 GCA_964371825.1 uncultured Desulfovibrionaceae bacterium
GGTCGCATTGACTGCTGTCAACGCTCCATAAGACTCCGCACAATGAATTGTGCAGGAGTCTTTTTTAAGTGCCAACTAACGAAATTTTTCTGTAAGAAAAATTTTGCGCCACGTAAAATAAGCCAGAACTTGCTTCTGGCGGCCCTAAAGGGGTATTTGGAGTGAGCGTGCCTTTCTGAAACACGCATGGAAATGCGTGTTTCAACATCGACTATCTAGTTGATGTTGAACAACATATTACAAATTACAATATTATTTAGAGCCATTAGTAATTTTTCAGTAACGCTCACTACATATATAGCATACACAAGCCAGCATTGCCTATATATTTTTTCACAAAAGCAGCTAATTTTTTTATGTTTTTTGCTTATTCAAAGACAAAAAACACAGTAAAGTTTTGCCACATATAAACTCATTTTCACATATTATTTAGAAGGGCACGTTAACTCCAAATACCTCTTTTGAGGCCGCCAGAGGCAATATTTTGAGCGGGCGTGCCTTTATGCTCCAAAGGAGCATTTTGAGAAAATACACAAAAAAGTATTGTTCAAGCCTAGGCTTAATGACTATATACATATAAATATAAGCAACTTACATGCGCTCGACCTCATACACTGAGCTCTTCTTGCTTTTTGCATTTGCCTATATTATCTATACAAACGAATTATGAACCTGTGCAAAAATTACAAAAAAAAATATATAACATATTAACCATATAGCAAGTAACACTGCTGCCTAATCAAGGCTAATTTTTGAGGATTTATGAAATTTCTTTCTGCGCAACTCACCATTTTTTTGCAGCAGCGCGGTGCGCGACGTAATATGTTTTTTTTGCTGCGTTTTTTATTGTTACTTATTAGTCTTATTGCCTTATTTAGCATCTTGTTTCATTACATAATGCAATTTGAGGGGCGTACCTATTCTTGGACTACTGGGGTTTATTGGACTCTCACAGTTATGTCTACCCTCGGCTTTGGTGATATAACCTTTACTTCTGATATGGGGCGTTTTTTTTCCATTGTAGTGCTCATGTCCGGAGTTATTTTTCTGCTTGTAATGCTTCCCTTTACCTTCATTCAATATTTTTATGCTCCTTGGCTTGAAGCACAAAAAAAGCGCAATACACCACGTTCTTTAACCGCTGAAACCAAGGATCATGTTATTTTTGTGGGCATAAGTCCTTTAACACTGAATACTGTTGATGCTTTAGAACGTTATGGCACTGATTGTGTTTTACTTAGCAATGATAGCCAAACAGTATTAGATTTAGTTGACCTTGGTTATAACACCATTTTGGGTGACCACGATGATGCCAATGTATATAAAAACCTTTGCTTACATAATGCAGCTATGGTGGTTGCACTAGATAGCGACATGCGTAATACTAACATCACCTTCACAGCACGTGATATAGATGCACAAATTCCTATCACTACCAGTGTGCAAAGTGATGATGCCATAGAGATTTTGCGTTTAGCAGGCGCTACTCATGTAATTCAATTTCATAAACTTCTTGGAATTGCATTGGCAAGACGCGTTTTAGACCCTCATGCACCTTCAAGCATTATTAGCCAACACGGAAACCTCATCATTGCTGAAGCTCCTGCCATGCGCACATCATTGGTAGGCAAAAGCCTTATGGAATGCGGTTTACGTAATATAACAGGTGTTAACGTTGTTGGCCTTTGGGAAAGAGGCAAATTTATGCTTCCTAATCCTTCTACAATTTTTACCGACGCATCAGTACTTGTTATGGCAGGCACTCAAGACCAAATGAATGCCGTAGATAAGCTACTTGGTGAGCGCTTATCTATAGATGCAGATAGCCCTGTACTTATTCTTGGCTGTGGGCGAGTGGGTATAGCGGCAGCTAAACATTTGGAAAGTAATAACAAGCCTTATAAAATCGTTGATAAAAACACACGACTACGACATAAATTACCTATAGAAAACCTGATTATAGGAGATGCTGCAGATATTGATGTTTTAGAAGATGCTGGCATACGCAATTGCCCTTCTGTGCTCATTACAACCCATGATGACGATACAAATATTTACTTAACGCTCTATTGTCGTAAACTGAGACCTGATATTCAAATTATCAGTCGAGCCACCCTTGACCGTAATATTGGTATCTTGCACGCTGCAGGTGCAGACCTTGTACTTTCTCTAGCATCTATGATGACAAGTAGTATTATCAATCTCTTAGCACCCGGAAAGGTGCTTATGCTTAACGAAGGTTTGAAAATTTTTCGGAGTAAAGTTGGCAAAAAACTATATGGAAAACGCCTTATGGGTAGCGGTATAAGAGGCACTACTCACTGTAGTGTAGTAGCTATACGTGATGCTGATGATGTGATACATGTTAATCCAGACCCACAGCATGTATTTTCAAAGGGTGAAGAAATGTATCTTATTGGCGACTCCATGGCTGAACAAGCCTACTACGCAAAATTTAACGAAGAAAAAGGCCTTAAAGAACACAAACAATAAAAAGAGGATGACGCTATGTCTGTACAATTAGAAATGCCCACAAGCCCAAGTAAAAGCTCAAAATCTAGGTTTGGACTTGCAACCTTGTTCTTGGCCATTGTTATCCTCATAATTGCATTTGCCATATGGCTTTATATGGGCAGCATACACAGTAATGATGGGCACATTAAGGCTGTACTTGTGCCTATTCCATCGCCAATGAGCAGCACACTCACAAATCTTGCAACACAAGAAGGTGCCTTTGTTGAAGCAGGGCAAACCATTGGTTACCTTGATGTAAGTGAATATAATTTGCAAAGAAGGCAAGCTGAAGCCTTGGTTCGTGGCATGGGTGTGTTTTCTGCGGCCAATATGTCTACCCAGGTAGCGCAGACGCAAAAAGCTGCTGAAGATATGATTAAGCGTTTAGCCTTAGCACGTAATGAAGAATATGTGCAAAAAATGCATATGGAAAAACAGTCATTAGAACATGCAAAAGCACTGATACATAAAAGAAATAGCGATATTCAAGGAAGCGCACACGCTAAACAACAAGCCCATAAGGACGAGCTTGCAGCAGCACACAAATTAAAGCAAGCCGCTGCGGCCTTTGAACTTGCAAGCTTAAGCCGCGCTGCTGTAGAAAAAGCGATTCAGCAATTTAGGTCACAAACTTCAGCGCAAAATGCAGCTAACCTTGGCACTGTAACAGATAACCCCGGCAATATTGTTGCGCCGGTAAGCGGCTATATTGTAGGCCCCATCCCAAAAGAACAAGACATTATAGTTAAAGGACAGACACTCTTTAATATTTTACCAGAACCAGCTCAAGGATATTATGCTAAAGCCACAGTAAGCCCTGAAGATGGACAAAAACTTGCCATATCCATGACCTGTTTTGCCATGCCAAAACACAGCATAAACCTTTGGCAAGGCACAATTGTTGGTATGAGTAAAGAATTAAACGCAACACATGTGCATATACGCCTTGAAAAAACTTTTTTAAGCAGCACTATTACATCTAGTGACATTCCAGCACAAATTGTTTTTTGGCCTCAAAAAGTATTTTCTTTGCT
>CAYJOQ010000230.1:0-3521 GCA_964371825.1 uncultured Desulfovibrionaceae bacterium
GCGATTATAATCTTTTACCCATGCTCTTTACTTGGTCACCAATGCACAAACAAACCTATCAGAAGGTTTGCAAAAAACCGATGCATTCTATTGGACCAATCATTCATTACGCTCAAAATTACTATACTGATGAACAAATTAAAGCCAAAAAAGAACGATTAGGACGTAATGCACTATTTTTTCCCGTTCACTCATCACACCACATTTCATCACATTTTACTATGAAGCACTGTCTAAAGGCTTTAGAGCCATTCAAAAAAGATTTTGATACCATCAGAGTATCTATATTTTGGAAAAATTTTCATGAAGGGCAACATAAACCATTTATAGATGCTGGCTATGAATGCGTTACAGCAGGACATATGTTTGATCCATTATTTTTACCGCGATTAAAAGGTTTGCTTTCTGTGACGGATCACACTTTTGGCAACAGTTATGGAACAAATATCGCTTATGGAATTTATATGCAAAAACCTCACACACACCTGCCATCAGATTTTATGCTTGATTATTCAAAAGCCCAAGACAACTTTAGTCACACACCTTACTTACAAAAAAGACAAGAGATCGTGGATAAGTTTTTGAATTTGTTTGTCAATTATTCGTCAGAAATTAGCAAGCAACAATATGCAGCCTGCAATCATTTTTTTGGTTATGATCATGTGCGTACAAGGAATGAACTTCTAGCATTGATATCATCTTCAGAAGATCTATTTCAAAGCATGGTTAACAAGTACTAATACTAAAAAATAAAGGTCAGGGTCATATGCAACAAGGGGTTTCAAATATATTACAAGGCATACGCCAAATTTGCACGATGGAGCAAGGGTTTGTCCCTTTACACGCTCCTGTTTTTACAGGAAAGGAAAAGGAATATGTACTTGATACTATTGACTCTACCTTTGTCTCTTCTGTGGGTGAATATGTGAATCGTTTTGAGGCCATGCTTTGCAATATAACTGGCTCAAAATACGCCATTGCATGCGCAAATGGCACAAGCGCTTTACAAATGGCCTTACATGTAGTTGGGGTACAAAGTAACCATCTTGTACTCACACAAAGTTTATCATTTGTTGCAACGGCAAATGCTATAATGCACTGTGGGGCTGAGCCTATTTTTTTAGACATTGACAAAGATACTTTAGGGCTTTCACCAACAGCTTTACAAGATTTCCTAACTGAGCATTGCACACGAAGAGATACAGTTTGCTACCATAGACAAACGGGTAAAAAGATTGCTGCCTGTGTACCAATGCATAGCTTTGGACACCCCTGCTTGATTGAAAAGATACATACGATTTGTAATGACTGGCACATTCCCCTAGTTGAAGATGCAGCGGAAGCTCTAGGAAGTATTTATAACAACAAATACTGTGGCACTTTTGGGAAGGCAGGGATATTATCTTTTAACGGAAATAAAATAGTTACTACTGGGGGAGGAGGAGCTATTTTGACTGATGATGATGCCATTGGGATGCGGGCTAAGCATATAACAACTACAGCCAAAATTGCACATCCATGGAAAACTTCCCATGATGAGCTTGCATGGAATTTACGTTTGCCTAATATAAATGCTGCACTAGGTTGCGCACAACTGGAAAACTTGAAGTTTTTTTTACAAAAAAAACGTGAACGTGCGTGTGCTTACAAACAACTTTTTGAAGAGAGTTCTTTTCAATTTATTGTTGAGCCTAAGGCGTCTCAAAGTAATTATTGGCTATGTAGCATACTTGCACAAGATATTGATATGCGAGACATGTTTTTAGAACAAAGTAATTCACAAGGAATTATGACTCGTCCAGCTTGGGATCTTTTACATACACTACCTATGTACCAGCATTGCCTCCAAGATGAGTTAAAAGTAAGTACATATATTGCTAATCGACTTATAAGTTTACCAAGCGGAATTTTTATATGAACAATTTACTCCTTATTGGCGGCGGTGGGCATTGTCGTGCAGTTATTGATGTGCTTGAAGCCTGCCAACAGTCCATTGCTGGCATCATACATGGCCCTGATTGTGAATTAAAATCAGTTTTAGGCTATGCAGCTCTTGGGCGTGATGCTGATTTACCATTTTTTTTTTCTAAAGATATGCATGCATTCATTACACTTGGGCAGATAAGAAGTCCTCTTATACGTAAAAAGCTTTTTTACACAATAAAAGATATTGGCTTTAAGGTGCCCCGATTCATTTCTCCCCTAGCTTACTTTTCACAGCATGCCAATCTCGGAAAGGGCAGCATTGTTATGCATCATGCGTTAGTGAACTCTGCAGCCCACATTGGTGAAAATTGCATTATAAACACCAAAGCTCTTGTAGAGCATGATTGCATCATTGAGTCTCATTGCCATATTGCAGTAGGGGCTAAAGTTTGTGGGGAAGTGCACATTGGTGAGGGAACGTTTGTTGGAAGTGGAGCAACTATTATGCAAGGTATCTCTATTGGTAAAAACTGTGTTGTAGGGATGGGCGCCATTGTAAAAAAAAACCTGCCTGATGAAAGCATATATGTATAATTCAACGAAAACACTTATTATAGCAGAGGCAGGCGTTAATCATAATGGAGATTATGATACCGCCATGGAGCTTATCAATGCTGCCGCAGATGCAGGAGCTGACGTAGTGAAGTTTCAAACATTTCATGCTAAGAACATAGTAAGTAAATATGCCCCCAAAGCAAAATACCAAAAAGAAAGTACTGGGGCAGGCGAAAACCAGCTTAGCATGCTAAGTCAGTTGGAGTTACCTCAAAAATGGCATAAAGACCTTATAACGCAATGTAAAAAAAGAAATATTGCTTTTTTATCTACAGCATTTGATTTGGACTCCATTGATTTTTTGGCATCTTTATCCTTAGGAATTTGGAAGATCCCTTCAGGCGAAATTACAAATTTGCCATATTTGCGCAAAATTGGTACATTAAAAGAGCATATTATTCTGTCAACAGGTATGAGTACTTTGCACGAAGTTCAGGCCGCTATATCCATTTTGGAACAAGCAGGTACCTGTCCCAAGCAAATAAGCCTTTTGCATTGCACGACAGAATACCCTGCACCATTTACTGATATTAATCTCCATACTCTACACACCTTAAAAGCATCCTTTCCTCTTTGCAAAGGAATTGGCTATTCAGACCATAGTATCGGCATTGAAATCGCTCTGGCTGCTGTGGCACTAGGCGCAACAATAATTGAAAAGCATTTTACTCTGGATAAAAACTTTGATGGGCCAGACCATAAAGCAAGCCTTGATCCACATGAATTAAAAGCTATGGTACAAGGTATACGACGTATAGAGCTAGCTCTTGGAGAAGGTACAAAAGAACCTGCTCCATCAGAAAAACCAAATATATTCATTGTCCGAAAAAGCATAGTGGCAAAAAAATTTATCAAAAAAGGTACTATTTTTAGCGAAGATAATATTACTACAAAACGCCCAGGAAATGGCATCTCTCCTATGTTTTGGGATACGGTTTTAGGCAATGTTGCCTTGAAAGATTTTGAGGAAGATGAACAAA
>CAYJOQ010000231.1:0-3506 GCA_964371825.1 uncultured Desulfovibrionaceae bacterium
ATTTATACCTTGGCAGCTGTTTTAAGGTCAGCTACAGCATCTATGCTTTCCCAACGAAACTCAGGTAATTCACGACCAAAGTGCCCATAGCATGAGCTCTTTTTATAAATGGGGCGACGTAAATCAAGATGCTTTGAAATGAAATAAGGGCGAAGGTCAAATACGTCGCGTACTGCTTGCGTTAACACTTCGTCTGGAATGTCGCTGGTTCCAAGTGATGACACAAGCACAGATACAGGCTCAGCAACACCAATGCAATAGGCAATTTGCACTTCGCAACGTGGCGCAAGACCTGCAGCCACAACGTTTTTGGCAATATAGCGTCCCATATACGCTCCAGAGCGGTCAACTTTAGATGGATCCTTACCGGAAAATGCGCCGCCACCGTGATGACCTGCACCGCCGTAGGTATCTTGAATGATTTTACGACCCGTAAGACCGCAATCGCCCATGGGGCCACCAACAACAAAGCGGCCTGTGGTATTAATAAAAATTTCGCAATCTTTTTCTGTAAAGTAGCCAGAAGGTTCAAGTACAGGGCGAATTACATGTGTACGTACAGCTTCTACAATATCATCTTGGCTTACGCCATCGGCATGTTGCGTTGAAACAACTACGTTGTTAATCCGCACAGGCTTACCATCCACGTATTCAAAGGAAATTTGTGTTTTTCCGTCAGGACGAAAAAAGTCAACAATGCCGGCTTTGCGCACTCTGGTAAGTTGTTCAGAAAGTTGGTGAGCCCAATAAATGGGTGCGGGCATAAGCGTGCTTGTTTCGTTACATGCAAAGCCAAACATCATGCCTTGATCTCCGGCTCCTTGTAGTTCAGGGGCCGTGCGATCTACACCTTGAGCAATATCTGGCGATTGCTTATCAATGGAAGAAATAACTGCGCATGTTTGCCAATCAAAACCCATTTCAGAACTATTATACCCTATTTCACGTATTGTTTCACGGACTACTTGTGGAAAATCAGCATAGCCCTTGGTGGTTATTTCACCAGCAATAACTGCCATACCCGTTGTTACAAGCGTTTCACAAGCAACACGAGAGTCTGGGTCTTGGGCTAGTAAGGTATCTAAAATAGCATCTGAAATTTGGTCAGCCACTTTGTCAGGATGGCCCTCGGTAACAGATTCTGAAGTAAAAAGATATTTTCCTTTTTGCAATTGCATGACTACTCCTTACGCATAAGTTTTTCACAAAATCTTGGTGAATTAAGCTATTGTGATAGTAAAATATTATCAATAAGCCTTGCTTTGCCCATTTGCACAGCACAGGCCATAAGGGTTTGTTTTTGTACAACATCACAGGCAACAAGCGTTGTTGCATCAATTACAGATAAGTAATCAAGCCTACCAAGAGGCAATACGCCTGCCCACTTTGTAAGTACCGCTTGCTGTATAATGCGTGCGTTGTGTTCTCCTTGTTCTACCATTTTTTGAGCAAAACAAAGGCCTTTGTAAATCTCAGGAGCTTGAGCTCTTTCTTCAGGAGATAGATAGACATTTCGTGAGCTTAAGGCCAGTCCGTCAGCTTCACGCACAATAGGGCAAGCAATAATTTCGATGGGAATACGCAAATCCGCAACCATTCGTTTGATAATGGCTTGCTGTTGCCAATCTTTTTGGCCAAAAAGGGCGATATGTGCCCTTGTAACCATAAAAAGCTTTAGAACAATGGTACATACACCCTGAAAGTGTGTAGGGCGAGTTACGCCACAGAGGTTTGAGGCAAGTGCTGGAACCGCAACAACAGTAGCATCATCTTGACTGTACATATCTGCCACTTCAGGCATAAAGATAGCGTCAACGCGAGCTTCTTCAGCAAGGGCAGCATCACGTTCATGATTGCGAGGGTACGAAGATAAATCCTCATTGACCCCAAATTGTGTAGGATTAACAAATAGGCTAACCACCACACGCCCTTCATCACCAGCTAGTTCACGCGCTTTGTGCATTAAAGAAATATGTCCAGCATGGAAATAGCCCATGGTTGGTACAAGGATTACACGACGTCCTTCAGCACGCCATGCGTCACAACACTCTGATATTAAATTTGTTTTTGTTAGTATCTGCATATCAAGTTATAGTAATATAGTTTATAGAGGTGTTTCTTATACACTTACAAAACACTTTTGTCTAGCATTTGGGGGCTGTATCAGAGGCCTGACAAGTGTCCACTATGCAGTGGAAGTTATGCTTCAATGAGTGTCTGTTTATTTTTGTGTTATAATTGAAAATAATTGTGTTGTTATTCAAGGTGTTTGAATGTAGATGTATGTGTTTATTTTATACATTATGCATTTCGCCCTAAACTTTTTTATGTTATGGTCGATGTTGTATGTTGAGGGAGTAGTATCGTGACAAAAGCAAAAAGCTCACAATTTCGCTTAATGCTACAGCAATATGAATTACAGCTGTTAACAGCGCGTCGTTTGGCGCGTTATCAGCACGCACGTCGTGCAGAAGACGAGGTAGAGCCGCCAGATCCTGATGCGCACCGCAAAGCCACTGTGCAGCGAGTAGCTAAGGAGCTTTATGATAGGCTTGTGTTTACAGGAACTGATAATCCACTTGTGGATGATATTATGGAGCAGTTAAGCGCAGCTCTTGGTAGTAAATTGCTTTTGCATTATCCCACTCCAGAACCTTTAAGGGATGCGCATGTGCAGCTTTTGCGTCAAGCAAGTGCGCAACAATCATCGCCAACGCCTCTCACAGGGCATGAGCATACACAAGCTTTACATCTTTTATGGCAAATAACCCTAAAAGCAGTGGAGGAAAGTACCGTATAAAAAGGCATGAATTTTGCATAAATATATGTAGTGTGAAACATATACCGTATGTGAAGATTGCCAAACATAAAAATTATTTCATGCTTAGGGGAAGGATATGCAAATTACATCTAATTCAAGCCATTTGCAGATATATCAGCATCAAAAGAGCGATAAAATAAATGCTGAGCAAAGTAGCACAGATGCTAGGCCTAAGGGGCCTGCACCAAAAAATGACAGTGTACATTTTTCGCAAGATGCCAAACTTTTGGCAGATGCACAAAGTGTTGCCAGTTCAAGTGCTGATGTTCGTGCAGATAAGGTTGCACAGCTACGTGAACAAGTACAAAATGGTACCTATCAAGTAGATGCGCAAAAAATTGCTGAAAATATTTTACGTGAAGATATGGCGATTTTTGCCGGCTAAAAAGCCTGTGTGGGAGCTAAGAGCATAAGGAGTGTGCTCTTTTGCTTTATGCAGCACCTTCTCAAAATTTCTTTATATCCAGTAGTAAGTACGTATGCATAAGGTTCTCCTATGCAAAAAGTGCCGAGGATGAGCATTATTTAATGCGTCTTCGGTAGTTTTTTTGTGAGCTATAGTGTTTTTTGCATCTATAATGATCAAGCTAAAAAAGTGTATTTATATATTTTCCTACAGGCACACGCGTATCAAATACCCCTTTAGGGCCACCAGAAGCAAGTTCTGGCTTATTTTACGTGGCGC
>CAYJOQ010000232.1:0-3460 GCA_964371825.1 uncultured Desulfovibrionaceae bacterium
GGAAGGGGGGTCTGGGGGGAGAACCTTTTGTTCACAAAAGGTTTCCCCCCAGAAAGATGTATTATGTATTTTTATTATACGATAACCAATATAAAAGGGCTTTGAATAATTGTTCTGTATCTATAGGTTTTGTTGTGTGATCATTCATTCCTGCAGATAAGCTTTTATTTCTATCTTCCTTCATGGCATGGGCGGTCATGGCAATTATTGGGATATGCGCAAAGGTGGGATTTTCGCGAATTTTTTTTGCAGCGCTTAATCCATCCATTCTTGGCATCTGGATATCCATGATAACTAGGTCAAAATTGTCTTTATACATATATTCGCAGCCTTCAATACCGTCATTGGCAACGGTAACAATCATGCCGATATCTTCTAGAATTGTTTGTGCAATCATCTGATTTACTTCATTATCTTCAACTAGAAGAATTTTTTTCCCGCTATGTTTTTGGCGTAATATGTGTTCATAGCTTTCGTCATTTGTGGTAGATACAAAATCAAGTTTCGAGCCTAACACACGTATGAGGCTGTCTTGGAAGGACGTTGGGTCTAAGGAGTGTATGAGGGCATTATGTGCAGAAAATTCTTTTGGAGTAGCATTTTTTTCAGGCGTGAAATATATTATGGGAATATGAGAAAAGTATGCTTGATTGTCTTTGAGTATGGCATTTATTACAGAAGCTTCACTAAAGGCATGATGCACAACAATAATGTCTGGCATATGAGATATATGTATTTGCTCTTTAATAGATAAAATATCTTTTGCAAAGCGTATTTGTGTAAAGCCTAAAGATAGTAAGGTTGTTTGTAATATTTCATAAGAATTATGGTCAGGAAAGGCGGCTACTATACATATTTCGCTTAAAGGTCGTACATCTTGTTTCATGGTGTGCAGCTCTTTATCTAAACGTATGGTAAAATAAAAAGTTGAGCCTTTACCAAGGCTACTTTTACATACAATATCGCCGCCCATTAATAATGCAAGATTTTTTGATAATGCAAGCCCTAAGCCTATGCCGCCATATTCTCTTGTGTTTGAAATATCGACTTGATTAAAACCTTGAAAAAGTTCAGCCATTTGATTTTCAGCAATGCCAATGCCTGTATCCTTTATTGCAAAGCATAATATGGCTGAATCTTTGTCTTCTTCTTCAGTATAAATGCTAATTTCTACACTACCTTCATGAGTAAATTTTATGGCATTGGTTGTTAAGCTTGCTAATACTTGCTGAATACGTAAAACATCACCAATATAGGTGGGGACAACTGTGGGAGCCACATGTATGGTAAATTGTACTTTTTTTTCGCCAATCCAATGAGTGCCGATTTGTTCTAATTCAGTAACAAGAGAAGCTATGTTGAAAGCATGTTTTTCGATGGCCATGTTTCCATCTTGGAGTTTGGAAAAATCTAAAATATCATTGATAATTTGTAATAATGACGCACTTGAAGTGTCAATTTGCTGTATATATTCTTGTTGTTTATGGTTTAAATTTGTATATTTTAAAAGATGGGTTATGCCAATAACTGCATTCATGGGGGTACGAATTTCATGGCTCATATTGGCAAGAAAATTACTTTTAATGGCATTAGCTCTATTGGCAGCTTGTACGAGACCTTTGGTAATTTTTATGGCTTCTTCCAATTCTTTATTGGCAATATGCAAGGCCTCTTGAGCGTTGTGTATATGCGTAACATCAGAGCTTGAGCCAAAACCATAGAGCATTTTTCCTGCAGTATCAAAAACATACTTGCAAGAAGATTGCAGCCATTTTATGGAGCCATCTTTACAGCGAGTGCGTAATTTAAGGTCACGCATAATGAAATTATCAGTAGTGGCTATAAAATGAAATTCTTCAGGGTATAGGAGGAGCGAACTAAAGGGTTTGCCTAATATTTCTTCCGGCTTATATTGTAAAACGTGTTCTAAGCGCGGTGAAATATAAGTAAATTTTTGATGTTCATCCACAGACCAAATAATATCTCCGGTGGCTTCTTCTACACCGCAAAATCGCTCTTGTGCTTCATATAATGCCTGATTAATACGTCTGCTATGAATTGCAGTACTTATAAGGGTTCCTGCGGTGCGTAAAATGTCTTCTTCTGCTTGGTTCCACACATATTCAGCATGGCAATTATCAAAACCAATAAAGCCCCATAAATATCCGTGAAACATAATAGGTGCTGTTAAGATGGAAATGATACCTTGGGGTTCAAGAACATCTTTTTCAATTTGCGGCATGTTTTTTACAAGGTCATTGATGCATTTGCCTTCAATAAAATTTTCTGCCCATCTGAGAATGCTTTCTTCTACAAGTAAATTGGTTACAAGTTCGTTGCCTTGTTGCGGGGTAGCTCCTTCTGACCATTCGTACAGTTGTGAAGTATACAATCTGTCATCAACTTCAGGGTTTGGTGCGCCGTGAATGCTCCACACATACACGCGATCTACATTGGCAGCATTGCCTAAAATACCAAGCACCATATCTATGGTTTTATCAAAATTATCATTTTCTGAGAGGAGTTCTTGGGCCACCTTACTTGTGGCTGTGAGTAAGGTTTCGCGGCGGTCAAGTTCATGGGTAGTTGTGTGTGTAGGAATTTCAGGCATTGTATCTGTGTATATATGCATTAGCACAGAGTTTTTTTCTTGCATAACATAGATAACTTTTGCAAATACGGTATATTTTCCAAATAATTTTGTGCCAAGGGGTAGTGCTGCAAAAGAAGTTATAGAAGTGTTTTCAGACCATAGATTTGATTGTATTTTTATGATTTCTTCAAGGCCGAGAAATTGTTGTGTATATATTCCACGGTTTAACACAATTTCTTTATCTTGAAAAAGTCCTTCAAAGCCAATTTTTTCAAAAGCTATATTCCAATCCAAAAGCTGTAAGGTGTCTTTTTCAACCAAAGCATAGGCATCTTGTGAAATGGAGAAAATTGTTTGTAAACAGTCTATTGATAATAAGTTTTTCATAAGCAAGTATTTTAATGTATATGGTAAGATTTAAAAAGTTACTATGTATCATTTCATAGCTGATGCTGAACAACACATTCTCATGCGTTGTTCAGAAAGGCACGTTGCCTCCAAATGCCGCTTTGCGGCCGCCAGAAGTAAGTTTTGGCTTATTTTACACGGCGCAAAATAGTTTGTCAGTCAACACGTGAAAAACAGGTGCAATAATGTCGAAAAATCACCAAAAAGTCGCATTACATGCTTTGTTTTCGGCAATTTTTCTGTGATCTCTTAAGGGGTGAGTGCCTGTAATTACAATGCTCTGCATAGTTTTTCAATGCTGACTACATAATACAGTATATTCTTGTTTTAGGCAAATAAGGGATTGTAAGGCTTTTTTGTGGTGTCTTTAAAGGGGTATTTGGAATGGGCGTGCCTTTTTGAACAACAAAATGAGAGTCCTGCATAATTATTTTCCAATTTTATTTTTGTGCTTTTGCA
>CAYJOQ010000233.1:0-3438 GCA_964371825.1 uncultured Desulfovibrionaceae bacterium
GCGTTTTAAAGGCCTGACATCTGCATCTTTGTTACTTGCAGCCCGTAAACAGGCTTATATACAATTGATTTTTCAATGAATATCTTTTTATACGACAATTGAAAGGCATGGATTGCCACGCTACCTATCCGTAAGGTTCGCTTTGCTCACCAACGGCTAGGGGCTCGCAATGACGTTGAATCGCGTGCAGATAAGGCTAAGAAGTTCAAACTTCGAATCGAAGTACATTTATTTCGTTACTGCGTTCGTAGCTCAAGGTCATTGCGAGGAAAAGGGCTGCAATATATTATATTAAGACTCCTGCACAATTCATTGTGCGGAGTTTTTTGGAGCACTGGTGCTAGCCATTGCGACCAAAAATCAAGAGCAAGCGCAATTCACTTGCGCAGGAGTCTTATATTGTTTGTGTTGACAAAAAATATAGCCTTCATTAGAAATTGATAACAATTTTCATATTTACACATTGACAACTTTCAATTTAAAAGATACTTCTACACCAGCGCTACAATGGTATATGCATTTTTTACATGGTATTACTCAACCAGAGAGGATACTGTGATTGTTGTAACTATCAAAAAAATTATAAGATTAAGGATATATATGTCTAAAAAATTCGTTAAAATTGTTATCCCTTTGTGCATGGCTCTTGGAGTTTTTTGCCTATGGTATCTTAACAACGAACAAACAACTAAGCCCACTGTGGCTGTGCAAAATACAGCAAATGCTGACCCAGTATATGACTTAATTGCAACGAATATTGACTTAGAAGAACTTAAAAAGCATGGAGTCCCTATAATAATAGACTTTGGTGCCGATGCTTGCGTTCCGTGCAAGGCCATGGCCCCTGTGCTCGTGAAGCTTAATGCAGAAATGCGCTCAAAGGCCATCATCAAATTTGTAGATGTCTGGAAAAATCCGCAAGCTTCCAAGGGATTTCCTGTACAAGTTATTCCTACGCAAATAATATTTACTGCTGATGGAAGCCCATATGTACCTGAAGATACAGACATTCCATTTACTCAGTATAGTACAAAGGGTTCAGATAAACACGCATTTACCGCACATCAAGGAGGCCTTACCGAAGATCAAATGCGCGAAATTCTCGAGGAATTAGGAGTAGAATAATGGATGCGCTCCTAGTACAATTGTCTGAGTCTTTAATGAACTCTGTATGGCTTGCGCCCTTTATTGCGTTTTTGGCAGGAGTAATAACATCCTTTACACCGTGCTCACTATCATCTGTGCCACTTATTATGGGATATGTTAGTGGTACCGGTGGTATAGAAGATGCCAATAGCCATCGTCGTGCCTTTATACTTTCTGTCATTTTTGCCCTTGGCAGCGCCCTTACCTTCACAGCCTTTGGAGTAATGGCTTCTCTTGCAGGTGAACTGATTGGCACTTCAGCCAAGTGGTGGTATATGGCTCTTGGCCTATTAATGATGCTTATGTTTTTACAAATGCTTGGAATTTACAATTTTATTCCGTCAACACATATGCTTGTAAAAAATCAAAAAAAAGGCTTACTAGGTGCCTTTTTAGCTGGAATATTAGGCGGTTTTTTCTCTTCCCCTTGCTCAACACCTGTACTCATTGTTCTCATTGCCGTAGTGGCTGGTAAGGGCAGCCTTGGTTTTGGAATTATGCTTTTTTTACTTTACTCCTTAGGGCATGGTATTTTAGCCGTGGTCGCAGGAACATCTGTAGGCTTTGTGCAAAAAATTTCCCAAAATTCACAGTATGCTCGGCTCACTAAGGCCCTTACCATGATTTTGGCTTTGGGAGTACTTTGCATTGGTTTTTATATGTTCCATTTAGCTTTCCAAATGTAACTATATGCTATAACAAGGATATATCATGAACACACCCAAAATGCCCATTGTGGCTTTTATCTGTAATCACAACTCTTGTCGCAGCCAAATAGCAGAAGCCTTAGGTAAACTTTTGGCTGCAGATACATTTGTAAGCTATTCTGCAGGAACAGAAATAAAAAACAGCATCAATGCCGATGCTGTACGCCTTATTAAGCAAGAATATGGTGTAGATATGGAAGCAAGCCAAAGACCTAAACTATTGGAAAATATCCCTAGTCCTGACGTGGCCATATTTATGGGATGCAACGTAAGCTGCCCCCATTTACCGGCAACTAGGTCTGAAAATTGGGGCCTAGATGACCCCACAGGTAAGAATGATAGCGAATTTTTAGATATCATTAAAACTATTGAAACAAATATCTTACAATTAAAAACAACGTTACAACAATAAGACATACACTACCCCCTTATACACAAATGGGGTAGTGTATTACATAACTCTTGTTTCTGTTGTTTGCAAAGAGAGTAAGCCAGCTATTTTTTCATATTGCTTAATTCCATGATCTCGTTCGAGCTTTTCCTTCATAGTAAGGCCTTCGGCGCTACTTTCTAATGTTTCATCATCTTGTGCAGGAAGAGCTCCAGTAACCATGTCCACAAATTGATTTTTAAGCGCAGTTTCCTCTGTATCATCCTCTTGAACTGTTTCTAAATTTGGCGCTTTTGCAACATCAATTCTTTCTTCCAATTCGCTGGCAACTGCAGAAAGCCCGTCAGCCTTCTTTGTAATTTCATCATGTGTTGCAAGATCGCTCTTAATTTTAGCAGCATCTGCTGCGTCTGTATATTCAGCAGACAGATTTTGTATAATTGCATACAACTCATCTTCACTAACTTCTGTTTCTGCTTCTAAGCGATCCATTGCACGCTTTGCAGCGGCCTTTACATCCCCGCCATTTTTAGCTAATTCTTCTTCAAAATATTCTTTATATCGCTCAGCCTTTATTTGCAGCATGGCATCAGTAAAACTTTCGCCACTCTTTACCCTTTCTAGTACATCTTCAGCAAAGCTCGTTTTTTTGGGCGATTCTAAGGCAACACTCTTAGCCCCCAAGTCACCTGCTTCAGCATAATTATCTGACTCAGAAAGAGACACTTCACTTATTTGCACCACATCTTGTCCTTGCAATACACTTTTTTGTGTTTGCATGGCCTCAGCAAAAGCTGTAGATGTAGTAGCACCTGTAGATGCTGCTTGAGCCGACTGAATAGTTTGGGCTATAGAAGTAATACCATAGGCATTTTTTGTATAGTTGGATACATTCATACGAATTCCCCAATGTTATTTTGCAAACGATAAAGACGTACCTTGCACAGCGCGGAAAAAAATTCCTTAATGCTGAGAGTACGTCTACGTTTTTGCAATTAACATTCCGCTATACAATGAAGAGCCAAGCAATCACATACATACGTTTTGTTTCAAAGAAATATAAAAAAAAGTGAAAGATAAGAGCATGGAATGCGCATATGTGGCATTTTATAGGTAAAAAATGTTTTTATTTATAAACTAAGAGTCCTGCGCAATTACTTTTTCAGTATAATTTTGTGAAAATTGTAAAAAAGT
>CAYJOQ010000234.1:0-3429 GCA_964371825.1 uncultured Desulfovibrionaceae bacterium
GCAATGCGCTGTCTTTGTCCTCCAGAAAATTGGTGTGGATATAGGCGCGCTTGATCTGCTCGTAAACCTACTAAGGCTAATAATTCTGCAACTTTTTCCTTACATTGTACACGCGAAACACCTTGCACTCTTAATGGTTCAGCAATGGATGCCCCAATGCTAATACGCGGATTAAGCGATGAAAAGGGATCTTGAAAAATCATTTGTAATGTTCCGCTAAGGTGAGCCTTGTTGTGTTCATCGTAGAGGGGATTTTCTTCAAAAAAAATGTTACCTGAAGATGGAGGTAACAACCCCACAAGCATGCGCCCAAGGGTTGATTTTCCGCATCCTGATTCGCCAACTATGCCTAAGACCTCTCCCTCATGAAGCTGAAGATGCACATTGTTAACGGCGCGCACTGTGCTTTGCTCGTTAAAAAAACCACGCTTTATAATGAAATTACGTGAAATATCACGCGCTTCCAAAATTACACGTGCAGGTGCATGTTGGTGCATATTGGTGCAGGCTGTATCTGAGCAGTGAGTAGAGTTTTGCATACGTATGTTTTTTAGCCTTGCTTAGTTAATGGTTTGTCCACAAACATTAGCTTGGTCAAAGGTTGCCATATTGTTAAAAATAGCCGCTGCTGAGCGTACTATGGGGGCAGCTAAGGCTGCGCCTGTTCCTTCACCAAGACGAAGATGTAAATCTAAAAGAGGTGTATCTTCATGAAGCGCTTGTATAACGCTAGCATACCCAGGTTCTGCTGAGCTATGGCATAAGACACAATAATGCTGTATATTTTCACAAATGTGCTTTGCTGCTGCATAGGCAGAGGTGGAAATAAAACCGTCCACAAGTACTAGGCAACCGGCCTTTGCTGCGCCTAGCACTATACCGGCCATAGTGGCAATTTCAAAGCCGCCCACAAGAGCTAAGGTGTCGATGGCATCACCGTTTTCCAATGCATTTTTATGAAGTTCAAGTGCTTTGGTAATAATGTTTGCTTTGTGAATAATGCCTGCGGCACTAATGCCGGCGCCTGGGCCGGTTATTTTTTGAGGATCAAGCCCTAAATATGCACAAAAAAGTGCCGTAGCAGGGGTGGTATTACCAATACCCATTTCACCAATGCCAATGGTTTTATATCCTTTTTGTGCGGCATCAAGGGCAATACTTGCGCCTTGTAAAAGAGCTTGTATGCAGGTATTTCTGGTCATGGCAGGGCCCTTGGCAAAGTTGGCTGTGCCTTCTCCAAGTCTTTTATCAATAAGTTTTTCATGGGCTGCAAAAGGGCCGCCCACGCAACCTGCGTCTACCACACAAAGGTCAAGAGCATTTGTTTTACAAAGCACGTTAATACCTGCACCACCATGCAAAAAATTTGCTACCATTTGTCGTGTCACAGCTTGTGGGTGGGCTGAAACATTTTCGGCAAAGATACCGTGATCACCGGCAACGGTAAACATATGCATAGGGTCTACTTGTAAAAGCTGTTGCCCTTGTTGTATGCAGTACAGCTTGGTGGCCAAGTCCTCAAGTTGCCCAAGGCTGCCTTGTGGTTTAGTTAAATTATCAAGGTGTGCTTTTGCGGCCTTTGCAAGGGTGAGATTTACAGGCAAGATGGCTTGGAGAAGAGTATTCAATTGTGCTTGCATTGATATTCCTTAGATATGTTTGTTAATGTGAAGTATTGCTTGCAAAATGTAATGTTTTTTACTCTTCACACTCTTGGTATTATGTTGATTTTTTTAATCTTAGAGAACAAAGGGTTTTGCATACGTATTAGATATATATGTATTTTGCATACTAAAAAGGAAATGTTAAAGATATCCATGTGTACGCCATGAACCGCATAAATGATACCCTGTCCCCTAGGAAGAAGCAACTGACATTTTAGGCATAGCAGACTGTTGAAAAACTGCAATCTACGTCGTCAAACTCGTTTTTTGCACTAGTTGAATACCAAAAAATACATTTCCTTCGCAAAAAAACTTTGTCTTTCTTGTGTTTTACACTTTTTGCACAACCTAAATAAAATGGTATACTCAGTTTTTTATCTAATTTTTTTTAACAGAATTTTTTAGCAGAGTGATAGAAGAAAACTTGCCAAAATTGCTTTTGCCGCTTACAAAATGTACTTCGCAGCGTTAGATTTGAAATAAATTCATATACAGGCTATGGTGATGGCCTTTTGGAGAAAAATTATGGCTTTAAGTATTGGTATTGTGGGTTTGCCAAATGTGGGAAAATCCACCTTATTTAATGCATTGACCAAGGCGCAAAATGCTCAAGCAGCAAACTATCCCTTTTGTACTATAGAACCTAATAAAGCTACTGTGGCTGTACCAGACAAACGCCTTGCAGTGCTAACAGAATTAGCAAATCCTCAAAAAACCTTGCACGCTAACGTGGACTTTATTGATATTGCAGGTCTCGTTCGCGGTGCCAGCAAGGGAGAAGGGCTAGGAAATCAATTTTTAGCCAATATTCGTGAATGTTCGGCCATTGTGCATGTTGTGAGATGTTTTGAGGATGAAAATATTACTCACGTGGATGGTACTGTTGACCCATTACGTGATATTGAAACCATTGAAACAGAATTACTGTTAGCTGATATTCAATCTGCAGAAAAGCGTCTTGACCGTTTGCGTAAGCTGCGTGGTGATAAGGATGCCAAGGGCCTTGCAGATCAAGTGGCTGCTTTGCTTGAGCATTTAAATAATGGCAAACCGGCCATCACTTTTGATAAACCAGATAGTGATATTTTTGCTGCTCAATGGCGTGAAATGGGCCTGATTACAGCACAAAAAACTATTTATTGTGCTAATGTTGATGAAGAAAACGCCGTTTCTGGCAATGCCTATGTACAAGAAGTAGAAAAGCTTGCTACGGAACGTGGTGCCGGCTTTGCTTTGATTTGTGCAAAAATTGAAGAAGAATTACAGGGCCTTCCTGACGATGAACAGGTAGAAATGCTGAGCTCTTTTGGCATTGAAGAAAGCGGCCTTGAACGCATTATCCGCACAGGCTATGCTACCCTTGGTCTGTGTAGCTATTTTACTGTAGGTGAAAAAGAAGTTCGTGCGTGGACTATTCACCAAGGGTGGAAAGCACCACAAGGGGCTGGTGTTATCCATACAGATTTTGAGCGCGGTTTTATTCGTGCAGAAGTTATCGCTTATGATGACTTTGTAACGTATAAAAATGAAGCTGCATGCCGTACTGCTGGAGTTCTACGTACTGAAGGTAAAGAATATATTATGAAAGATGGAGATGTGGTGCACTTTTTATTTAATGTATAAAATCCACTTTTTTCTTATATACAGCGCAAGGGCCATTGTACTTCTAAGTGCAATGGCCCTTGCGCTTTTTTGTAAACTCCGACGAATATATAAGACTCCTGCACAATTCATTGTGCGGAGTCTTATGGAGCGTTGACAGCAG
>CAYJOQ010000235.1:0-3374 GCA_964371825.1 uncultured Desulfovibrionaceae bacterium
TGGCTAGCGCCAGTGCTCCAAAAAACTCCACACAATGAATTGTGCAGGAGTCTTAATATATTGTTTAGGGTACGTTAGGTAACGGCTCTTAGGCTTGCAAATTACATGTAAAGAGCCTATTTTTACCGCTCATTCTTGCGTACATATGAGGAGAGTACAACTATGCAGCTAAAAAATAGAGATTTTTTAAAATTATTAGACTTTTCAAATCAAGAAATTTCTTACTTACTACGTCTTGCAGCGCACTTGAAAGCTGCCAAAAAAGCGGGAACAGAAGAGCAATACCTTGTGGGTAAGAATGTGGTACTTTTATTTGAAAAAGATTCTACGCGTACTCGCTGTGCTTTTGAAGTTGCTGCGCATGATCAAGGTGCATTCACTACATATCTTGGCCCTTCAGGCTCGCAAATAGGAAAAAAAGAATCTATGGCAGATACAGCTCGTGTGCTTTCACGCATGTATGACGCCATAGAATATCGTGGTTTTGAGCAAAGTCTTGTGGAGGAGCTTGCTCGATATTCTTCTGTGCCTGTGTGGAACGGCTTGACCAATGAATATCATCCTACGCAAATATTGGCTGATTTTTTAACAATGCAAGAGCATAGTCAAAAAGAATTACAAGACCTTACCTTTGCCTATCTTGGTGATGCTCGTTTTAATATGGGTAATTCGCTGATGATTGGAGCTGCTAAAATGGGCATGAATTTTCGCTCTGTAGCTCCAAAAGGCCTACAAACTGATCCGCATGTGGTGGATATTGCGAAGAGTATTGCCCAAGAAAATGGCGCCACCATTACTGTCACCGATGATATTCAAGAAGGTGTGCAGGGTTGTGATTTTTTATATACTGATGTTTGGGTATCCATGGGTGAAGCAGAAGATGTTTGGGCTGAGCGCATTAAGCTATTGTTGCCGTATCAAATCACACAAAAAACGATACAGCTTACAGGTAATCCAGAGTGTAAATTTTTACATTGTTTACCCGCATTTCATAATACAGACACCAGCATAGGTAAAAAAGTATTTGAACAATTTGGCATTAGCGCCATGGAAGTTGACGACTCTGTATTTGAAACACCAACGAATATTGCTTTTGATGAAGCTGAAAATCGTATGCATACTATCAAGGCTGTAATGGTTGCTACCTTAAGCGAGCATTCACCCAAGGTGTAGGTGAGAATAATGTCAACAGTTGTTATAAAATATGGCGGGCACGCCATGGATGATCCTGCCTTGCGTGAACCTTTTGCACAAAGCCTTGTGGAGCTAGCGAGCAATGGTGTGCGTCTTGTGCTTGTGCATGGTGGAGGGCCGCAAATTAATTCTTTATTAACCCGCCTAGAAATACAAAGCCATTTTGTGGATGGTCTTCGTGCTACCGATGCTGCTACTATAGAAGCTGTGGAGATGGTGCTTTGTGGGCAAGTGAATAAAGCAGTGGTAACGCTTATTCAAGAGGCGGGGGGCAGTGCCGTGGGCATTTGTGGCAAGGATGCGAGACTTTTTGAAGCAAATATTTTGCGCCCTGAGCTTGGTTTTGTGGGGCATGTACATAGCGTGAATACCGCGGTGATACATTGTCTTGTGGATGGTGGCTTTATTCCTGTTATTGCGCCTGTTGCCATAGGCGCACAAGGAGAGAGTTTAAATATCAATGCCGATACTGCTGCCGGAGCATTAGCCGGAGCATTGCAGGCAGAATATTTTGTGCTTGTGTCTGATGTGCCGGGGGTTCTTGATGCAGATAAAAAATTGCTTCCCTCATTGCGCCAGCAAGATATTGACAGGCTCAAGACTCAAGGAACCATTTATGGAGGCATGATACCCAAGGTTGATGCATGCATACATGCGCTCAAAGCCGGCTGTAAAAAATCACTTATTTTAGATGGACGAGCCCAGTCGAGCCTTAAGCGGTATTTGTTAGAAAATGCTCCTTTAGGCACTGTTATTGAGGCATAATATGCGCATGACAGCGAAAATTTTAAAGCATGCTTGTGTCCTATTATGTGTAGCTGTTTTTTATTGCATAGGGCTTACAGGGTATGGGCATGCTGCTACGGCCTTTCAGGTAGGCTTTAGTACCTTTGGTATATGGAATGCCGAGCGTGATATACGCCTTGATGTGGCCATTTGGTACCCTGCAACTGCGAACCCAAAAAAATTAGATTACGGCCCATGGTCTTTTTGGGCTGCGAGGGATGCACGAAGTGCCCCTGGGCGCTTTCCGCTTGTGCTGCTTTCGCATCATACTGCGGGTACTCGTTTTTCCTATTATAACACCGCAATAGCTTTAGCTAAAAGCGGTTTTGTGGTGGTTGCGCCAACACATAGAAATGATAATATGGATCACATGCCTCATTTATATTCTGTAAAGCAAATAACAGAAAGGGCTATGGAGCTGAGCTTTGTTCTTGATGAAGTGCTATACCGTAAGGACATAAAAACATCTATTGATCCAAGCCGTATAGGGCTTTTGGGTTTTGGCGTAGGCGGAACGGCTGCTTTATTGCTTGGTGGAGCAACTCTTGATGTGGCAGGCTGGGAAAATTTTTGCAAAGAAACAGGTAATAGAAGCCCATATTGTGAAGCTTGGGCTAAGGAAAAAATGCAAAAACTGGCTCAAGCACTTCCTCTCACAGAAAATTTTTTGGATGTGCGCATCAAGGCTTTTTGTATTGTTGCTCCAACCTATAGCATGTTGTTTACACCTCAAGCTTTACAAAGTTTTAGTGCTCCTACCTTGCTCATTCAAGCGCAAAAAGATACTCTTAATCCAGATCCATGGAATGTGGAGACTATGCAGGAAAGCTTTTTTACTCCGCCGCAATTTTTATCCGTTGCAGGCATTGATAGTTTAGATTTTATGGCACCTTGCCCTGAAGATTTGCTTCTTGATTTACCAGATCTTTGCGGCAAAGCTACTCTTGAGCTTCGTCAAGAAAGTCATCAAACGTTTTTGGCAAATGTGCGTACTTTTTTGCTGGAAAATCTTGGACGAGTCACCCCTTAAGTTTGCAGTGCCATATACGTGTTGTTTGTGTTATTCGTAAAAAACTTGACAGCACTCGCAGAGCCATATATAGCACCTTTGGAAGCTGGGCGGCGAAAGCGCCGCCAACTCCGTCAGGTCCGAAAGGAAGCAGCGGTAACGGTAGCTCCGGGTGCTCAGCTTCCTTTGATTGACCTGAGAGTGTTGACAACGTCGACACGACCGATAAATCAAGAGTAGGCGCAATTTATTTGCGCCGTAAAACGATTGATTTTCGTGCCTTTCCGCTTGGCAGCTTTGCTGACAATAGCGGCGCAAACGCCACAAAGAGGGGTTTGTCATCAGTCTGACCTTATATTTTTATAAGGTTTTTTTATTTGCTTAA
>CAYJOQ010000236.1:0-1435 GCA_964371825.1 uncultured Desulfovibrionaceae bacterium
TTAGGTATTGATTTAAAGCTTGAAGGTTATGAGCGTTCTACCTATTTTGATAAGCAAAAAGCCGGTGAATTTGATATTATTATGGGAATTCCATGGGGTAAACCATATGATCCGCATGCCTCCTTATCTTCTTTCCGAGCTCCTTCCTATGGCGACTTTAAAGGATTATCTGGTCTTGCCAATCATAAAGAAATTTTTGATGGTATTACCGCCTTGCTTGTAGAAGTTGATGAAGTAAAAAGGCAAGAATTGATTAAAAATGTTCTTACCCAAATTCATGACTCTGCTGTACACGTTCCTCTCGTATTTGGTAACAACAAAACTCTTTATACAAGCGATCTTAAAAAAGTCACCTTTGCTCCTTCTGTATACACATTCCCCTTCTGGGAATTTGAATATAAATAGGCAGTAAGCGGGATCACTTCCCATTTTATATCTGTTAATCATGGTATGTTTGGGAATTAGGCAACAAGTAAGAGTGAGAGGGGAAAATCCCTCTCACTTCTCATTTAAAAGGACTAGCTATGAATAAATATATACTAAAACGGATACTTGGGGTTATTCCCTTACTATTTGCCATTTCCATCTTTACTTTTGTCTTTATCAATCTCATTCCGGTGGATCCTGCTGAGGTTATTTTGCGTTTGCATAATATACCTATAGCATCGCCAGAGCTTATTGCTCAAACAAGAGAAGAGCTAGGACTCAACGATCCATACGTGGTCAGATATATAAAGTGGGCAGCAAAAGCCATGCAACTTGATTTTGGCATAAGCTATGCCACGCCTGATCTTACCGTATTAGAAAAAATGACGATTGCCATGCCCAACACATTAAAGCTTGCTGCAGTTTCGTTTATTTTTGTTATTGTGGCCAGTTTGCCTGTGGGTTTTTTATGCGCGGTATATAAAGATACTTGGTTTGATAAACTTATGCGCGGTTTCATATTCTTAACAACAGCCATGCCTTCATATTGGATTGGCTTGGTGTTAATGTTTGTGGTTTCGGTAAAAATGGGATTATTACCCACAAGTGGTAACTTTGATGGCTTTAAAAGTATAATTTTGCCGTCACTTACAGTAGCTAGTTCGTATATATCAATTTTTATTCGTTTAGTACGCAACAATATGATTGAGAATATGAAGCAAGATTATGTGTTGTACGCTAATGTTCGTGGATTAAAACAAAGAAACATTTTGATTAAGCATATTCTTAAAAATTCTCTTCAAACATGCGTTGTTGCTATAGGTATGAGTATTCCGCAACTTATTGCCGGAACCATTGTTGTTGAAAACGTGTTTGCTTGGCCGGGTTTAGGTTCACTTTGTATTGAGGCTGTATTTACCCGAGATATGCCTGTTATTCAAGCATATGTGCTTCTTATAGGTATGCTTTTTGTTGTATTTAACTTATTGTTTGATATTTTACAGGGTGT
>CAYJOQ010000236.1:1535-3372 GCA_964371825.1 uncultured Desulfovibrionaceae bacterium
CAGGCACCAACTCCAGAATGGGGAGCCATGCTCAACGATGCAAAGCAAGTATTTACGTTAAATCCATTGCAAATGATTGTTCCAGGAATTGCCATCGTTACTGTGGTTTCATTATTCAATGTATTAGGTGACGTACTTCGTGATGCTCTTGATCCAAAGGAGGAAATGTAATGAACATACTTTCTGTAAAGGATTTAAAAGTCACCTTTAAGGGCAAAAGAAAAACTTCTGAACTTGTAAAAGGTGTTTCATTTGATATAGAAAAAGGTGAATGCCTTTGTATTGTGGGAGAGAGCGGATCGGGAAAAACCATGACTATGAAGGCTATCGTAGGGCTGCTTGACCATAATTTTGAAATATCTGGTAGCGCTATTTTAGGTGATATGGATTTGCTCAATTCATCTAAAGAAGAATTGAGAAAAGTTCGTGGTAAGCGTATGACCATGGTGCTTCAAAACCCCATGGTTTGCTTTGATAGACTTTATAGAATTGGTTTTCAAATGAAGGAAACCTTTGAAGAGCATACTGATTGGTCAAAAGAAGAAATCCATAGGCAATGCATTGACACATTAGCAAAGATGCAACTTCCTGACCCTGAAGAAGTTATGAAAAAATATCCTCATCAATTGTCAGGCGGTATGTTGCAAAGAATTATGATAGGCATCGCACTCACTCTTAATCCAGATATTCTCATCGCTGATGAACCCACTACGGCAATTGATAGCGTGACTCAATATGAAATTATGAAAGAATTTATAAAGCTTAAAGAGTCTGGAGTAACAATGATATTTATTACTCACGACTTGGCAGTAGCTTCGCTCATATCTAATAGAGTTGTTGTTATGAATAAGGGAAAAATTGTAGATGAAGGGACGTTTGAAGAAATCAAAGAAAATGCTAAGGATGAATATACAAAACAACTTGTTCATCAAAAAAAATTAGTAGTTCAGGCCTTCAAAAACAGTATGAGGGGTGCTAGCGCATGATTAATGTTGAAAATGTATCCATGAGCTTTAAAAGTGAGCTTACTAGGGATTTGCAAGTTGTTTTAGACGATATATCCTTTAAAGTAAATGAAGGTGATTGTTTAGCTGTATTGGGGGAAAGTGGTTCGGGAAAAAGTACGCTTGGAAGAATTCTGGTTGGGCTTTTAAAACCAACTTCGGGAGAGTATTCTTTTTTAGATAAAAATCCATATGCCAGTAAGGCTAATAGAAAAATTCTCAGTGAAAATATAAGCATAGTTTTTCAAGACTATGTAACGTCTGTAAATCCACGGTTTACAGTGTATGAAACTGTTAAAGAATCTATTGATGTTCTTTGTAAAAGAATTGGCGGTAAGGTTGATAAAGCAGCAAAAATTTTAGAATACTTACATGCTGTTGGCCTGAGCGAAGAATTTTTGGATAGATATCCTCACCAACTATCAGGGGGACAACTTCAAAGAGTTTGTATAGCAAGAGCGCTGGCTATTAACCCTAAAATAATTTTATTTGACGAAGCCATAAGCTCACTTGATGCACATACACAAGTGCAAATCATGGATCTTTTACGCGAACTTCAAGGTAAATATAACCTTACCTATATATTTATTACCCATGATCTCACTGCAGTTACATATCTTTGTAGTAAGGTTATGTTTTTGTATCAGGGTAAAATAACAGAAATAATTGATGTTAAAGATATAGCAAAAACCAATGATACGTATGCAAAAAAATTGGTTGAAGTTGTTATTGAAATATAAGACTTCTGCATAATACGTAAAGATGCATATTGATGCATTAAGTAAGAATCCACCAGCCTAGCTGGTGGTTTTTCTTATGCGCCTGTAAGGCTC
>CAYJOQ010000237.1:0-3341 GCA_964371825.1 uncultured Desulfovibrionaceae bacterium
ATTAACCTTCAAAGGCATTATATTGTACAAGAGTATTTCTAAGGGGCTTTTCTAAGGCTTTACCGGGGTTTTTAGGTATGCCTATATTAAAAATAGCCTTAATTTTCTTTTTCTTGGGAACATTAAGAATTTTGCGTACAGAATTGGTAATTTCGCTATAGGTAAAAATAATATCATTGAGCACTGTTGCATAGCCAAGGCTGGTGACAGCAAGTAAAATATTTTGAGCAGCGACGCAGTAATTTTCTGTTTCATAATTTCTGCGTAATTTATTGGGTATATCTTCAGAAAGTAAGAGTATAGAAAGAGGAGCAAGGGGTAATTTGGTTGCTTTTTGTAAATTTTGCAAAAGATCTTTGTCTGTAACCACCACATAGGATGTGGTTCGCGTATTAACACCGGCTGGGGCTGCAATGGCTGCGTCAAGAATGGCATTAATATGCTCTGCTGTGGGGGTATCTTCTGTAAATTCGCCGCGATATGAATATCTTTCGTGAATTGCGTTAAAAAGTTCCATGCGTACCTCGCTGTAGTTGTAATAGGAAATTACAGCATAAGGTTCTGCATTAGTATTTTTCATGCTTGTGAGTAGCGCATGAAATATGCCTTAGCGTAAACAGAACATGCAGAACACATATGCAAAAAAGCAATGGCATAGCGATGCGTATACTTATGCATCACCATGTGTTTTTTTAATCGTAGTGGCCGTATTTCTGCTTTGTGGCTCTTGCACAAAGATTGTGTAGTTATGTTACTGTACGCAATTGAGTGTGTTTTGTCTATGGAGTATAATCGCCTCGCAAGATCTTTTTGATGCAAGGTTTTTGCAAGAGTTTGGTCACATAAACATGCAACCAAGCTCTTGCATAATTGAAAAGGGGCTGATTATTCTTGTACTATGGGTAAGGTAGAACCACCGTTGGGCATAATAAGAATGCGAGATTGTGCACCGCAAATTTTTTCTGCTTCAGTGAGGGCTTGTTGCACAGAGGCAAAGGGAGTAAAGAAGAGGCTCTTGCATATATCATCTGGCATATCAGAAACACAAAACACTTGTGCTTTTTGTAGGGTAAGGGCAATGGCTGCGGCTTTATGGCCTCCTAATTCAAATTTTGCATGAATGTCCGTAATTATTTGTGCAGGACTGGTGGCATTTTTTATCCAGCGTTCAAAGGTTGCAGAGCCATACTGCTCGCTGCATGAAGCTAATAAAATAATAATTCCCCCTTCTTTTACTGCATAGCGCGCATTATCAAGAGCTTTTTGGGCTTGATACATGTTTATATCCTTGGGGAAGCCACCGGCACTAACGATGACAATATCGGCCCCTTGCTCTAGAGGAAATTTATATAGGCTGTCTAAAAATTGGCAACCTTCTCTATGGGCCTTGATGTGATGCCCTGCTACGGCTTTCATGATTTCTTTATTGGGCGAAAGAATAACATTAAGTATAAAATCAACAGAAAGAAAATTTTCTAACTGTTCCATGTCTTGGCGGATGGGGTTATCGCTAATGTTTCCTGTGCATGCCTTAGGTTCAATCATCATGCGATGGTTAGCTTGGATACTGCGTGTGGTAGATACACCCGGCATAATGGCTTTGTCGCCGCCGCTGTATCCTGCAAAATAATGATATTCTATATTGCCAAGGCAAATCCTTTTATCCGCCTTTGCCACAGGTGTAAATATATCAAGGGGGGTTCCGTTGCTTGTGGTGCCCACTTCAACACAATTATCCATATCTGAGTCAATGCAAGTATATTGTTCGTATACATCCTTGCCCACAAGAGAGATAATTTCTTCTTCTGTATGTTTTCTGTGGGTACCAAGGGCAAAAACAATGGTAATATCTTGCTTTTCAACGCCGGCATTTTCTAATTCTTCTAATAATGGAGGTAGCAATACGTAACTTGGGCAGGGGCGTGTAATATCGCTGGTGACTATGGCAACCGTGTCTCCCTTTGACATAAGTTCATGAATGGGCGGTGAGCCAATGGGGGCATGTAAGGCGCGACGAATTTCTGCTTCAGCACTTGGCATGTTTTCAAATGTTTTTGGGAGAAGCACTCCCATAACTCTTTCTTCAGCGCATTCCAATGTTTGTGTGGTTTTACCAAATTTTAAATCAAATTGCATAAGTACCTCATGAATATATATATTATTCCGTAGCTTAGCAATGGTTGTATGCTACGTCAATGGCATTTTTACACACTCTATAACAATGGCGCTTAGCAGGAACAGTAAAATACTATGTGAACGCAATTGTATAGAAAAGGCTGTTGGTGTAGTGTAAAAAAATAAGGGCTACAGAGTGTTGACAAAGTCAACACGACCGATAAATCAAGAGTAGGCGCAATGTATTTGCGCCGTTAAATGTTCATGTGCTGACTATCTTTGTGCAAAATATTTATGAAGGAGCTATTGAGAAATGATACAAAAAATTGATCATATGGTAATTACCGTAAAAAATGCTGCTGCCACCCTTGAATTTTATGAGAAATTAGGCTTTAAGGCTAAACAAGCACAAGGAAGGTATGAACTTTTTGCTGGTGACTTTAAACTGAATGTTCATATTCTTGGGCAAGAGCTTTCGCCTCGTGCAGCGTATGTACAAACAGGTAGTGCAGATATGTGCTTTGAATTGACGGTGAGTGTAGATGTATTTAAAGCAGAAGTAGAAAAAAAGGGTATTGCCATAGAATTGGGTGTTGTTTCTCGCACAGGAGTGCGAGGTGAAATGCGTTCTGTGTATTTGCGTGATCCCGATGAAAATTTGCTTGAATTTTGCAGCTATAGCTGACACCTTGTGTTTTGCCCTAGGTATTCTTGAATAATAGGGTAATGTGATGTATGTGGTACTTGGCCATGGTGTCACCATGCAGGTAATTAACGAAGTAGACATTGGAATGAGAGTATGAATTTTTTTGAATCGTTCAGTACATGTTTGAGGAAGTATTTTGTTTTTAAAGGACGTGCCTCACGCCCTGAATATTGGTATTTTATTTTGTTTAATACTGCAGTAACGGTAATTATGTTTTTTTCTGTAGCGTTACAATTAGATATAGTGTTAAATATTACAGTAATATATTCGCTGGCTGTTCTTATTCCTTCCTTGGCGGTAACGGTAAGGCGGTTTCATGATTTAGATATGTCGGGTTGGTTTAGCCTTTTGTATTTTGCTACAAGCATACCCTATATAGGGTTAATAATGGTGGCGATTTTGTGGTACCTGACTGCTAAAAAAGGAACTGAAGGCGAAAATCGCTATGGACTGCCTCCGGTAAAGTAGTCAGCACTGAAAAACTAAACAACTATTTGTAATTGTACACTTAACATGCAAG
>CAYJOQ010000238.1:0-3270 GCA_964371825.1 uncultured Desulfovibrionaceae bacterium
TTTTACAATTTTCACAAAATTATACTGAAAAAGTAATTGTGCAGGACTCTTGAAACTGAAAACTTGTTTCGTCAAACGCTTTTTAATGAGTAGATGCTGAACAACACATTTTCATGTGTTGTTCAGCATCAATTATGATACATTGAAGTTTTTACCTCAATGAGGTCTTAGAATGCGATTTAGAAAGCCAATAATAAAGCACTTTAAATAAATTTGCTGTATCAATGGGTTTGGTCGTATGGTCATTCATTCCCGCTTGGAAACTCTTTTCTCTATCTTCATCCATAGCATGTGCTGTCATGGCAATGATGGGAATGTGTGCAAATTGCGAATCTTCACGCAATTTCCTTGCCGCGGTTAATCCATCCATCTTAGGCATCTGCACGTCCATAATAACAAGGTCAAATGTTTCTTTATACATAAACTCGCACCCTTCAACGCCGTCATTGGCAACGGTGACCTCAAGCCCCACTTCATTAAGAATATTTTGCGCAATCATCTGATTAACTACATTATCTTCCACAAGAAGCACTTTTTTACCGCTAAATTGCGTGCGCAAAAGAGTTTCAAAACCTTGCTGGTATAAGTCAGAATTATGCTCAAACTTTGCCCCCAATATCTTCACAAAAGAATCGTACAACACCGACGCCCCTAAAGAATCTATAACCGTACATATGGAGCCAAAATCAGGCTTAGAGTGCTGTGCATAATAAATAATAGGTATGGCATTAAAATACGTATCGTTATTTTCTAAGGCATTGCCCACAAAAGAAACGTCACTGAACTTTTCATGCACAATAATAATATCTGGCATTGTCAGCCCGTCAATATGCTTTTTTAAAGATAGTGTATCTTCAGCAAAAGTTATGTGCAAAAAGCCCAAGGGAGACAAGGTTTCCTGTAAATGGGCAAAAGCTTGAGCGTGGGGAAACGCGGCAACAATGTGTATTTCATTAAGAAGTTTACTGACTTGCTCGCCTTTTTCCTTTTTCTTCCCAAGGCGACAAGTGAAGTGAAATGTGGTGCCAAGCCCTTGCTTGCTTGTGCACCAAAGCTCACCGCCCATAAGCGTCGTCAAACTTTTACACAGAGCAAGCCCAAGCCCTATGCCGCCATAGCGTCTAGTGCTGGAAGTATCTGCTTGGGTAAAACCCTCAAAAAGCATGCTCATCTGCTCCTCAGAAATACCTATTCCTGTATCTTGCACCGAAAAATGCAGTAAAGTTGATTCATTGCTGTCACTTTCTACCTTCACCCTCACTTGAATACTGCCCTCATGGGTAAATTTTATGGCATTGGTGGTAAGGCTGGTAAGTACCTGATTTAAACGGATAACATCTCCCACATAGCTGGGCTCCACTTGAGGATCCACAATGAAAGAAAAAGTCAGTTTATCTTCGTCTATCCAATGTTTGACGGTTTTTGTCACTTCATCAACAATGCTTTGTATGGTAAAAGAGTGCTCTTCCACAATCATTTTACCGTCTTGAATCTTAGAAAAATCCAAAAGGTCATTGATAATACTAAGCAGTGCCACGCTGGAGTCATCTATGGTTTGTATATATTCTTCTTGTTTTAGATTCAGCTCAGTGTGCTTTAAAAGATGTGTTATGCCCACAATGGCATTCATGGGCGTGCGAATTTCATGGCTTACATTGGCGATAAAGTGCCCTTTAATGACATTGGCCCTATGGGCAGACTCTGCCAGTTCACGGGCAATTTTATTGGCTTCTTCCAATTCTTTATTGGCAATTTTCAGTTCATCTTGCACATCATGCATACGCGTAAAGTCCGCGCTAGATCCAAAGCCGTATAGCAAGGTGCCATCTTCAGCAAAGGAATATTTGCACGAAGAGCGTAACCAATGTATTGACCTGTCTTTAGCATACGCGCGCAGTTCAAAGTCTCGCATAATGGGATTTTGTGCCGTGGCAGTAAAGACAAAATCATCACTGTTAACCAAAATCGTATCAAAAGATTTCCCTAAAAGCTCTTCAGGCTCATAGCCGAGCACAGCTTTCACGCGCGGAGAAATATAGGTGATTTTTTGTTTTTCATCCACCGACCAAATTATGTCACCTGTGGCTTCTGCCACATGCCCAAAACGCTCTTGCGCATGAGATAAAGCTTCATTGGTGCGCCTGCTGTTAATGGCGGTACAAACCAGCGTAGCTGCTGTGCGCAAAATATCTTCTTCTGAGCTGCTCCATAGATATTCTGTATGACAGTTGGCAAAACCGATAAAACCCCACACACGGCCGTGAAGTGTCATGGGCGCCGTTAACATAGAGATAATGCCTTGAGGTTCTAATTGATTTCTTTCGGCCAAAGGCATATTTTTTACGTGGTCGTTGATGCATTTTTCTGCCAAAAAGGTGTCCATCCATGTGGGGACAATGTCTTCCATCACCATATTAACGGTGAGCTCGTTGCCTTGTTGCGGAACAGCTGCCCCTTCTTCATCGCACCATTCATAAATCTGAGAGGTGTATACACGCGTGTCTCCAGGGTATGGCGAATCGTGCAGATGCCACACATACACTCTGTCCACATCGGTGGCCTTGCCTATAATGCTCAGCACCCTATCCATAACACGCTCAAAGTCTTTATCTTCTGATGCAAGCTCTTGCGCTGCCTTGCTGGTGGCTTGCAATAAAACGTCGCGTCGTTCAAGGGATTGCAAGGTCGTTTGTGATGGTAAATCTAAAGCATTATTTTTGCATATATGTAAAAGAACAGCATTATCTTCTTCCATAAAATGTAGGACTTTTGCAGACATACTTTGTTGCCCATGAGTTTTTTTTCTCAAGGGCAGCTCAAAAAAATCCTTGGGCACACTGCCAGTGCGTAAAAGCTGTGTGTGCATGGCTATAATATCTTTTACACCAGAAAAATGCGAGGCATACGGCTCTTGGTCTAAAAATATACCCTTTTGCAGCAAATGTTCATTAAAACCCATTTTAGTAAAGGCAGGGTTCCATTCTAAAACTTGCAAGGTGTCTTTTTCCACAACAATATAGACATCTTGTGCGACATCTAAAATTGCAGGTACACATGCTGATGCTAAAGTATATTTCACTTTGTCCTCATTTTTTAACGACGTATCTACTATGCGGCAGAGCGGTTTTGTCTTATTCAAAAGTGTATCTGGCTTGACATTCTTTATAATACGATATTCATACTATTTGCAAGGCTCAATTTCTTATGCTCCTTTCTGAAGAGTCCTGCACAATTACTTTTTCAGTATAATTTTGTGAAAATTGTAAAAAA
>CAYJOQ010000239.1:0-3261 GCA_964371825.1 uncultured Desulfovibrionaceae bacterium
TTGCTGATAAGCCTGAGCCAAAGCAAGCTGCTCCTGCTATGCCTGATATGGGCGGCATGGGTGGTATGGGCGGCATGGGCGGCATGTATTAATTGCCCTCCCCATTCTTTTGGGGACGCTTAGAATATAAAAAGGACAAGCCCAAAGGCTTGTCCTTTTTTAAAGTGCTGACAAGGTCAGTACTTTCCAAAAATCAAAAATAAGGCGAGCTTTGCTTGCCTGTTAAGTGATTGATTTTTGTGCATTTCCGCTTGGCAGCTTTGCTGACAATAGCGGCGCAAACTCCATAAAATGGGGTTTGTTATTAAATTATAAAGGACAAGCCCAAAGGCTTGTCCTTTTTTAAAGTGCTGACAAGGTCAGTACTTTCCAAAAATCAAAAATAAGGCGAGCTTTGCTTGCCTGTTAAGTGATTGATTTTTGTGCATTTCCGCTTGGCAGCTTTGCTGACAATAGCGGCGCAAACTCCATAAAATGGAGTTTGTTATTAAATTATAAAGGACAGGCCTTTGGGCTTGTCCTTTTTTGACTTATGTATGACCTTCTTGTAAAAATACTGCATATACTTTTTACTAAAGGAACTTCCCTATGCCACCTCTATATACTGTTATCATACCAAGTCGCGGTGATAGGCCAATGGCCTTAGCCTATGCCCTTGATAGTATTAAAAATGCGTATACCTTTGCTCAATTACAAGCAAAGGATGTAGAAATTCTTATAGCTTTTGATGGTGTAAAGGGAGACCGTGTAAGAAAAGAATCCAATATTACGTATTATGATTTACCAAGTAATCATGATTTTGGTAATGCTTTACGCCACGCACTTATTAAGGCTGCCCACGGGCACAGGCTTATTTTTCATGATGATGATAATATACTCACCTCTGAAGCCTTTACCATTTATGAAGCACACAAGGCTGCAGATATGCTCATTGCACGCATTGATGTGAGCAAAGCCCATACAATAGCGTATTTACCCATAGATGCACCGCCAAAGCCCATCATTCGCCCTTGCAATATTGACCCCCTATGCCTTTGCTTAACAAAAGAATTGGTATTAACCCGTTGTGGTGGTTGGCTTGGAACAAAATATGAAGCAGATTATGAGAATATTTTGCGTTATTGGCGAAGAGCTCAAAACGTGCATATAACAGATGATGTTGTGGGTATTTATGATGCTGGGCGTGGCCTTGATGTAGATGGACTTAATTTTAGGCAAAGAGCGTTTTTAGCCAAGAATGGTTAGTTAGGTTGTTAGTCGAATATGAAAAATACATAAATGTATTTTTCATATTCGACTATGTATCGTGGAAAGTGTACACACCTTCCAAAAAACATTACTATTACCTGCCAAATTGCTGCGAAAGTTTTTCCATTGATTGATCAATGGTAAAGGTTGCTGCCTTTTGACTTGGCGGAAATTCTACATATGACTCTAAATGCTTAGCAACTACCGCTTGAGCAAGATAAACGGTAAAAGCATGATCTATTGCCCAGTCATAATAGGTATTTGAAGTAATATCAGCTCTTTCAAAGGGGTCAATACGCAAGTTAAACATTTTTGGGATACGCAAAACAGTAAACGGTTCTGCCCAAACAGCCAAGGTGCCTTGGCTTCTTTGCTCCATAAATACAAATTTAAAATTATCTACCCGTACAGCAAGCAAGTCTCCATCATCGGAGAAATAGAAAAAGCCCTTCCGTGGATTTTCTTTCTCTTTTCCTGTAAGGTATGGAAGAATATTATGGCCATCTAAGTGAACCTTAAAGGTTTTTTTATCGGCCTTATATCCTTTGAGCAATTGCTCTTTAATGTTACTGTCTCCAGCTGCTGCCACTAAGGTTGGAAACCAGTCCAAGGCAGAAACTATACTGTTATCCACTGAGCCTGGTGCAATATGCCCCGGCCAACGAATCATGGCTGGCACTCTAAAGGCGCCTTCCCAGTTAGTATTTTTTTCACTGCGAAATGGTGTCATACCGGCATCGGGCCATGAATTCATATGAGGGCCATTGTCTGTGGTATAGATAACAATGGTATCTTCTTCAAGACCGGCCTTTTTTAATGCCGTAAGTATGGCACCCACATTCTTATCATGATCAATCATAGCATCGGTATATGGGCTCATAAATCTACCACTTTGGCCCACGCTTTCAGGTTTTACATGAGTTCTAAAGTGCATATGCGTAAAATTCACCCACATAAAAAACGGATTTTTAGCATCTGCCCTTTTGTCAATATAATCAACAGCGCGTTGACTTATATCATCATCTATGGTTTCCATTCTTTTTTTCGTTAATGGACCGGTATCTTTAATTTCTCCATTGGCAAACGAATGTAATACGCCTCGAGGTCCAAATTTTTTCCGAAAGGCAGGGTCTTTGGGATAATCAGGTTGTTCTGGTTCTTCTTCTGCATTTAAATGATACAAGTTACCATAAAATTCATCAAAACCATGATTAGTAGGTAGATATTCATCCTTATCGCCCAAGTGGTTTTTGCCAAGTTGAATGGTATCATATCCTTTTGATTTAAGAACTTGTGCAATGGTTATATCCTTATCTTGTAATCCAATGGCAGACCCAGGCATACCTACCTTACTCAAACCGGTTCTAAAAGGATTTTGACCAGTAATAAATGCAGAACGGCCTGCTGTTGAACTTTGTTCTGCATAATAATCGGTAAAAAGCATTCCTTCTTTTGCTATGCTATCAATATTAGGGGTTTTATATCCCATAAGTCCTTGTGAGTACGCAGAAATATTTGTAATACCAATATCATCTCCAAAAATAACAAGGATATTGGGTTGCTTCTTTTCTGCAGCTATGGCGCTGTCTGCCATAAAACTTGCTCCAAGCACAGTAGCACAAAGAGGAATAGTCATACTTGCCATTTTTTGTAGATGCACTTTCCACATTTTTTGAAACATAGTAACTCCTTGTTTTTTAGCCCACTCCCATAGTGTAGCTATTTGTTATATAATATGCTTATGCACAATATATAGTCCGTGTTATTCAGAAAGGCACGTTGCCTCCACATACCCCTTTGGGGACGCCAGAAGCTCGTTTTGGCTTATTGTATACAATGCTACATTTGCATTCTATGCTCTTATTTATGGCAATATTTGTACTTTTCTCCAATTAAATTTCTCCATTGCAAATGTGTATTTTAAGACTCCTGCACAATTCATTGTGCGGAGTTTTTTAGAGCACTGGCGCTAGCCATTGCGACCAAAAATCAAGAGTAAGCGCAATTCACTTG
>CAYJOQ010000240.1:0-3220 GCA_964371825.1 uncultured Desulfovibrionaceae bacterium
CAAGTGGCTAAAAAGTACACTTCACAACATATACCCATGCGATATATTCTCGATAGCCCACAGAATGTGGGCTTCAGACTGATGACAAATCCCACTTTGTGGCGTTTGCGCCGCTATTGTCAGCAAAGCTGCCAAGCGGAAAGGCACGAAAATCAATCGTTTAACGGCGCAAATAAATTGCGCCTACTCTTGATTTTTGGTCGCAATGGCTAGCGCCAGTGCTCCAAAAAACTTCGCACAATAAATTGTGCAGGAGTCTTAAAACATTTACTTTTGTCCCATATTCATGTATTATTTACGTGTTTAAAGATTTTTTATATACAAAAACAACATACATACGAAATGTACATTTACTGAATTCTACTTCACATACGTGCTCCATGACTCAAAATACTGCATTTGTATATAGCAAAATACATTATTTAATTAACGCTGAAAAACTATACAGACTATTGTAACTACAGGCATTCACACTTTAAGAGGTCACAGAAAAATTGCCGAAAACAAAGTGCACAATGCGACTTTTTGGCAATGTATCGACACTATTGCACCTGTTTTTTACGTGTTGACTGACAAAATTTTTCTGTAAGAAAAATTTTGCGTTACATAAAATGAGCCAAAACTTGCTTCTGGCAGCCGCAAAGCGACATTTGGATCAACCTGACTTTTTTAATAACGCATGAAAATGTGTTGTTAAGTATCGAGTATTTTGAACTATATAGTTTTTATTATGAGGAAGTTATGAACCAAGTTTTTCCCCAAGACTTACACGGATTAAGCGAATCACTAGCTCGCATTACTAACTCTCCAGCCATAACCATGGGCGATATTGAAGAGGCTGCATATTTAATAGCTAAGGAAGCGGCCTATTCTTTAGACACTACCCGTGTATCTATATGGAATGTAAACCTTGTAGAAAAGTCGCTTGAAAATATTTTATGCTTTACAAAAGACGATGCAAGCACAACTAAGCTTGATAATTTTGACTTAACAGCCAGTGCCATTTATGTGGATGCTCTGCATTCTAACCGCATTATATCTACCGACATACATACCCCCGAGGCAGTAGCCCTTTTTGCTGATTTGTATAATGAATCAGTAACAGCCATGCTTGATGCTCCTGTTCGCTTACGCGGAGAACTTGTGGGAGTAATATGTATAGAGCAATTGGAATATAATAGAGTTTGGACAGATGAAGAAAAAAACTATGCATCATCCTTAGCTGATTTACTGGCACTTGCTAAGTCTTCTTCATTATATGTAAAAACCTTAGAAGAAGTACACACTACCAAAAGGCGTGCTGATAGACTCATGTCTAATTTACCAGGTGCCATATATCAATGTTTTAACGAACCGCCTACATACCGATTCATCTATATAAGTGAAGGCTGTATTCCTTTATATGGATATACGCCAGAAGAACTCACGCGCGAGGGGGGAGTACGTTTTTTTGACTTAGTTCACCCAGAGGATGTACAGGCTCTTAGTGATATTAATTTAGTTACCTTAGATATAGGCTTACCCTTAGATACTACCTTTAGAATCATAGACAAATATGGCAACGTAAAATGGGTTTGGGAACGAAGCCGCGTTGCAGAATTTGATGCAGAGGGCAAACCTTATCTACTTGAAGGCTTTTTGTCTGATATTACCGAGCAAAGACGTTTAGAAAGCGCAGAGCTAGCAAATCAAGCCAAGAGTACCTTTCTTGCCAATATGAGTCACGAAATTCGCACCCCCATGAATGCTATCTTGGGTATGTCAGACATTGCTTTACGACATAATCCACCAACGCAAGTGCATGAATGTCTACAAAACATTAAAGGGGCTGCTGGTTCGCTACTGGCTATTATCAATGATATTTTAGATTTTTCCAAAATCGAAGCCGGTGCCATGGAGATTGTTCCTGAATCTTATTATATGGAATCCTTCATCAATGATATTGTGGCCCTTATCAATGTGCGTATAGGGCGCAAAGATATTGAATTTTTTGTAGAAGATTATCATGCCCTGCCCAGCATGTTACATGGTGACAGCATACGCATAAAACAGGTTTTGATAAATCTTTTATCTAATGCCTTAAAATTCACTACTGAAGGTCATGTGCGCCTGAGTATGCGGGCTGAGCCGGCAAAAAAAGGCGAAATAACATGGCTTAAAGTACGTGTAGAAGATACTGGTATAGGCATTAAACAAGAAGATCTTCCCATGCTTTTTAATAACTTTGCTCAACTTGATACTAAGAAAAACAGAAATATCGAAGGCACAGGCTTAGGCCTTGCCATCACCAAACGCCTCGTAGAAAAAATGGGGGGATCAATATCGGTTGAAAGCACATACGGGAAAGGATCTATTTTTGCTTTTGATATTCCTCAAGGAGTAGAAAGCGATGTACCTCTTTTGCCTACCAAAAACTTTGAACATCTGCACATAGCTATATGGTTAGAAAACTCCCTTAAAGCTGAATTTTTATACAAAAAACTTAATGAAATGGGTGCAGAAGCACATATTATTAAAGATTCTTCTAGCATAAAAGATTACACACATGTCTTTGTAGAATTTACCAAGCTGTCACTTTTTGATGCCTGTGCTACACCTCAAGTGCGTATAGTAGCCCTTACGCGTAATATTTTTGAAGCCAGAGAAGTGCCGGACAATGTTACGGTAGCATATGCACCGCTCACCACCATTGTAGTAGCTCGATTACTAGAAGATTCGGTATACCATGTAAGTGATGTGTCTGCCAACCAAAGTACATTTTCTTTAAAAACCACTGGAGTACGTGCTTTAGTTGTTGATGACAATAGTATTAACTTAATCATTACCCAAAGTGTGCTAGAAGAATATGGCGTTACGGTAGACACTGTGCTCTCTGGTGAAGAAGCAATACAATATGTGCAAAAAACACAATACGATATAGTCTTTATGGATCATATGATGCCCAAAATGGACGGGGTTGAAGCTACAATGCATATTCGTAAGCTCCCGGATGAGCGTTATCAAGCGCTTCCAATTATGGCTCTCACGGCCAACGCTGTAGGTGATGTGCGTACAGAATTTTTACGCGCCGGTATGAATGACTACCTATCTAAGCCTCTCATTATCAAAGAACTTGAACGTGTATTACGCGAATGGTTACCCATAGATAAATGGGAAAATATATAATCGATGCTGAAAAACGCATTTCCATGCGTGTTTCAGAAAGGCACGCCCACTCCAA
>CAYJOQ010000241.1:0-3146 GCA_964371825.1 uncultured Desulfovibrionaceae bacterium
GACTGCTGTCAACGCTCCATAAGACTCCGCACAATGAATTGTGCAGGAGTCTTCAAACACAGTACACAATGCATTAAAAGGCATCTTGTAATATTCTATCCACCATAATGGCCACAGCCGCACGCACTGATAAATGATTGTAGTCACTTAAAAAACGTATGGGGCGTAGCAAAGCATCACAATTGTTCATTACCTCTGGCGCAAGGCCATGCCCCGTGCCCAAAAGCAATAAGGCCGGTTTTTGCTCTAGGGCTTTTCTGGCACCTGCAAAAGAAATATTTTGCGGTGAAGATTGTGGATTTTTCGCTAAAGCTTGCCCTGTAAGTTTTGGCATGCTTGTAACAAATTTAGCAGAAGAGCCCCAAATCAATGGTTTTTGACCTGTTTTTATGCCTATGCTCTCGACAACTTCGTTAATATCATTTGCACAGCGCACAAGACTTAAAGCTTCTGCCCTATCACGGTGGCTATTTTTTGCTGCCCCTTCAAGCCAATGATGCAAAATGCCTTGTAGCACTTCTTGCTGATCTTTCAAGGGGGTTACAATATAGTACCCGCCAAGACCATAGGTGCGTGAAAGGCGCGCTATATCATGAATGTCAAGATTAGTTAACGAAGAAGTGCCAGAATTTTTGCCTTCTATGATTACAGGGTGGTGTACCAAGGCTATATAGAGGTTACGCCCAACGCAGGTACGCGAAAGAGCATATAATTCTTGCGCATCTTGTTCATCTAAAACAGCATCGTGCAAAAGATCAGGCCTTTGTTCAAGCGTTATGCGCAAAGATTGAGCACGCCGCCATTTTTCTATAAGCCCATGGTCACCACTGCGCAGCACTGCCGGAACTTCCTTGGATTCAAAAACCTCAGGCCTTGTGTAATGAGGGTATTCCAATAAACCTGTAGAAAAACTTTCTTCAGTGCCCGAAGCTTCTTTGCCCATAAAACCAGGTATAAGCCGCGAAATTGCTTCTATCATAGCAAGCGATGGAACTTCACCGCCATTGAGCACCATATCACCCATGCTTACATATTCAATGGGCAACAACTCAGCAAGACGTGCATCAAAGCCTTCATAGCGCCCGCAAACTAAGGTTACACTTGTATCCTTTGCAATTTCTTCAGCAAGGCTTTGCGTAAAAGGCTTACCAATGGGCGACATCACCAAGATACGCCCCGGCTTTGTAATGGAACGTAACGTTTTCAGCATAGGTTCAAGCATAAGCACCATGCCAGGGCCACCACCATAGGGTCTATCATCAACACTACGGTGCACGCCATAGCCATGATCACGAGGATTGTGCAAAGCAAAATCCACAAGACCAGCATTGCGTGCCTTAGCCATAAGAGCTGTTTGCAAAGGAGATTCAAAAAACTCCGGAAAAAGACTCACGATATTAAAAAGCATATGTTGTGCCTACGTGCAATTAGTTCTCTATGCAAGATTTTTTTATGACAAAATTATCATAGTTGATGCTGAACAGTATACAATTTTTTGTGTACATTTTATACACATTTCAAAAATTTATACTCGTAGATGCATAAAATGTGTTCGTCATATGCTACTTGTCATATTTTTTTAGAAATTTAAATCTTTGTGTAAATCATGTTATTTTATTCACAATTCCTGATAAATACACATTTTACATTCTTTTTAATTAAGAAAAGTACTCATATTTTACTTTTCTTGCCTTTGACATAAAGGCCTTACTAGGGTACAAGGAGCTAGAAATAATGTAATTCTTCACAACCCAGTTTTGAGGAGGGTGAAATGCTTGATCTAAACATCACCATGCTTATACAAATGGTGAACTTTTTCATTGCGTTATATGTGCTTAACGTTATGCTTATTAAGCCTATACGAGCCATCTTGCAAGAACGCCGTCAAAAAATGGACGGGCTTGCAGGCGATGCAGAAGCTTTTGAGCGCGAAGCTGCACTACGCATTGAAGCCTATCAGGCCGAACTTTCCCGCGCACGGCAAGAAGGCGTTGCCATGCGCGATGCTGCTCGCAACGAAGGCGTTGCAAAGCAACAAGAAATTGTAGGAGAAGCCGGACGCACTGCTCAAGAAGAGCTCGCAGCTGCTGAAGCTTCTGTACGCCGCGAAGCTGAGGCCACCTTGCAAGAGCTCAAAAAACAGGTCGGCTCATTGGCTAACAAAATTGCAACTCGTGTAATGGCTTAGCATCACGAGCGGACACAATGGCATGTGGTAAAAAAGAGTCTTACTACTTTTCTTATAGGAAGGCGCTCTTTTTTCAGCATTTTATGGTCACTACATACTCCACATAAGGGGGTGGACCTTGAACAAAAGAACGTGTGTCATGATGGCTATGGCATTGGTGTTGCTGCATGCTGGCACCGCCTATGCCGCTGCTAGTGGCGGTGAGTTGCGTTGGGCTGACTTTGGCTGGCGCATACTTAATGCCATTATCTTCGTGGCCATCCTTTGGAAGCTTTTGGGTAATAAAATCAAAAGTTTTCTACAAGGACGGCGCGAAGGTATTAGCAAAGACCTAGACAACCTTGACCTTCGTCGTGAAGAAGCTAAGAAAAAGCTTGCTGAAGTTGAGCTCTCTATTGCTAACCTTGCAACAGAGCGTGAAGCGATTTTAGACGAAAGTCGTGCCCAGGCAGAAGCTGCCAAGGCAGCCATCATTGAAGAAGCAACACGTCAAGCCGAGCAAATTATTGTGCAGGCAAGACGTACTGCTGAAAATGAAGGCCGCACTGTGCTAGCTGAAGTGCGCGCTGCCATCGCCGATGAAATTGTCGATGCAGCTGAAAAGGTTTTGGAGGAAAAGCTTGACGCTGCAAAGCACACCAAGCTGATTAATAACTCCCTGACAAAGGTGGTGCTCAATTGACCGACACCGTCATAGCTCGTAGATATGCCAATGCGCTTTTTGCCATTGGCAAAAAGGCCGGAATTGAAGACCTTGAACAATATGGTGTAAGCCTTGTACAGCTTGAAACATTACTTACAAGCACACCTGAATTGGAAAAGGTATTCAAAAGTCCTGTGGTTTCAGCAGACGAAAAGAAAAAGGTGCTTGGCAGTTTGCTTAGCCAAATTGGCGCAAATACTACCATGACCAATTTCTGCCTGCTGCTTGCAGACAAAAACCGTCTTTCCAATCTTC
>CAYJOQ010000242.1:0-3050 GCA_964371825.1 uncultured Desulfovibrionaceae bacterium
ATATTAAGCCATTTTGGCTGACCTCCTTTTGATTTGTTGACGTGCAGTTGTCAGGTCACAGGTCTTTTATACAAATCAAAAGGAGTTTTATCTACTGACTTATAGCTATAAGCTTTTTAGAATTTCCGCCCAGCGGGAGGTTCTCTTTTCCACAAAAAAACCCGCCGTATGGCGGGTTTATAAATACCTTGCTAACGCAGATTAAGGGTGACACTTAGACTTAGCGCAACCTGTTAAGGCTTTTCTAAGGTCTTTATCATTACCCTTTTCTTTCACTACTTTAAGGTGGCAGCTAACACAAGAGTCATACTTGCCGCCCTTTCTGTCATGTGCAATTTTGTAATAACTTTGTAAAGACTTTTTGTCCTTAGGATCCAAGTTATCATGACAGCCAGCAGTGCTACATTGACGATAGTCTTCCTTGCCATCCACAGGGTGGTGACAAGACACACAGCTTACATCTTTGTGTGTGCTGTGGTTAAAAACGACAACCTTCTTGGTCTTACTCATTTTTAAACCATCTGCTGGCACCTCAGGCTGTGCGGCCATAGCAGGTGCGGCAAAGGCCAGCACTAACACAGCCATCATTCCCAAAATCATTGTTCTCATAATACGCCTCCTCACGGGCTAAGATGAATTCTTCAAAATATTGCCGTAATAAACGCGATTTGTCAATGCCAATAAAAATCTATGCACTTACGACCACAATAGTGCTTTAATCAGGATCTACCACAAGTCGTGCATCACTATAATCAAGTTCTAAACGTGCAAGCATGGATGTGGCGATGGTATAGTCACGAAAAGGCCCCACACGCACACTCCATGTATCACTATCAGCATTCTTGTATGAATTAGCCTCTATACCCAGCAACATAATTTCTTTAGCTTTAAAGGATGCAAATTTTTTCATATTAAAACTTCCAAGTTGCACATAGTAATCCCCTTGTACAGTTGCAAGATCATGCGCTGCGCGTTCTTCAGGAAGCACACTTTGCTCAAGAGTATCTTGTGCTGTAGCAAGGGTTGCTAACGCATGAGCCACGGCATCTGAGTCTACATCTGCCCCTGCATCTACATTCGTATCTATATCTGCACTCGTTGTATCACTAAGAGGTTCATCTGCGTGAAAAATTTCTGTGGGTTCATCATATGCATAATCATCATTATGATCTGTAGCACTAGGTGTTGCGGCAGCGGCAAGAGCGACAGGGGGAACATCACCCTCACTTGGAATATGCTCTACCCGCACTTGTGCCGTGCCTTGCGTGCGCATATCAAGTTTTTCTGCCGCACGTCGAGAAAGGTCAATAAGTCTATCGTGTACAAATGGGCCACGGTCATTAATGCGCACGGTAATATCCTTACCATTTTCCAAGTTGGTTACACGCACCATGGTACCAAGCGGCAATACCGTATGTGCCGCAGTCATGGCATTTTGATTAAACGTTTCTCCATTGGCAGTTTTTTTTCCATGAAAACCAGGCCCATACCATGAAGCTATGCCTTCTTCATTATAGCCCACAGCTGATTGCAAAGGATAATATTTTTCACCCCTTACTGTATACGGCTTTAACCCTCGAACGGTACTTTGCGGAGCAGTTCCACAAGAAACCAGAAAAAAAGCAAGAATACATCCGCAAAGCCCCCGAATGCACACACGCTTTACAACATGTTCTTGCCTTATATATGTTGCAACATACTGCATTATTCTGCCTCAAAGACCAATCCTAAGGAATGTAATCGCTCTTGATTTGTGTCATGTGCTGTATCAGAATTCATAGTAGCCTTTTCTTTCAAAGCTCTTTCATACAATTCCCTTGCCTCATCCATACGGCCATTGGCACAAGAGGTTTCACAAGCAAGACATAATAAAGTAACAATATTATTGCCATACAAATTTTGTAAAAGATCAGGCCATTGCTCTGCAAAACATTCTTTAACAAGTTTTTCTTCAACTATCAGCAAACGTGCTACATAGCCATTATTACCATGTTGTTTTAAATATTCTAAGAGCAATGCTTTTATACGCGTAAAGCCGCTAACAATACGCTCAATTTCTCTTTGCATACTTTGCGCTGTTTGCTGTGTATAAGGTTCAAGTTCTGCAACAATAGCAGGACATTCCAAAGCCTTATTTTTAATTTGTAAAAGTCTATTTCCATAATGCTGTTGCTGAAAAGCATCTTCACGAAGCTTCACACATTCATGAAAGGTATAACCTATACACCAATCTAACAAGCTTTGGTATATTTGTTCAGAAGGGTAACGATCTAATAAGCCATCCTTATGTCCTTTACGGAAAAGATGGTGTGCGGTGTCTTTAAGGTGCCAAAAAAGACCTTTGCGCATAGATTCACCCAAAAGGTTATTAAGCACTGCATAGGATACCGTGCCTGAATGGGAAAAACGCTCCCATTGTTCGTGAATAATAGAATGAACTTTGCAAACGTCGCGTAACAAATCACGAACAAAGGCATCCTTATGGTCTTCGCGCCATACCCCACTCACTGCCCTGCCTCCACCAAAAGCGCTTCGGCAACGGCTTCATCGTATAAAATCATGGGATTAGAATCAGCATTGCCTCGGCCCGACTTTTTATATAAGCGCGCAGCCTCACGAATAACTTGCGTAGGAAGCCATGAGTGTTTTTCCCACACCTCAACATGCTCTGCCTCCCAAAGGCGAAATTCCACCCCACCTGTAGCACCTCGACGCACATATACACGCACCTTGGTATTGCCAGGTTGCGGATAATAATATAATCCACGTTCATCCTTCATTACACACCTCGACTAACGAATATTATAAAATCAAAGCACAATACATGTAAAAAATACGCCTTAAAGAGTTTCTTTAAGATGTTTTTTGCTCACATATTTAAAACTTTTGCACAGTTCATTGTGCAGAGCCTTATTTGTGTGTACTTTGCCCTGCCTTGCCCTTGGCGTCAACTCCACAGTTGAGAACTTCTACTAAATTAGTCGATGCTGAAAAATGCATTTCCATGCGTGTTTCAGAAAGGCACGCTCACTCCAAATACCCCTTTAGGG
>CAYJOQ010000243.1:0-3013 GCA_964371825.1 uncultured Desulfovibrionaceae bacterium
TTCCCGTCGGAACCTCCTGTACCGCCAGTGCCGTCAGTTCCACCGGTATTCCCATCGGTACCACCTGAACTGCCAGTGCCGCCAGTGCCACCAATGTTACCAGAGTTGCCATCGGTTCCACCAGTTCCGCCGGAACCACCGGTGTTCCCATCGGTGCCGCCAGTATTACCGGTATTGTCGCCTGTGCCAAAGTTGCGGGTGTTGGGATTTGTATTTTCCGTAGAATTATCCCCATCTTGGTCAAGGCCATCCAAAGCATTAAGGCCTTCATGAAGAGAAGTGTTGATGATGTCTACAGTGTTACCTCCTCCCAGAAGAGCTTCGGTAATACCGGCTGCTGGCATAAGATCTTCACCAAGGGCAGCAAAGAACGCTTCGCCTAGCACTTCTGTTTCTTCGATAAGGAAGGTAGGCATATTCTCGGAAGTATAAGCTACATAAAACTCGGCAAGATTAATGCTAGAACCATCGTCAAAGCTTATTATAAGGTTGTCGCCATCACGTTCCAAGCTGGCTTGTGTAGAGTCAAATTCAAAAACTAAACGATCTTCAGCTTGTGGGGTAAGGGTGATGCTTTGTCCTAAGGTGGGCTTTTGTAATAAAATATCAGCCATGATAAATTCCTTTTAATAAAGTGTACATGAGCGCAGTGCGCAAAAAAACACGCAACAACGCATCATAAAAATAGCGCAAATAATGTATCAAATGATAGAGGAAATAAGGTGTGCGATAAATCGCACAACGAGGAAGAAATCCTCAGGCTACAAAGGGAATTTGTGGCCCACAAACAAGCTACGCATGAAAGGAATCGTAACCGTTATTAAAAAAGGAGCTTTATGGCTCACACGTATAAAACGCATGTGAAAGATAGATGTGAACACTCACTTTGTCAAGCTATAATATGAACAATTTATAAAGGGAGTATTCTGTACAGTTTTAGTCAAAAAAATAGCCCTTTAAATAATATTTGCTTTTTAAACTTACCACCAAATACCGCTTTGCGGCCGCCAGAAGCAAGTTCTGAGGTATTTTATGGCACGCAAAATTTTTCTTGTAGAAAAGTTTTGTTAGTCGAGTATTGAAAAACAAGTGCGTTAATACCGAAAAAATGCCCGAAAGTAGCATTGTATGCTTAGTTACTGGCATTTTTTCTGTGGCATTTTTATGTACTAAATTTACATTTACAAATGCTTATATAATTTTTCAGTGTCGACTAATTATTGGGTGCGTAGGGCGAAAGAAAATTTTTCGTTGCGACTTTTTACTCGTTTATCACATGCGCACGAGGTGCAAGCGCCAGCACACTTACATGGACTATCCTTCATGTGTAGCACTCTGCTTCCTTGATGACCAAGGCGCACCCCTTGCTCGCCTTTAAAGAAAACTTGCTTTGCAGGCACATGATTAAGGCATCCTTTAAAGTGTAAGCAATCAGCATCATTAACAACGGTAAGCTTTCTTACATCTAAGAAAAGGCGCTCTTCTGTCTTGTGTTCTGATAAAAGGCAAGAAGAAAGGGCTGATGCTGATTGTCTTGTAAATGTACCACTAAGGGTAATGTGTACACCGGTAATGCTTTTTTTTACACTGTAGGAAAATGCTTCATTCATAAAAAAATCCTCGCTTTTAAAATGGGCTTATGGACATAATATTGATAAAGACTTTCAAAGTCAAGATGTGTATGGGGAAAATGTATGTAAAAAAATGCGTGTTAGGGTATTTGGAATTTACATGACTTTTTGAACAATGCGTGAAAGCGTGTTGCTCAGCATTGATGAGAGTGTTGTTGGTGTTTTTGCATAAAAAACCTTGTTCTTCATTGGGCTATGAAGAACAAGGCATAAAGCACGGTGTAAAACGAGGCTTGTCCAGTATTCCCCGCTTCACACCCTGCGAGGGTGTCTACTCTTACAACTGACAAACGACAAATGTCGCTTGAAATATATTTTTTGCAAGTAATATATATTACAGAGCAAAAAATATTAAGAACGCACAGTGGAAGGTCTGCAATTTTCCAATGTATCGTTTATATTACCAAGGGCTTCATCAAATTCTTTTTGCAAAGATTCCATAAGCTCTTTAACGGAAACAATACGATCAACTTTGAATACATTAGATCCACAAAAGGCAAAGCCCCTTTCAAGATTGCCTTTCATGGCATTAATAAGGGCCATGGCAATGCAATAGGGGGTTTTTTCTTGTTCGCAAGTGCTTACGCACTTAAAGACACACTTAAAAGGTTTTTTGGTACCACTACGCATGGACTCAATGAAAGAGTTCCGTAAAGCACGTCCAGGCATTCCCACCGGACTTTTAATGATGGTAATGTCATCTTCAGTGGCACGTATGTAGCTTTGTTTAAATCTATCGTCAGCGTCACATTCATGAGTGGCTACAAAGCGGGTACCCATTTGTACGCCAGATGCTCCAAGGTCAAGGAAGCGTTTGATATCTGCACCACTAAACACACCCCCAGCAGCAATAACAGGAACTGCATGCCCACGAGCGTCTTCAAGAGCTTTAGCTACAGCGACAACTTCAGGCACAAGTTTTTCGAGGGCAAAATTTGGGTCATCTAATTCTTCGGCTTTAAAGCCAAGGTGGCCGCCAGCTTTGGGACCCTCTACTACAAAGGCATCAGGCACATAGTCTGCGCGGCTAGCCCATTTTTTAGCAATGATAGATGCAGCTCGAGCAGAAGAAACTATGGGAACAAGTTTGGTACGAAATTCTTGTTTTTTCTGCTCGCATGTATCGCGAAAAATTCTTGGTAATTCAAGGGGGAGCCCTGCACCGGAGAAAATAACATCGGCGCGGGCTTCAATGGATGTTTTCACCATTTCGCTAAAGGTTGTTAAGGCCACCATAATATTGACGCCCAAAATACCGGATGTCATTTCGCGGGCTTTTATGAGCTCTTGGCGTAGTGCACGTATGTTCGCCTCGAGGGGATTTTTAGCAATATCAGGTTCTTTCATGCCAATCATAGCGCCAGCAATAACACCGATGCCGC
>CAYJOQ010000244.1:0-3002 GCA_964371825.1 uncultured Desulfovibrionaceae bacterium
GGTAACCTAACCACTGGCACAGACGGTGGCTTTATCCATGTGGATGGCTTAACTGCAGCTGGCGTGGATGCCCTTAGCTTTAGCACGAAGAATGATCACTTTAGCATAAACAATCTTGATGTTGACGGTAAAAGCATTGACCTTAAAACCGGTACAGATAGCATTACAGTTACTACCTTAACTAACGGCATCATTAAATATGACAGTGTAGGCTTTGATAGCATAAGCATAAATGGTGTATATAATGGTGATGGCATATCCGGCTATACTACCGTTAAAGGTGCACAAGTTCCAGCTGGCCTAACTACCGGCACAGACGGTGGCTTTATTCATGTGGATAGCTTAGGCGCTGACGTTGTGGCAGAAGACTTAAGCTTTAGTGATAAAAACGACCACTTTAGCATTGGCACATTAGATAATGCTGGCCTTGAAATTGACCTTAAATTAGGTACGGACAGCATCACTGCTAATACCCTAACTAATGGTACCATTAAATATAACAACACTGGCTTTGATAACATTACCATTAAGGGTGCATATGCTGGCATTGGCATTGAGGATCAAGACGGTAAACTTGGCACAGGTACTGACGGTGGCTTTATTAGCATTGGTGAAATCTCCACCGAAGCAGGTGTAGAGTATTTAGAATTTAGTGCTAAAAATGATAAATTTGAAATTGGCACCTTAAATGTGGACGGCCTTGATGATGATAGTGCTGCTGAAATAGGCAAAGATACCATTAACTTAGATGCTGGTAATGACAGCGTTACAGTGGGCACCTTAACTGACGGCACCATTAATTTAGGTGATGGTAACAATACTATTACGGTTACCACTGAAGTGGGGGTTAATGGCGTCATTGAAGCTAACAGCGGTGCTGATACTTTTGATATTGCTAGCCTAGCCGGTACTATTAATGCTGGGTCTGGTAATAATAAATTTATTATTGATACTGTAGCTACTGGTGGTGAGATACGTGGTGGTGTTCATGTTGATACTATTACCATTACCACGCAAGAGGTAGGTAGCAAAGTCATTGCGGATTCTGGCAATGATAGTCTAAACCTTGGTGCCATAAGTGGTGAAGTATATGGCGATGCTGAAAAGGTGGATATTACTACCAATGTAACCAGCAGTGCCGATAAATTTATTATTGATAGCCTACATGATACCGCTGAAATTTATGGCGATTCTGGTAATATAAACGCCAGTGAAGCTGATACATTTACCATTAAGAGCGGCAATGATGTTATTACCGTAAATGGTGATATTGATGGTTCTGGTTTTGCTAGCGTAGAAATTTATGGTGACATGTCCTACGTTGGCGGGGCCAAGACTTTTACCGCCGGTAATGATAATATCACGCTTAAGGGTAATGTTAATAATGCTTTTATAGCAGGCGATGCAGATCGTACGGAATTTGTTAGTAATGTAAATGGTGGCAATGACACCGTAACCCTTGGCATTAAGGGGCAGGAAGGGCAAACCTTAGTCACCAGTACAAACATATCCTTAGATTATGGTAATGATGTGCTAATGGCGTATTCTACCCTTGGTGCAAGTACATCTGTAAGCGGCGGCTCTGGTGATGAGCGCATGACCATTTATGAAATTACTAATAATGCTACTATTCAAGCTGGCGTAGGTAATGATAATCTTAACATAACCACTTTAAGTGGCGGTAAAGTATATGGTGACACTGACAATGATAGCATTGTCGTAAAGACCATGACTAGCGGCGAGCTTTATGGCGGTGATAACAATGATAGCCTTAACATAACCAATCTAAGTGGTGGCGAAGTGCATGGTGATTTTAATGAATACACTAAGGGTAATGATACCATAACTATAACCACAGCCACTGGTGGAGCCATTGTAGGTGGTGAGGCCATTGAAACAGTTAACTCAAGAGGTGTTTCAAGCTTTGGGGTAGACTCCATTGTAGTAAAAAATGCCACCAATCTCACAATACTTGGTGATTATGGTGATGATACAATTCGTGAAAAAGATGATGACGAAAAAGAGATTTCCTACAATGACATTATAAAAGTTACCGGATTTGCAGAAAATACAACCATTGATGGCAGTTATGGTAATGATGCGATTACTATGGCAACTGCTCGTAATAGTGCAATTTCTGGTGGCAGTGGTAATGATACAATCACCATAACCACCGGCATTGGAGATATTCAGTCTGCTTCACTCTCCATTCATGCTGGTGATGACAATGATACCATCACCATAAGCACGCTAAATGGTGGAGTCATTACAGGTGGTCTTGGCACTGACCTTATTACAGTTAAAAACGCATATAATTCTGCCATTTTTAGTGGTGAGATTTTTTCTCCTAAAGACTTTAGCGAGACGATAAAGGTCACCGGCCTTGCAGAAAATACTCAAATATATGGAGATAAAGGTGGTGATGCCATAAGCGTAGGCTCAGCCACTGCTGGTAGCATAATCTATGGCCAAGCTGGCAATGACACCATTAGAGTCACTACCTTAACAGATAGCAGAATTGATGGTGGTGCTGGGCTTGATGAAATTTATGTAGCCAATCAAATAAAAACTACTGTTACTTTTACTAACAATGACAATAACACCGAGATTGAGTCCGATAAAATTTTACTAAATGGCGGTATTGGATATGGCGCAGATGTAACCTTAGCCGGCAGTGATGGCTTTGATGTGGCTAAGTCTTATAATATCAAAACCGGAGCTTATACCGGCTTTAACATGAGTGGTGGCTATCTTAATGGCAGTGATGGTATAGATAATATCTACCTTGCCACCTTTAGTGGCGGTAGTATTAATACCGGTGTTGGTGCTGATACCATTACCGTTGCCAATGCTATTAATAAAACTGTGAACATTGCAAGTCATGCGGATACCATAGACACCCTTTATCTAACCAAGAGCATTGCTGCTGGAGCCAATATACGCCTTAACGGTGATGGCGGCTTTGATGTGGCAAAAAATGCTGCTGGTGATGGCTTTACCAT
>CAYJOQ010000245.1:0-2992 GCA_964371825.1 uncultured Desulfovibrionaceae bacterium
TAGTCAACACGTGAAAAACAGGTGCAATAGTGTCGAAAAATTGCCAAAAAGTCGCGTTACATGCTTTGTTTTCGGCAATTTTCCTGCGGCATCTTAAGGTGAGAGTGCATGTAACTACGATGATTTACATGTTTTTTCAGTGCTGACTATCTTGATTTTGGGTTACATGAAACAATGCTAATAATTTACTAGTGCTTCTAAGGCAATTTGCACTTGAGCTTGTGTCTTAACGCAGTAAATTTCACTATAAAGCCCCCAAGCGTTATATACGCTTGGGGGCTTTATAGTATTTATGTATAAACTAAGGCATTAACCGCCTTGGTTTACCAATTGAGTTTGAATAAGAATGGTGATTTGATCATCAGTTCCTGCATTCTTAGTGTACTCAGTAAAGCCATTTACTGTAGTTTGACTGTTTGTGACAGCGTCCCACTCTGAACCAAGGTCATACTTACCATCTTTGTTTTCAACAATATTCATATTAGCAAGTACTTCATCAACGCTTTCGCCATTAACGTTCTTACCACCGATGACAACTTCCATATTCTTAATTTGGTCGTTGTTCATAGCGTCCTTAACGCCATCTAAGTTACTGGCATTAACAAGTAATACGTCAATGTCGTCGCCGCCATCTACAAGAACATCATCAAAATTAATGCCATCAAGCTCTATTTTGATAAGGTCTTTGCCGGCACCGCCAAGAAGGGTGTCTTGACCTGCGCCGCCGTGTAAGAAGTCATTACCTGCGCCGCCATCTAAGGTATCATTGCCAGATCCGCCAAACATGATGTCATCACCGCTTCCGCCAAGAAGAATATCATTGCCACCAAGGCCAAGGATAATATCATCACCAGCACTACCGCTAATTCTATCATCACCGTCTTTACCGGATTCTTCTAAGGCTGTAGCAACGCTTTCAAGTTTTGTTACATCATTGCGTAAAGCATTGATAAGGTTTTCAACCAGTCCATCACCCACGGTTTGGCTTTGAGCTGATTCGTTTGTGTCCACATTTCCATCATCATTGAGGTCTTTATTTGCAAGAGAATTTTTTAATGCATCCCATTCATATTCTTTGGCTTCTTCAGCACTCAGAACAGCTTCAGCAAGAATTTTTAGATCATCTTTTTCGCCATCACCAATGAGTAGGTCATTACCGCCTTGAGCGTAGATGTTATCATCGCCTGTTCCGGCAACCATTACATAGTCAGTATCGTCAGAGGCATCAACAACAAACTTTTCTACCCATTGTGGGTTTTGCTTAAGGAAGCTAATGGCATCTGCTTTTTCGATACTAACAGCTCCAATTTGATCAGCAATGGCTTTAAGCAATACATCTTCAGCTATGCCGCCTATCAATACGTCAGAACCTTCGCCGGCACTACCAATACCGGTATCGGCACTTTGTGCTGCAATGTTTTCAGCATGTAGTGCAAAAAGGTTATCGGTATCAGAGTTGGTAATGATTTGAGCACCATTATTGGTATCAAAACTGCCAAGCGTGCCTAGGCTAGCACCTGATCCCATACCTATGGAATCAATAGTGTAGTTAGTACCTTTTAAAGATTCTAATAGCTTATTGTAGCCATCTTGAGCATCGCCAGTAGTGGGGTTACCGTCAGAAAGGAAGAATAAAGAGTTAAAATACCCATTATCCGCTATACTATCAAACCATGTGGCAGCTTCTGTAAAGCCTTTTTCATAGTTAGTACCCCAGTGCCAACCTTCACCAAAGTGGCCATTATTAGAACCAGATACATACTTAATGTCACCATTACTAAAGGTGGCAAATTCATAAACAGTACCGTCAGGGGCTGTATATTTATGAATGGGACCTTCGCTATTAAGAACGTTATTTTCTGCGTCTCTTTCTACCAATACGGCAGAACCATACTTATTTTCAACTCTGATTTTCTCAATGGCATCCAAAGCCTTTTGCAAAGCGGCTTCCGTACCCATTTCGGTGGTATTTAAGTCAACTTCAACACTACCCCAGAAGGTTATGATGGTTAAATTAACATCACCGCCAACATCACTTTGGGCATGTTTGTCTATGGTTTCTGTAACAAAGTCTTTAAGCGCATCGCACGCAGCATCAAGGCGTGTGGTGCGACCTATGGTGTTACCATTTTCATCAAGAACATCAAAGTAGCCATTATAGTTTGTTTTTTCATTGATTACATTGCTAGCATACATGGTGCCGGAGGTGTCAAGCACAACAGCTATATTATAGTTTGTGCCTTTTTCTAAAGTTCCAGCTTCGCCATCAAGAGTAATAAGTTCACCGTCAACAGAGGTTTGAGCTTCTACTGTAAGGTTCACAGAGTCTTTATCAGAATCTGTAACGGTAATGTCTACCTGTGCTCCATCACTTACACCATTAAGCTCTACCTTCCAAAGGGATGAGTTTGTTGTGGTGGATGTTTGTAGTACTGTGCCATTTTCTGCTGTACCTGCAGTAAGGGTAAGCACACCGTCTTTAACTTCAAAGCTGCCTTGACCTTCTACAGACCAAATAGGATTGTTTGAAGCATCTACACCTTCATAGGTAAAGGTTGTATCGCCAACAGTAAGCGATTTACCTGCGTCATCATCGGCGCCAAAGTCAATTTCTACAATGGTGCTAGCTGTATCACCATGTAAGTTGGCAGATACTACGTCAGAATAGATATCTTTCGGGGCATCATCATAGATTTCTACAGTAATAGAGCCTTGACCTTCATCAGCAGCGCCAATATTACCATCGCTATCACTTACCTTAATGTCAAAGCTGTCAGTAAGTTTATCATTTTCACTGTCTTTATTAAGGGCTTCGCCAGCATTATTAAGATGCTGTTGATTCTCATCTTGGGTATACTCATAGCTAATGGTATTAGTGTTGGGATCATAGGTAAAGTTTGACAATTCACCATATTTGCCTTCAAGGGTTGTACCGGCAGGAATGGTTGCATTACCATTTTCATCAATGGTGATGATTAAGGACTTTGCAATA
>CAYJOQ010000246.1:0-2971 GCA_964371825.1 uncultured Desulfovibrionaceae bacterium
CAAGACCTTCGGTGGCGTCCATGGCGATGGTACGAACTACGTTATCGCCAAGGTGTTGTGCCACTTCACAAACAAGGTCTGGTGCGTCAGTATTATTAGGATTTTTAATCTCAAGGGCATTTAAAATGTTTGGCAACACGCCGCCTGAGAATTCCACGTCAACGACTGCGCCGATGACCTGAACAATTTTGCCAATATTTGCACTCATATGTATTACGCTCCCTGGTTAGCCATTCAGCGCTTCAGCGCCGCCTACAATGTCCATAAGGTCACTGGTAATGGCGGCCTGACGGGTCTTGTTATACAGTAAGGTTAGCAAGCGTGTCATGTCATCACAGTTACGTGTGGCATTGTCCATAGCTGCCATGCGTGCAGCATGTTCGCTTGCCGAAGTATCAAGAAGGCCGCGGTAAATTTGCACCTTGACATAGCGTGGCAAAAGTTCAGCGAGAAGCTGCTCTTCTTGTGGCTCATATAGGTACTGCCCGCCGGGGCCTTGTGTTACTTCACTTGCTGTTGCATCATTTGCCTTAGGTGTTGCAATGGGTAACAATGCTTGCACCACGGGAACTTGCTTTGCCATAGAGATGAATTCACCGTATATGATGTATACTTCATCCATAGCCTTAGTTTGATACCCATGAATAACTTCATTGCCCACTTGGCCTGCCAATGCAAAATCAAGAGAACCCATTTTGTCACCAAAGGCGAGTAAGGTTTCATAGTCTGTTTTTGCAAAGGTATCGCGGCCCTTCTTGCCCACACAAATGAACGAAACAGTCATGCCTTCGGCAACCTTTTCTTTAGCAAGTTTAGCTGCTGCAGTGATAAGGTTGCTGTTAAAGCTACCGCAAAGTCCTCTGTCTGAGGTGGCAAGAATAATGGTGCACACCTTTTTTTCATCGTGGGTTTCTAGCAAAGGGTGCGCTGTTCCTTCCACTTTGCTTGCTAAATCACTAAGCATTGCTTGAAATTTAGAAGCATAAGGGCGAAAGCGCTCAATGCGAGCTTGGGCACCGCGCAATTTGGCCGAGGCCACCATGTTCATGGCCTTGGTTATTTGCTTGGTTTTGCCAACCCCAATGATTTTCATTTTTACATCTTTTAAAGAAGCCATATATTACCCCCGGCCTTAAGCACGGAAGCCTTGCTTGAACGCTTCAATGGCAGACTTTAATACCTCTTCTACAGACGCATCAAGGGCCTGCTTTTCTCTGATTGCCTCTAAAGCGTCTTGTTTGACTTCACGCAAATAGGTGAGCATTTCACTTTCAAAGCGGCGCACATCTTCCACTGCAACATCGTCCATATAGCCGCGTGTTGCAGCATACATAGAAGCTATTTGCTCTTCAGTTGGCATAGGTTCGTATTGTGGTTGTTTTAACAGTTCCACAAGGCGAGCACCGCGATCAAGTTTTGCCTTGGTAGCCTTATCAAGATCTGAACCAAATTGTGCAAAAGCAGCAAGTTCACGATATTGAGCAAGGTCAAGACGCATGGTACCTGCAACCTGTTTCATAGCTTTAATCTGTGCTGCACCACCTACGCGCGATACTGAAAGACCCACGTTAATGGCCGGACGAATACCAGCGTTGAAAAGGTTTGGCTCAAGATATACCTGTCCATCAGTAATAGAAATTACGTTGGTAGGAATATATGCGGAAACGTCGCCAGCTTGGGTTTCAATGATGGGTAGTGCTGTTAAAGAGCCAGCACCAAGTTCATCATTTACCTTAGCAGCACGCTCTAATAAGCGTGAGTGCAAGTAGAAAACGTCGCCAGGGTAGGCTTCACGTCCTGGAGGACGACGTAATAATAAGGACATCTGACGATACGCTACAGCTTGCTTTGAAAGATCATCATAAATGATGAGCGCATGCTTGCCGCTATCGCGATAATATTCAGCCATGGTGCACCCGGTATATGCTGCAATAAATTGCAAAGGTGCAGGCTCAGAAGCCGTAGCTGAAATAATGGTTGTATATTCAAGAGCGCCGTACTTACGTAGCGTATCTGCTACAAGAGCAACGGTAGATTTTTTCTGACCAATGGCCACATAAAAGCAGTGAATGTCTGTATTTTTTTGTGCTAAAATGGCATCAATACAAACGGCTGTTTTACCTGTTTGACGGTCACCAATAACAAGCTCGCGCTGACCACGACCAATAGGTGTCATACCGTCAATGGCTTTAATACCAGTAGGCATGGGCTCATGCACACTTTTACGTGCGATGATACCAGGTGCTTTAAGTTCTACAGGACGTACTTCTTTAGCATCCACTGGTCCAAGGCCGTCAATGGGCTCGCCAAGTGGATTAAGTACACGGCCCATAACGGCATCCCCAACAGGTACGGAGAAAATTTTACCCGTACGCTTAACAGGGTCGCCTTCCTTGATGCCTGTATCAGGACCAAGCAGAGCCACACCAACGTTGTCTTCTTCAAGGTTCAAAACCATGCCCATAAGGCCGCCTGGGAATTCTAATAATTCCATGGCCATGGCATTTTGTACACCGTACACACGCGCAATACCGTCACCAACATACAGCACAGTTCCGGTTTCGCTCATTTCTATACGTTGTTCATAATTTTGGATTTGATCCTCAATGATCTTGCTAATTTCTTCAGCTTTGATCTGCATGTGCTATTCACCCCTCTTGATTGTCTCCCGAAGGATAGCCAGTTGTGCACGCAAGGATGCGTCCAACACCCGGTCGCCTACCTTAAGTATCACTCCGCCTAAAATGTTAGTATCAACATCAAAGGTCAAATTGATGCTTGTGCCGGCTTTGTCTTCTAGTTGCTTTTTGATGGTAGCTTTTCTTTTTGCATCAAGGGGTACTGCCGTGAGCAAATGGCCACGAATAACACCCTTTTCTGCATCAAGTAAGTTTCCATAACACTGGGCAATTCGACGAAGATTGGAAAGACGGTTTTTGTCTGCAAGCAGCAGGCAGAAATTGGTCATGGT
>CAYJOQ010000247.1:0-2959 GCA_964371825.1 uncultured Desulfovibrionaceae bacterium
ATAAATTGCGCCTACTCTTGATTTATCGAGAGTGTTGACTTTGTCAACACTCTGAGAGATACAATATATCTATATCTATTTGCATTGTTGTTTTTTACAAAGCATGGTCGTAGTCTATTCTGTAACGTATTTTGAATACACAAAGCAAAGCACTAGGGGCTTATCAATGTCAAAAGAAGCAATCTTTAACGCACAGCCAGCCCTTTGCTTAAAGCCAATGCCCCTCTAATGACCCTATATAAATACCAAACACCAAGGCCAAGCCATAAGGGATAAATAAAGACCACACCCACAACGGTAATAGTCAATACAAGGCTAATCAAAGCGCATGCAAGGATATATACAATGCAACGCCAAAAGGTAGAAATTTGCCATTGCATATGATTAATGAGCAATGGAGAACTTTCCTTACTATCATTACAGGTAATATAATTTATAATGACAGCAACTATTGCAGCAAGTCCTCCGGTAAATATAGCAATGCCATAGAGGGTATAGCATAGCCATACAAGACCGGCATCACTAATCCTAAAAGAGCCTTGCTCTCCTGTGTTTTGCGCATGTTCATGAGGATGTTGTGTGCCAGACTTATGAGATTGTTGGCCATTTGTATTCGTATGTGAGGAAGATCCCCATGAATGCTGTTGCCCATCGCCGCTTGCTTTTCTTCTAGGCCACTGTTTAGCACTCATGAGAAATCACCTTTAGCTCTACAGAAAGTTCTCCGTCATTCAAACGTAAAAGCACGTAACCACCGGCACTAAAATTTCCAGGATTAATAACCACTGTGCGCCCTATACGATCTATGGCACGAGCTTCATGAATATGTCCACAAATACAAATTTCCGGCTGATTTTCTTCTATAAATTCTCTCACCGCTGTGGAGCCTACATGCACGCCATCACCTATCACATCGCACAAAGTATCCTTGGGTGGATTATGGGAAATAAGTACCTGCTTTCGCCATTTTCTAGCCTTTTGCCAACTGGCTTCAAGCCATTCAGCAAAGCGTGATTCAGGGTATTCGCTGGGAGTACCAAAGGGGGTAAAAGTTGAAGCACCAATACCAAGCACAGCTACATTTGGTGCAAGTTCACGCACTTCAGTATGTAAATTACAACCAAGGTCTTGCAACCAGTCGGTAACCTCTGCTCTATCCATATTTCCAATTTGCGCCAGCACATGAGGATGCACTTCTTGAGCCGCAAATAATACGCGCTCAGCTTGCTTTACACCGCCAGTAAGCGTCATATCACCGGTAATAATCACCCCATCAGCGTCTTGCAGTTCAGGAATATGCCCAAAAAGACTTATATCATCATGAATATCTCCAAGCACAACCCACATATATGAATTTTTAACATTTTCAACCATTTGTTCATTTTCATGTATATTTGACATAGCATAAACTTCCTTATTGAAATAATATGCAATGAGCATAACGTATTTTGAGACACAGGCAAAGGGGGAAAAATATGCAAAATACCACCGTGGAAGAAGAAAAAAAGCTGCTGCGAAAGCGTATGCTCAAAATGCGAACCGCGCAAAATGCTGTTATACTGCAAGAACAAAGCGCACAAGCTGCAGAGTATTTATTTCGCGAAGATTGCTGGAAAAGTGCGAAAAATATTGCATTATATATGGCACTGCAAGGAGAATTAAATACAGATTCTATTCTTCATAAGGCCTTTGCTGAGCACAAAAAAGTTTTTCTTCCTCGATGCTTACCTGTTAAGGGGCATATGGATTTCATACCCTGCACACGGCGTGAAGACCTTTGCCAAGGTGCGTATGGCATCATGGAGCCTTTACCAAAGTGTGCACCTTTGTTAGAAAAAAATGAACACAATGCACCGCATATTGTTCTTGTTCCTGGTATTGCCTTTGATACTAAGGGCAGACGGCTTGGCTTTGGTGGCGGCTATTATGATCGCATGCTTACACAGCATTGGCTTAACAATAGCCTTATTATTGGGCTTGCATTTAGTTGGCAAATTGTTCATGCTGTTCCTCATGAACATTGGGACAAACCCATGCATGGCCTCATAACCGAAGAAGGTAGTATATGGATATCACAGGAATAGCGTTTACTTTTCCGGGCCTTACATCTGTGAAATGCTTTTTCCAAACACGACATGGCGGCGCATCACTAGGAGCCTATGGCGGTGGAAATATTTCATATGCTACCAAGGATGCCCCAAAACACATACTACGCAACAGGCAAGCCTTAGAAGCGCACATAGGCAAGCCTATCATAGAACTTTCGCAAGTGCATGGGGACGGTCTGATTTTTGATCCGCAAACGGCAACACCATGTTTTGCGGAAAAAGGGCCCAGCTATGAAGCTGACGGCCATGCCACAGCAAAAAAAAACTGTGCGCTTATGATTAAAACTGCCGATTGTCAGCCCATTTTACTCACGCATAAAGAAGGTACACATATTATGGCGTTGCATGTAGGCTGGCGTGGCAACAGAATAGGCTTTATTGCCACAGCCATACGCCGATTTTGCGACCAATATGCACTGAAGCCTGCTGACCTTATGGCTGTGCGTGGCCCAAGCCTTGGCCCGGCCATGGCTGAATTTATTCACTTTGATAAAGAATGGGGTCCTGAGTATGAACCTTGGTTTACCCCCCAAAATAAAACCATGAATTTATGGCACCTTACACGCCATCAATTACAACAGGCTGGCCTTCGAGATGACCATATTTTTGGCATAGATTTATGTACAGCCACCATGCATAATGATTTTTTCTCTTATCGTAAGGAAAAAGAATCAGGAAGACAGGCCAGTCTTATTTGGAGAGTATAGGTAGTCAAGAAAGTTCCCAATCCCCGCCTCTTTCTCCCTTCCTTTCTCCTTCCAAGGATGGAGAAGGAGGCCTTGGGAGCATTACAATGCCGATAAATCAAAAGTAGGCGCAATTTATTTGCGCCGTTAAACGATTGATTTTCG
>CAYJOQ010000248.1:0-2953 GCA_964371825.1 uncultured Desulfovibrionaceae bacterium
GCATTACATGCTTTGTTTTCGGCAATTTTTCTAGGTTGACCCTTGCATATTAAGTATACAATTACAAATAGTTGTTTAGTTTTTCAGTGCTGACTATTTTATATTATAATATTAGCAAATTACAAGATTTGCTGTGCATGAATCATATGGAACATGCCCACGTACCTTCGTTGAATGTCATGATGTTTTGGTATCAACAAAGTTCTTGACATAAAAATAGTTGCCTTATAATAACTATTTTAACGCAACTATTACAGAGTGAGGAGGTAATGTGATTAGTGAACTAACAAAGGCAATGACTAAATTTTATCATGATGTATCTATTTCTGAGTTAAGATTGCAAAACAGTTTACAAGGTCAAACAAAGCTTACGTATAATGATATATTATATCTTGATATAATAAGAGCTTACCCCGGAAAATACACGTCAACGCAAATTGCGGATATGCTATGTGTTTCACGACCTTCGGTAACAAAAAAAATTAAAGAACTTATGAAAAAAGGTTATGTAACAAGAGAGCAAAGTCCCAGTGACAAAAGAACATATTATTTATCTGTGGTGGAGAATGCATGTATTGATTTTTATGATGAAGCATTAATGCAGAAATTTTCAGAAAGGTTGCATGCAAGCTACTCTGAAAAAGATATAAAAAATCTATGCGAAACACTTACTATCATAAGCGATATCTTTCTTACAGAAACCACTGCTGATAAAATAAAAAGTAGATTAGAAAAAATATGAATAATTTTGCAACAGAAAATATACGTATAAAAAAAGAAAGCATACTTGGAACTGAAAGCATTCCAAAATTAATGTTTCAATATTGCTTTCCTGCTGTCATTGCAATGATTATAGCTGGCGTGCAAGGCATTATCGATGGTATATTTGTTGGTCACTTTGTGGGAAGTAATGCTCTTGCAAGTGTGAACATTGCTTTGCCCTTTATGCAGCTGATTGTGGGTGTGAGCATGATTATCAGCATTGGTACACAAAGCTTTGTTGGTATTAGTCTTGGTAAAGGGCGAATAAAACGATCGCAAGATTGCTTTAATACATTTAAAATTATTCTTTGGGTATCTGCCGCATTTATTACAATTGTAGGCGTATGCTTTAATAAGCAAATGGCAACTCTATTAGGGGCAAATGCTGTTTTATTATCAGATAGTTCCTCATATATTAATTATATTTCTCTTTTTGCAATTCCAATGTGTAGTATGTTCTATTTTGGTTTTTTAAATCGAATAGTTGGTAAGCCAGAAAAGTATTTTTACGCTTCTCTTCTAAGCGTTATAATAAATATTTCTCTTGATTATCTATTCATTGTAAAAATGCAAATGGGTGTCATGGGTGCAGCTCTTGCAACAGGATTAGCATATAGCTCAGCTCTCTTAGTCGTAATATCACCCATGCTGAACAAAGATAACGTTATAAATATTTTTGTAGGTACGTTTTCATCTCTAAGCATAAAAAGTGTTTTGTATAATGGAGCATCAGAAGGAGTTAATTCTATTTCAATAGCTATAACTGTATTTTTATTTAATATTTCACTTATGCAAATTGCCGGAGAGGGAGGTGTGGCTGCGTTTACGACAATTAATTATGTAGGCACATTGGGCGGCATGCTGTTATTTGGGGTTTCCGATGGCATAGGCCCCATAGTAAGCTATAATTATGGCGCAAAGAATGCTGTAAGAGTTAAGCAGATTATGAAATTGTCATATGTTGTTAATTGTATTTTTGGGCTCGCTTTGTTTTCGTTATTGTTTTTTGCAGGAAAACAATTGGTATCGCTATTCATTACAGATAATACGTCTTTAATAGATTTGGCAGTGTCAGGCGGAAAACTATATGGCATTGCATTTTTATTATCTGGATTTAATATATTAAATTCAGGATATTTTACCTTTATAGGTAAAGGCCGTGAATCTGTGATTATTGCGGCAAGTAGGGGCTTTATATTTGTAAGTATGGGCATCTTGATTTTACCAATACTTTTTAACATATATGGAATATGGTTAAGTGTTCCTTTTGCTGAATTTTGCGCTGCAGTGATAGGATTAACGTTATTAAAGGTATGGAAATTTAAATGAAGTTTTACAAAGATATGTACATTTTATAAGCGCATTAGCTTACGTACTTCTATTTCCTATAATGTTGTCATTATTTTAAACATGATACTATAAATGTAATATCAAAGAAGAACAATTTACGTATACTAAGAATATTTGTTGTAATTATAGCCTACTTTTTTCAATGTTTATTTTTATTTACTCATATTTGGATATATTAAGATTTTTTGTATGCTTTGTAGATTGAGCTGTCTAAGTAAAGCGTTGATATAAAGCAATAAAATAAGCCATATTTTAGGCTTGCAGATTTAGAGGTGTATTTAATAGCTCCAATTGAGTCAACAAAACTAATATCAAAGTGTTTTACGCACGGTCACATTAGCATGTTAGGAAAATGTGTGCAAATGGCAACAAAATATAGAAGGTTTCACCCTCAGAAATGGGTAGGCGTATATGTCTATGAAACAAATGAACAGTTTAAGGGCAAGCCTGATTTATGTTTTGTGGTGGCCTTTAAGAATGGCAAAAGACTTGTTTGGGAGAAGGTGGGGAGAATCTCAGAGGGGTACTCAGCGCAAGTAGCCGCTGAAATCCGTGCCGAGCGTGTTAAAGCTGTGCGTCATAGTGAAACCATCAAGACGGCCAAGGAAATACGCCAAGAGAAGGAAGAAAAGGACAAGACCTTTGGCGAGGTAGCCGCCATTTACTTTGAGGTCAAAGGGGCGACACTCAAGGGCATTGTGACCGATAAAAATCGCTATCTTAAGCACCTTACCCCTATGATTTGACAAGTTGACCATTTCACAGATTACGCCCCAACATATTGAGCAAGTGAATAAGAAATTCTCTGAGCATAAGCCGGGGACGCTGTGGAATGTCTTGG
>CAYJOQ010000249.1:0-2949 GCA_964371825.1 uncultured Desulfovibrionaceae bacterium
AAAAATGGTATAAACTTAGTGACCCTGCTATGGAAGAAATGCTTATAAATCATTAGTTGTATCAGAAGACCACAACGAAACCGACTTAAACGGGCATACAACGCCAGCGAATAAATCTGACACCGGTGAATATGAAAAGCTTGTAGAAAAGATTGAATTAACTCAAAGCGGTACTGTTTTTGCCGAACAGAATTGAGACCTCTGCGCAATTATTTTCAAATATAGTTTTGTTTTTGAAGCTTAAAAATTTGTACGAAGTGTAAAATAACGTGTGCAGAGGTCTTTTTTATGGATAATGCTGCCAATTAATACTGTTTTAAAGCCCGTGTGTATTTTAATAACACACGGGCTTACTAGCGAAATTATGACTAAAAAATTATGCTTCTGCCGTTTCTAGCTTTCCTTGTTTTACATTTTGGCTGCCGGAAATAATATCTGGCAGTACTTCAGGCTTGGCTAGGGTAGAAGTATCACCAAGCTCTGCAAATTCACCTGCTGCGATTTTACGTAACATGCGACGAATAATTTTACCTGAGCATGTTTTAGGCATGGAGTCTACAAATTGAATAATTTCAGGAGTAGCTAAGGGGCCAATATCACGGCGAATAGTTTCTCGCAAAATTTTACGCATATCTTCTGACCACGTCACATCTTCTTTCAAGGTTACGTAGGCATAAATGCTTTCACCTTTAAGTTCATGAGGCATACCAACAACAGCAGCTTCTGCCACAGAAGGATGTGCTACCAATGCAGATTCAATTTCTGATGTGGATAATCTGTGACCTGACACATTGATAGAATCATCAATACGCCCTAAAATCCAAAAATATCCGTCTTCATCTACACGAGCACCGTCACCAGATTGATAGCTGTTAAAACGCTCAAAGTAGGAAGCATATTTTTCAGGGTTTCCGAAAACACCCTGCATCATGCCCGGCCAAGGCTTACGAATAACAAGGTGTCCGCCTCTACCTTCTATGCCTTCTTGGTTATTGTCGTTATCGCCACTAATAATGGCGGCATCAACTCCCGGTAAGGGCAAGGTGGCTGAGCCTGGTTTAAGTTTTGTGGCATAGGGCAATGCCGCAATCATAGCACCGCCAGTTTCCGTTTGCCACCACGTATCAATAATGGGTAGGTCATCACGTCCGATAACCTTTCTATACCACATCCATGCTTCAGGATTAATTGGTTCGCCAACAGAACCTAAAATACGCAGCGAGGCTAGGTCATAGCGTTCTGGCCATGCTTCGCCAACACGCATAAGCGAACGAATAACTGTAGGTGAGGTGTAAAATATATTTACACGGTATTTTTCTACAATGCTCCAATATCTATCAGGCTTAGGAAAATTAGGTACGCTTTCATACATGACTGTGGTGGCGCCTAAAGACAAAGGGCCGTATACAAGATAGGTATGACCGGTAATCCAGCCGCAGTCAGCCGTACACCAGTAAACGTCATCATCTCGTAAATCAAAAACCCATTGAGTTGTGTGCGCAGCGTATGTCAAATATCCTCCTGTGGAGTGCATAACACCGGTAGGCTTGCCCGTGCTTCCACTTGTATGCAAAAGAAACAAGGTGTCATTGGCATCCATAGATTCGCAAGGAAAATCTGCATCAAGGGTAAAATCATCAAGAAGATCATGCCACCAGATGTCGCGATTACGCTGCATATATACATCTTGTTGGGCACGATTAACTACCACCACATGCGCAACTGAAGGGCATTTTTCTATGATGGGATCAAGGTTTGCCTTTAAAGGTTTTACCTTGCCGCCTCGAATGGCGCCGTCAGCGGTAATGACTATTTTGGCTTTGCAGTCTTGGATGCGTTGCAATACGCCGCCTTCAGCATAGCCAGAAAAAATAACAGTATGAATAGCGCCAATGCGTGCACACGCAAGCATGGCAATGGCAAGTTCTGGAATCATGGGCATGTATAATGCCACCTTATCCCCTTTGCGCACACGTAAAGAACTTAATGCATGTGCAATGCGACACACTTCTGTATATAACATTTGATATGTGTAACAACGCACTTCATGTTCTCCCTCACCTTGCCAGATAAGGGCAGCTTTATTGCGTTTTCCGTTGATAAGATGCCTGTCTATACAATTATAAGAGGCATTAAGTCTTCCGCCAGAAAACCATTTATACGAATGATTTTTATAATCTGCATCTAAAACACGATCCCATGGTTTAAACCAATGCAAAAGCTGCTTAGCTCGCTCACCCCAAAATGCATCTGGATTTTCTAGAGCCCTTTGAGCAATAGCTTTATACTCTTCTTGACTACGAACAAATGCAGTATCTTGATTGTGTAAAGGGGGGATGTAGGTGCGTTCTTCATTCATTAATGTGATAAAGCTATCTTGGGCCATGACGTTTGTATTCTCCTAACTAAAATGTTTAAAAGTGAGTGTCCTATTTTAGCAACCTACATAGAACAAATATATGCGTCAAGTTAATTATATTTGATTGATTTAACAACCAATGATGCTTTTTTACACATACATAATTCATTGAGTGAACACTTTATGTGGCGTAAAATATGGCAAAACGTGTTTCTGGCGGCCGCAAAGCGGCATTTGGTGCGAGTGTGCCTTTAGAAAAATAGGTGCAAGCGTGTTGTTCAGTATGGAGTAGCGAAGACGTAATGAAAACATTGCCAGAAGCAAACGCATGTATTGCGTCTTTCTGGCAATGTTATGAAAGCAGTAAAGAGTATTTTACTCTGGAGAGTGTTGACAAAGTCAACACGACCGATAAATCAAAAGTAGGCGCAATTTATTTGCGCCGTTAAACGATTGATTTTCGTGCCTTTCCGCTTGGCAGCTATGCTGACAATAGCGGCGCAAACGCCACAAAGTGGGGTTTGTCATGAGTCTGAAGAGTATTTTACTCTGGAGAGTGTTGACAAAGTCAACACGACCGATAAATCAAA
>CAYJOQ010000250.1:0-2947 GCA_964371825.1 uncultured Desulfovibrionaceae bacterium
TATTCTTTTGAGGATGCCAGAAGCTGACTGGTATGGATTTACTTTGAAGGGATTGATTTGTTCGTTATAAAGGCGTATCTTGAAAAGATACAAGACTGTTTGCAATGAATATAGTATATTAATAGGCTGTTAAGTATATTGAGCTGTAAATATTATAAAATTTTGAATGTATAGCAATGCTACAAAGAGCTATGGGGTATATTCTTGTGGCGAGTCCTTGCATAATTGAATGTAAGGACTTGTGTTTTTATGTAGTATTTAGTGGAGTGGAGCATGACTCTTAGATATATGGAAGTGTTTTTAGCCTTGGCACGTACACCGCATATGCGTGATGTTGCCCATGAACTTTTTGTATCACAAGCTGCTGTTTCAAGCGCATTACGTGATTTTGAGGCAGAAATTGGCATCACGCTGTTTGATCGCGTAGGGCGTGGTATTCGCCTTAATGAAAAAGGCCGCTTGTTAGAAAGCCGCCTTGCGCCCTTGTATCATCAACTGAGCAGTGTGCTCACGTTAATTTCAAGTGAGGAGTTGGCAGGCAAATTGTATGTAGGCGCATCGTGGACCTTAGCCAGTTGGATTTTGCCACAAGTATTGTATGATATGAAAATTCGTTATCCTCATGTTGAACTTGATTGCCAATCAGATAACACTTCTGAAATTGTGCGTAGGGTAGAGCACGGTCAATTGGATATGGGATTTGTAGAAGGTGATGTACAAGCAGCGCAGCTTGTGATTACGCCCATAGGTCACGAAGATTTGGTAGTGGTAACGGCTGATAAAAAACTTGCAGCTAATCCACACAAGATGGAAGAATTAATGGATAAATTTTGGCTTTTGCGTGAAGTAGGGTCTGGAACTCGTGAAACTTTTTTGCGCAATTTAACCCCCTTGGGCTTACGACCTGCGCAATTTTTAGAATTGGCACATTCTGATGCCATAAAGCATGTACTGCAAAATCCAGATACTTTGTCTTGTTTATCGTTACGTACCATTGAAAAAGAAGTTGAAGAAGGTATTTTATTTGTGGTTCCTATCTCTGATATGAATTTTAATCGCAGTTTTTATTGCATTGAGCGTAAAGAGTGTATTTCTACTCCATTACGTAAAACGTTGTTTATGGAAATAAAAAATCGTTTGGAAAGCCAGTAATATACTGCGTAGTAGATGCTGAACAACACATGTTCATGTTTTGTTCAGCACAGACTGATGACAAACCCCACCTTGCGGCGTTTGTCCTGCACAAGTAAATTTTCAAATTCAAGAAAATTTATTGCAAAAGCACAAAAATAAAATTGGAAAATAATTGTGCAGGACTTTCACTTATGACCTTGGTGGGCATTGTGCCGCTGGGCAAAGGAGGATTGTATGATTCAAAAAATTCTTTGTGCAGACATAGGCGGTACCAATGCCCGCTTTGCCTACTATCATCTAGAGCATGGTGCACTTACTCTTTGTACACAATGCCAGTATCCTACAGCAGATTTTACAACAACAGAACATGTGGTGCAGGCTGCGGCTTGTACTGGGCTGACAATGGCTAAGGCTGATATATGTATTCTTGGTATTGCCGGGCCCGTAGCATCATCAAATGAGGCTATACCGCTTAAAGCTTCGCTAACTAATGCTGCTTTGGATGTAGATTTTACAGAGTATGATTGGGCCAAAAGGCCGAGACATTTATGCTTAGTGAATGATTTTGCTTTGCAAGCATGGGCAACACTAGCTGAGGCTGTGCCTGTATTGCCATTGTTGGGCGTAAACAACCGTGTGCGTGCAAACAGAGGCATAGTGGGTGCTGGAACAGGCTTGGGGACAGGCATGCTGTTGCCATTGCAACATCTGCAATGGCATATGGTTCATGCTGAAGGTGGGCATACGCAAATGGCCTTTTGCGGAGAAGAAGAATGGGATTTTGTGCATTTTGCTCAAAAATTTACGCAAAAGATATGTCTTTGTGCTGAAGATATACTTTCGGCAAGGGGGATAAGCTTACTACATGCTTATGTATGCGGCGAAACTCTTCCCCCTAAGGATGCAATTGCTTTGTGGGAACACCATGGTGATACAAGCAAGCAAATGCAACTCTACACACGCTTTTTGGGTCGCTTTTGTAGGCATTGGGCTTTAAATACCCTTTGTAGTGGGGGCTTGTATCTTGGCGGCGGAGTGCTTATGAAAAACCCGCATATAGTGCAAAGCCCAAACTTTACTGAAGAATTTTATCTTGGCCCTGCGCCCATGCGTCACATATTACAAAATATCCCTGTATTGCTTATGATGCATGAAGATGCTGGGCTTTGGGGGGCAGCTGAGTTTGCCAAACGGCAACTAATGGCGCAAGAAAATGTCACATAACAATTACAATAATCGACGCTGAACAACACATTTTCATGTGTTGTTCAGCGTCGATTATCATAGTTGGTTAATATATTTTTTAGTGCTGACTACTTCAAAAGTGCTATGTTGTTTATTGAATGAAAGGAGCGTTTTTTGTCAAATGCTTTTCAAAAGTTACAAGTTCTTAAAAATTTCTCATGTCTCTTGCAATTTATAGCGATAGCTGTTATCAAATCCGCTTGATTCTCAACTAAAAATCTTTGTATCTTTTACAAAGGGGTAATTGAGTATTACACACAAGGCATGTTTTACGCTGCGTAAAATACACCAGAATGTGTTTCTGGTGATCCCAAGGGGATATATGAAACAAGCGTAGCTTTAGAAAAATGCGCAAAAACACGTTTTTCAGATTCAACTATTTAGAAAAGTGTAAAAAAATAACAATGTAGCAGTCGTATTACGACTGTTAGACTGATAACAAACCCCACTTTGTGGCGTTTGCGCCGCTATTGTCAGCAAAGCTGCCAAGCGGAAAGGCACGAAAATAAATCGTTTAACGGCGCAAATAAATTACGCCTACTTTTGATTTATCGATCGTGTTGACTTT
>CAYJOQ010000251.1:0-2947 GCA_964371825.1 uncultured Desulfovibrionaceae bacterium
CGGTGCAAATAAATTGCACCTACTCTTGATTTATCGGTCGAGTTGACTTTGTCAACATTTTAAAGCCCTGTGTATCTACACAGGGCTTTAAAATATATTGAAAATTGAGAAAAAAGTGTATTTTGGCTAGTGTTTAGTAGGCACCTTCGCACCGTATAACTACTGGTATGGTGCGCGCTAAAATCCAAATATCCATCCACACAGACCAGTTCGTTACATAATACCTATCTAGCCATACACGCGTTTGATAGCTCGTATTATTACGTCCTGAAACTTGCCATAATCCTGTAATGCCAGGCTTCACCTCAGTGTAATCAAGATACACATCGCCATAGCGTTCGACTTCTGATTGTACGATGGGGCGCGGTCCAACAAAGCTCATATTTCCTATGAAAACATTGATAAGCTGTGGTAATTCATCTAGGCTTGTTTTACGTATCCACTTGCCTGTGGGGGTAATGCGTGGATCATTACGTAATTTTCTTGTATTTTCCCATTCTTCGCGCATGTCTTCATTTTCATCAAGGTATTTTTCAAGAACTTCATCAGCATTGTCAACCATAGAACAAAATTTGAAAATACGTATTTTTTCACCGCCTTGACCGATACGTTCTTGCTTATAAAGAATTTTTTTGTTCTTGCTGTGAAAGCGTATGGATAGGGCAATAAAGCAACCAAGTGGAAAAAGTGCAATAAGAGCCATAAGTGAAAAAAGGATATCAATAAAGCGTTTAACTTTAAGGCGTCGGCCATCAGAAAGGTTTTGCTTAACTAAAAACCCAGAAGTTGTGCCTAGTATGCGTGGAACCATCCAAAATTTACGGATTTTGCTAGGCCCAGCAGGTACAACTAAGATATTACGACATAAATGAGCTAAATCGTTAAAAAAGTCTGATTCTTCTTGGTCTCGTTCTTCTGGTGTTATCCATATGAAAAGAGGATTATAATAGGTTCGTTGCGCTTCAAGCACCCTTTCAGTCCACGTAATGTCATGCATATCTAACGATAGGCATGTTACAGGGCGCAAGCCTCTTTCAGGGTTTTTTTCAATTTCTTTCCACAGTTCTTCGCTAAACTGCTTATCTTGTAAAAATATTACCGGACGCCCCCACCAAGATTTTTGGCATAATTTTTTACGTACATAATGCCTTTGAATGGGAACTAAAATAATTGATCCAAACCAAGCGATAAGAAGTATTGACCTTGAATATTCCACAGAGCTTTGAGTCATAAAGAAAAAGACAAGAATAACAAGATAACTCAAAGTTACTGATAAAAAGATTTGCTTTAGTTCACGGTGTGCGGGAGGAACAGGAATTTCACACGCACCAAGCATGGCGCCAAACACTGGCCCAAGTAAAAGAATTATGCTCATGGTATAATACATGGAGGGAGAAACGCCACCAAACATAGCTCTTATTATAACTGCAAAGAAAAGAATGATCTGCAAAACAAGAGCATCACCAAGAAGTAAGGCAATTTGCGCAGGGTGCAAATTAATTTTTCTAAAAATAGCAAAGTTCATAAACATCCAACCTTTGAATCAGTAACGACTAATTTAATATTAAAAAGTTCTAGGTTTAATAATGTATATTATGCGACTAGGCAAGCAATTATGCCTTTTGGTAAAACATAGTGTTTAACTCGGGTATATAGGGTTGTTAAATACTTGCGTCATGAAGAACAATTTGTTAGTGAACTACTTTGAATAATAGATGTAACAGCTTGTTGCAACGTTCATTTTTTGAAACTTACAAAAAAACACTATGAAAGTGTGAACAAGACAGGCAGTATATCCACACATTATCCTTAAGGAGCGTTGAATTTCATGAAAAAAATCTTACTTTTAGCCATGCTGGCAGTGGTTCTCACTTCAGTTTCTGCCCATGCAGCGGAAAGAACCCTTATCAATGGCATAGATGCCAACTACCCTCCATTTGGCTATGTTGACGAAAAAGGAAAGCCTGGGGGCTTTGATGTGGAATCTATGAATTGGATTGCTAAAAAGATGGGTTTTAAGGTTGAGCATAAACCTATTGCATGGGACGGTATTATTCCTGCACTTTTGGCAAGACAAATTGATATGGTGTGCTCAGGCATGAGTATTACAGAAAGCCGTAAGCAGATGGTTGATTTTTCAAATCCTTATTGGACAGTTTCTCGTGTGTTTATTGTTCCTACAGACTCTAAGTTAACTATTAGCGATATTTTGAAAAAGCCCATTAAGATTGGTGTTCAGCGCGGAACATCTGAATCTGATGATATGCAAAAGGAACAAAAAGAAAAAGGCTATCCTTTTGAATTGCAATTTTATGAGTCTTCACCATTGATTGTTGAAGATATCATCAATGGCCGCATAGATGCAGGTCTTATGGATGCTTTGCCCGCAGGTGATGCCATTGCTAAGGGTAAGGCAGTTGTTATTGCCGGAGCTCACGGTCATCCAGATCAATTTGGCGTGGCCTTACGAAAGGGTGATAAAGAAACAATGACTCTTATTAATGAAGGGTATAAATTGCTTATGGCAGACCCTTATTGGAAAGAATTGCAAAATAAATACTTGCAAAATAAATAACGTTTGCATGAGTAAACATTCAAAAAATGGGGGGCATTATAGCCCCCTGTCATATAGTACATGCTAGAATCACTTATCATTGTTTGGGACGCCTTACCCTACATTCTTGGCGGCAGTATTGTGACCATAGGTAATGTATGTATTGCCTTGGCCATTGGCTTATTGTTTGGTCTTCCCCTCGCTGTTATGCAGGTATATGGCCCATGTTATATACGCAGGGTGCTATCTATATATGTATGGTTTTTTCGTGGTGTGCCCATTCTTGTTCTTCTCTTCTTAGGTTTTGGATTATTTGTTACTCTAGGTTTGCGTGCAGACCCCTTTATGATAGCATGTATAGTGCTTGGTTTAACGAGCGCTGCCTATCAGTCA
>CAYJOQ010000252.1:0-2925 GCA_964371825.1 uncultured Desulfovibrionaceae bacterium
GTGGGCGTGCCTTTCTGAAACACGCATGGAAATGCGTTTTTCAGCATCGACTAGATAGTTTATTACAAAATACAACATACATAAAAAATAGGAGCAAGTATGGCTCATAAACCACAGCTTCAAGAACACAGTATACATGATCAAATGCTTGTGGAAAGAGTACATCCTACGCACTGGAAAAATCCAGAACCTGCGTCATGTTATTCTATGGTTGTGGTAGGGGCTGGTACTGCTGGCCTCATAACTTCTATTATTGTAGCTTCTCTTGGCGGTAAGGTAGCTCTTGTGGAAAGGGCCTTTATGGGGGGAGACTGCCTTGTTACCGGATGCGTACCATCTAAAAGTATTATTAGACCGGCCCGTTTAGTACATGAAATGCGTAATGCCCAGCAATGGGGAATTCAAGCACAGCATACTGATAAGGGTGATTTTACAACCATTATGGAGCGTTTACGCGATATTCGATCTCAAATTAGTGTACATGATTCAGCAGAGCGCTATACATCTCTTGGAGTAGATGTTTTTTTAGGAGAAGCAGTATTTACAGGAGAAAATACCGTAGAAGTTGCAGGAAAAACACTGCATTTTAAAAAAGCGACCATATGCAGTGGTGCAAGAGCTATGCACCCTGATATTCCGGGGCTTGCAGAAGTTGGCTTTTTGACAAACGAAAGCATTTTTAATCTTACAGCATTGCCTGAAAAACTTATAGTTATTGGTGGTGGTCCCATAGGTTGCGAACTTGCGCAAGCCTTTAAACGTCTTGGCGCGGCAGTAACCATTATTCAAAACTCTCGATTCTTACCCAATGAAGACCCAGAAGCATCTGCACTTTTAGCAGAAGTGTTTGATGAAGAAGGCATTGAGGTTTTGCTAAATGCTTCTATTGTCAGCGCAACTGTAACTGCAGAGGGGAAAAAAGCTCTTACAATACGACAAAATAATCAAGAGATCATAGTACACGGTGACGAAATTCTTATTGGCGCTGGTCGTATTCCCAATGTAGAAGGAATGGGCCTTGAAAAGGCCGGGGTCAACTATACCACAAAAGGTATACAGGTCGATGACTTTTTACGTACTAGCAATGATAATATCTATGCTGCTGGCGATTGTTGCATGGCATGGAAATTTACTCATGCAGCAGAAGCCGCTGCGCAAATAGTTGTACAAAATGCTTTGTTTAAGGGACGTAAGCGACTAAGTTCATTGATTATGCCATGGTGTACCTATACCGATCCAGAAATTGCTCATGTAGGTATGTATGAAAAAGATGCCCTTGAAAAAGGTTTGACAGTAGAAACGTTCACTTTTTCCATGCAAGATGTGGATAGGGCTATTACCGATGGAGAAACTCGTGGATTTGTAAAAATACTACTAAAAAAAGGTACGGATAAAATACTCGGCGCAACTATAGTATCAAGCCATGCAGGTGAAATGATAAGCGAAATAACAACCGCTATGGTAGCAAAAGTAGGCCTTGGTACCTTAAGTAATGTTATTCATCCATATCCTACGCAAGCTAGCGCCATAAAGCGCGTAGCAGGCTTGTATAAAAAATCAAAATTAACGCCCCTAGTTGCAAAAATTTTCCGCTGGTGGCTTAACAGGTAAGCAATATGCAAGAGCATGTTTGTATTATTCTTTTTACAAGATATCCTCAAGTAGGAAGCGTAAAAACACGTTTAATTCCCAAGCTTGGAGCTGAGGGAGCCACCAAGATACATAAAAAAATGGCGCAACATGCCTTTTTGCAAGCTGTACAAACAGGTTTTGATGTACATATTCACTACACCGGAGCTACAGAAGAGCAAATGCGTCACTGGCTTGATCCAAATGAATATTATTCATCCTTCATGTATATTGAGCAACATAGTCATGGTGATCTTGGGCAGCGTATGTCGTATGCTTTTGCAAAATCCTTTGCACTCGGATATAAAAAAGTTCTCCTTATGGGCAGCGATTGCCCCGATAATACAACAGAAAATTTACACAAAGCACTAGCCGCACTAGAAATACAGCCTTGTGTTTTTGGCCCATCCCATGATGGGGGCTACTACCTTATCGCTCTTTCGCAACACCATGAAGCCCTTTTTACAAACATTGCTTGGGGTACCGATACAGTTTTACAACAAAGTATTGCCAAAGTTAATGAATATTCCTTACTTGAATATTTGCAAGATGTTGATTTGCCAGAGCATATTCCTAAACGTATTTCCATAATTATTCCTACACTTAATGAAGAACACTCCATTACGCAAACCATAATGGCAACGCAACATGCTTTTAATGTAGAAGTTATTGTGGTGGATGCACATAGTAAGGATGCTACCTGCCATAAAGCGCAAAAACTTGGTGCAAAAGTGTATTCTCTTCCAAAGGAAAACACTCCCTCAAGAGCTGCGCAGATGAATCTTGGTGCCTCTAAAGCTACAGGAGATTTACTTCTTTTTTTACATGCCGACTCCATCTTACCGCCTCTATGGTCACAGCATCTACGACAGGCCTTTAAAAATCCAAGTACCTCTCTTACGTATTTCTCCTTTGCGCTATCCGGTAAATTTACAGGAAAAAAGCTCATAGAATGGGGCACAAACATGCGCGCAAAACTGTGCTCCTTACCTTACGGTGATCAAGGTCTTTGCATGCGCAAGCAAGACTTTTTTAATCTGCAAGGGTATGCTTCTACACCAATTCTAGAAGATGTACTGCTAGTGAAAAACGCTCGTACTTTAGGCCACATAGTAGAGCTTCCAGCACCTCTAATAACCTCTGGAAGACGCTGGGAAAAACATGGAGCCTTTACAGTAACATGCTATAATCAAATGGTCTATATTGCCTTAAAGCTAGGCGCAACACCTCAACTCGTTCACGATGCCTACCGAAAGGGTACGAACCCTTTATTGTGTATTTTGAAAAAATAACTTT
>CAYJOQ010000253.1:0-2910 GCA_964371825.1 uncultured Desulfovibrionaceae bacterium
TATAATAGTTGATGCTGAAAAACGCATTTCCATGCGTGTTTCAGAAAGGCACGCCTACTCCAAATACCCTTTTAGGGCCGCCAGAAGCAAGTTCTGGCTTATTTTACGTGGCGCAAAATTTTTCTTACAGAAAAATTTCGTTAGTCGGCACTTAAAAAGTAAGTGCGCTAGGGGCAAAAACTTGCCGCAAAAGTCGCATTTCATGCTTGGTTTTTGGCAATTTTTCTAGGTTAACCCTTGCATTTTAAGTGTACAATTACAGATAGTTGTTTGGTTTTTTAATGCCGACTATAATAGGGGAGAGAAGGGTAAAAAACGGTATAAAAAATGCTAAGAAAGGAAGGGATTTTTTAACGGAGCAAAATCCCCCCCTCTTCTTCTTGTCCTTAAGCAAGTAGCGCGGCTACGCGTGAGGCATCTAGGCCGCTGTGCACATGCAGTGCAGCGTAAGGATCGTTGCCAATTGTCTCTAATGTGTCTTGCAAAATCGCTTCTACTTCATGGTCTTCAAGTAGGGTAGGCGTATGACCAGACGTGCTTACATTCACGTGATCTGTAATATCAGCAAGTTCTGCAGTTTCTGCTTCGCGGCCTTTGGCTTGCGTTTGTGCCATGGTGCCGTTATCCCAAGTGGATGTGTGAACTAGGCCATTATTGACATTTGACGAAATATTCATGACGGGCTCCTAATGTTTATGTAAAACTTTGCTCGGGAGGCAAATTTTACCTTTGTATAAGCTGTAGTTCTATTTCTGCAAAGAATATGCCATGTCCTAGAATAAAAAAATATGTGTTGGCGGTATTTACCTCTTGACGAAATGGCAAAGCATTTTATTTATAGCAATAGATATTATTTTTGGGAGGTTTTTTCATGTCTGAACAGGCTAAACAGCACGAGTTTCGTGCGGAAGTGCGTAAAGTTTTAAATATTATTACTCATTCTCTCTATACAAATAGAGAGATTTTTTTGCGTGAACTTATTTCAAATGCTTCTGATGCCCTTGATAAGTTGCGCTTTCAGCAAAGTAAGGGACAAAGTCCTCAAGGAGCTGAGGGCCCTTTAGAAATATCTATTCAGTTAGACAAAGATGCAAAAACATTGACCATTAGAGATAATGGTATTGGTATGACCGAAGAAGAACTCATGAATAATCTTGGCACTATTGCTAAGTCTGGTTCAGAAGAGTTTTTAGCTGATTTGCAAAATCATGCTGCAGAAAATACCAAGGAAACCACAGGATCTACTGACGCTTCTAATATTATAGGCCGTTTTGGTGTAGGCTTTTATTCCGTGTTTATGGTAGCTGATAAGGTGGAAGTTTTTTCTCGTCCAGCCTTTGGCGAAGGCCAAGGATATGTGTGGACAAGTGATGGTTGTGGAACCTTTACAGTAAATACCAGCGATGAAGCGCCTGAGCGCGGCACAGTGATTGTGGCGCATATGAAGGAAGATGGTGCAGAATTTTTAGAAAAATACCGCATTGATTCAATTATACGCAAACATTCGGCATTTATTCCTTTCCAAATTATGGTTGATGGTGAGCATATAAATACGACGCCGGCATTATGGCGTGAACCTAAGTTTTCCATCACTAAGGAACAATATACAGAGTTTTATAAATTTCTCACCTATGATCATCAAGATCCTATTGATACCTTGCATTTTTCAGTAGATGCGCCGGTACAGTTTAACGCATTGCTTTTTGTGCCGCCTAAACAATTGGATTTATTTGGTTCTGGGCGTGAACGCTGGGGGCTTGATTTATATGCACGCCGAGTGCTTATTATGCGAGAAAATAAAGAGCTTTTGCCAGAATATTTAAGCTTTTTCAAGGGAGTAGTAGATACCGAAGATTTACCGCTAAATATTTCTCGTGAAAATTTACAAGAAAACGTAGTGTTGCGTAAAATTCAGCAAACCATTGTTAAGCAAAGCTTAAGCCATCTTGAAAAAATGGCTAAGGGTGACAGCGAAGAATATGCAACGTTTTGGCATACCCACGGACGCATTTTTAAAATGGGCTACAATGATTTTGTAAACCGTGAAAAAGTATGTGCATTATTACGTTTTAATTCCTCCTTCCATGATGATGACAAGGGGCTAACTTCTCTTGATGCATACATGGATCGTGCTAAGGAAGGCCAAAAAACTGTTTGGTATGTGGCAGGGCCAAGTCGTGAAGCTGCAAGGCTTAATCCGCACTTAGAGGTATTTGCCAAGAAGGGCCTTGAGGTTTTATATCTCACAGAACCCATTGACGAATTTGTAATGGAAGGCCTTGGAAAGTATAAAGAATGGGATTTAAAGGCCGTTGAGCATGCCGGTGATGACGTGTTGGATTCGTTTGCAGATGAAAATAAAGACACGCCTAAAAGTGCACCCCTTGCTGAAGAAGACGTAACCAATTTTGATGCCTTACTTGTAGCGATGAAGGACATTCTTGGCGAAAAAGTTACTGACGTGCGTGTTTCGCATCGTCTTGCTGATAGCCCTGCATGCCTTGTGGCTCCAGATGGCGGCATGACCAGTTCAATGGAAAAATTGATGCGAGTTATGAATAAGGATGATTCTGTACCGCAAAAAATTCTTGAAGTGAATCGTGACCATGCCACGTTGCGTAACCTTTTGCGTATTTACAAGCATGATAGCAAGGATCCTTTGCTTACAAGCCTTGTTGAAGGTCTTTATGATACAAGTCTTTTGCTTGACGGTTATTTAAAAGATCCACATGCCTTTGCTGCTAGAGCAAATTCACTCATGGAGCAAGCAAGTGCTTGGTATGCTGAATTAAAAAAAGCATAAGATTCTAATAAATGGATGCTGAACAACACATTTTCATGTGTTGTTCACAGACTGATGACAAACCCCACTTTGTGGCGTTTGCGCCGCTATTGTCAGCAAAGCTGTCA
>CAYJOQ010000254.1:0-2905 GCA_964371825.1 uncultured Desulfovibrionaceae bacterium
CCTTTTAGTCCTGCACTGTAAATTTTTTGTTTTGAAAACTTTTTTACAATTTTCATAAAATTATACTAAAAAAGTAATTGTGCAGGACTCTTAACGACACAGTAAAATGTTTTATTAAGCATCGGCTAAGTTGTAATGAAGTCGTACTCATGCTCTAGCCTTATGAACAAAAGTGCTTATGTTATATATTGTTAACAACTGCAAAAAAAATTAATTTTTGACAAAAAATTAATATAGGTATAGTGCTACTTTACTTAGTCGACACTGAAAAACAAATAAACGTTTTGAAATACTATCATTTTTGGTTTGAAATATATAAATAAAAATAATGAAAATATGGGGATGCAATGCATTTTTTTGGTATTTTTATGACTCTAGACTGCTATTTTTCAGCATGGACTAACAGCTTTTTTTGCAAATAAAATGTAGTGTAACGTAAGCTACGCCAGAACGTGTTTCTGGCGTACCCAAAGGGGTATTTGGAGTCAGCGTGCCTTTCTGGGCAATACGTGAAAGCGTGTTGTTCAGCACCGATTACGTAGTTTTTAGGCTGGTATATTTGTAACTATGTATGTAGTAAAATATTAGAGGAGTTATGAAATGCGTTTGAAACTTTTGGGCAAAATGATGCTGTATATTCTTGGGCCAGCTATAGCAGGCCTTGTAGCATTAGCTACCTTTTCAGGCATACAAGCTAAAAATGATGCTTTAACAACAGCGCGCTTACAGTTGAGTGAACTGACAAGAGTGCAAGCAAGTGAGTTGAATAATATTCTTAACTACCTTGTAGGGATGTCAAATTCTACCAGTAATATATCTACGTTTAAAACCTTCGCCATGCAAGATGTCCAAGGCATTCACGGCGAAGAACATGAAAGGCTTAAAAAACTCATTGTAGCATATTTAGTTGATATGGTAGATTCTTACAGGGATTTATCTTCGAGTTTTATTACTAATACTCAAGGTAAAATTATTGCACATACAGCCGCACGGCGCATTGGTGATAGTGCCAGTGAATATACATCTGTGCAATCTGCCTTACAGGGAAAAAATCATATTGAAGTAAGAATATCGCAAGAAACCAAACAGTTGAGTGCTTTTGTAGGGGCGCCTATACATGAGGGGAGTCAAATCATTGGGGCACTTATTTTTAAAATTGACTTAGCCACATTAAATAAAAATTCCGTAGCCTCCATAGCCATTACGCCAAACATGTCTCCCTATGTATATGATTCAAAATTCACAATAATTATGGATAAACACACTGAATTTGTAGGTACTAGCGATGCTGCTGAACCACAAAGTACCTATATTGCAGCGCAAAAAAATGGCTCTTCTATCTACACCTTTGAAGGTAAGGAAATGATAGGCTTTTTTGCACATGTGCCCATAGCAGATTGGTATGTGATGATTGATACACCCATTGCAGAAGTTATTGAAAACGCGACACATTTAACGTATGAAATCATTGTTCTTGCCGCAATAATTGCCATAACTGTAAGTGTGGTCATCTTTGTTGTTGCAAGAGGAATTGCAACTGCCATGGGTAATGGTGCGCAAATTGCGACATATGTTGCAGAAGGTAATTTAGAGCTGACCAAGGAGCAAGAGCAGCACATTGAAGGAGGCATTCAGCGAGGAGATGAAATCTCCACATTGGCTGTAGGACTTCGTGCTATGATTATTAATCTTGCAAAAATGGTAAAAGAAGCTGAAACGGCTACAGCAGAAGCACGCAAGGCTGTTGCTGAAGCAGAAGAAGCTAAACAAAAGGCTTTTGAGGCCGCAGAAGAAGCAAGTAGGGCAAGACGTGAAGGGCTTTTAGATGCTGCTCACCAATTAGAAGATGTGGTCAATATTGTAACCTCAGCTTCTGGGCGCCTTGCAGAGCAAGTGCATATGTCTTCACAAAGTGTTGATGAACAGGCCCATCGTATAGCGCAAACGGCTGCAGCCATGGATGAAATGAATGCAACGATTATAGATGTGGCAAGAAATTCAGGAACAAGTGCTGAACTTACTGAAAATGCTAAGGAAAAAGCCACTTATGGAGCAAGCATAACAGAAAAATGCAAAGACTCAATTACTCGTGTGCAACAAGATTCATTAGAGTTGCGTAAAAATATGAGTGCACTTGCAGAACATGCTCAATCTATTAATACAGTGATGGGCGTTATTTCTGATATAGCAGATCAAACCAATTTGTTGGCATTAAATGCGGCCATTGAAGCAGCTCGCGCAGGTGAGGCAGGGCGTGGATTTGCTGTTGTTGCTGATGAGGTGCGTAAATTGGCAGAAAAAACCATAGCCTCTACATCTGATGTTGCTAGCGCTATTGCTGCCATTCAAACCAGTACAGAAAATAATGTAAAACAGGTAGATATTGCCGTAAGCGGTATTGAGCAGGCAACAGCGCTTGCCAATTCAAGCGGCGAAGCATTACAAGACATTTTAGATATTACAGAACAAAGTGCTGAGGGTGTGCGCGTTATTGCCACTGCAAGTGAAGAGCAATCTGCAACGGTGAGTGAAATGAATAATGCCATTGAGCAAATTAATGATATAGCCATAAACACCAATGCAGCTATGAATGAAGCCTTAGAAGCAGTGCAAGAATTATCAAGTCAGGCTAATGAGTTATCAAGAATTATAGAAAACTTAAAAAATAGTTAATTGATACTCAATAGCAAAATTCTTCCTTAGCGCATAAGACAAGCAAATTTTAAAATAATTGTTTTATGTAGCTACAAAACCATAAAAATCACCAGAAATAAGCGCATGAAATGTGCATTTCTGGTGATTTTTGTTATACAAAAAAACTGATTTTTGTGTCTTTTGTCCTGCACAAGTAAATTTTCAAACTTAAAGATTCCTGCACAATTCATTGTGCAGGAGTCTTATGGAG
>CAYJOQ010000255.1:0-2881 GCA_964371825.1 uncultured Desulfovibrionaceae bacterium
CGTCAAATTACTTTTGGCCCCGGCAGTGATGAGCAGCCATCATTTTGTGCCGATAGCTATTCCATTGCTTTTGCATCAACTCGTGGCGGACAACGTGGTATTTATTTAACAACACGTAATGGAAGTTCCGCCAAAAAAGTGCCTACGGGTTCAGGGCCGGCTTCCTTCCCTCGTTGGGGTATGCCCACGCAATAATTTTTCAAAATATTTTAACACATACAGTATTAAGGTCAGAAGAAGGTGTATAGCTTTCTTCTGACCTTTTATATGTGGATTCTAAAAAAATATGTTATTGTTACTGATGAATTTTTTGCGACATTTTAAACATAAAAAATACTCATTTTAGCAAATGTATGTGTTTTTCAGTGCCCACTAGGTATTGTTTGTAGGGCTATTTTTTCCCTTTATAACTTGGCATGAATAATGCTGATACGTAAGAAGTACAGATTGTTTTTTTTCACAAGTGGGAAATCTTTTCCTGCCTTTTCTATCTGTATTTTGGAGGTATTGCCATGATGAGTTCGCTCTACATAGGTGCTACAGGCATGAAAAGCCTTTCCGAAGGCATGAATGTGGTTACCAATAACATAGCCAATGTAAGCACTGTTGGTTTTAAGCAACAGCAGGCTTTGTATTCAGATCTTATATATGCTTCGCAAGAATCCATGGGGTCGTGGTGGGAAGCACAAGAAGACTCTATGGTTGCTTTAGGCCAGGTGGGTATGGGCGTACAAATAGATACTGTGCGCACGTCCTTTGAGCAAGGGGCTTTTCAACCAGGCTCAGATGTAACCGATTTAGCCTTATCAGGTGATGGCTTTTTTGGCGTTACCAATGCTGATGGTGAAGAATTTTATACACGTGCTGGTAATTTTCGATTTCAAGAAGATGGCTATTTGGTTTTACCAAGCGGCGAAGTCTTAATGGGGCGTAGCGTAAGCGAAGATGGGGTTGTATCTGCAGAAACAAGTCCTATACAGATTGACCCTTTTAAGCCTATGGAGCCTAAGGCCACTACCACCATGCAATTAGGGTTTAATTTTGGCAATATTGATGATGTAAATGAAAGTGCAACGAACCCTTATTTTAGTATGGTAGAATCGTTTGACAGTTCTGCAACACCACCCATAAATGGAAACGAATATAGTTATGCTCAGGCATTGCGTGTGTATGATGCTGCAGGTTCGGGAGAAAATTTGACCATATATATGGACAGAGCTCCTTCAGGTTCGAGTAGTGAGCAGGTTTTGGAATTTATGATTGTTGCAGAAAATTCAAGCGAAGCCTTGATGTCTGGCACCATGACCTTTAATTCCAGCGGTGAGCTTGTAGATATGTCGGCTTTTACGCCTACGGGAAGTAATACACAAGATTTAAGCTCTTGGACACCTGCAAGCCTTGCAGACGGGATGCCACAGCTTACGTATAAAGGACAATCAATTGCGGTGAATTTTGGCATTTCAGGTGCTGATACATGGCAAAATAGTGTGAGTTCAGCTGCTGATGTTGGTACAGATGTTGGTTCATTACCAAGTCTTGGAAGTGATATTGTACTTGAACCAGACGCCACTACCGCGCGCACAGGCTCTAACAGCATGCATCTTAACGAGCAAGATGGATATACTGAAGGATCTCTAACGAATATGGTAATTAGAGATGATGGCCGAGTTGTGGGTTCATATACCAATGGACAAGAGATGGAGTTTTACGAAATTCCGGTATTTCGTTTTACCAGCGATGATGGTTTATATCGTGAGGGTGGTAATCTTTTTTCACATACGTCTAACGCTGGTGAAATTATGATGGGTACAGCAGGTACAGAAAATTTTGCTTCTATTCAATCTAACTCACTAGAAATGTCTAATGTAGATATGTCTGCAGAGATGGTGAATATGATTGTTACGCAGCGTGGTTTCCAATCTAATAGTAAGGTTGTTACAACAGCTGACGAAATGCTAAGAAAAGCAATGGAAATTAAGCGCGCATAGAGCACTGAGAGTAAAAAACACGAGAATTGACTGCATTGCAGACCTCGTTTATAGTAAGCCTCTTGCATAATTCATTATGCAAGAGGCTTTTGGCATATACATGGTACATTCACAAGGGCAAGGATGCAAAGTACATGAAACCTTCTTTACCATGATATGATTGTTGTTGGACTGTATACTCTGCACAAACGTAGAGCGCAGTACGCACTTGAGTAGAAATAGTCTCTGTATACATAAATATTTAAGGATATCATATGCAAAAAACAGTATGCTGCTTGATTTGTGCTTTTTTTATTGGGGGGGCGCAAGTAAGTTATGCTCACGAAATTAATGCTTCTGAGCTTCTTTTTAAAAGGCATGAACAGCGGAAAAAATATGAAATATGTGTTAAAAAAGCTCCAGAAAAAGGCGAAAAAAGAGCGCAAGTAGTTAAAAAATGCCGTGAGCAATATGTCAAAAAAAGACTTTTTACACCTGAAGAATTGCTGCATCTGTATAAGGAGCATCCCATGGAAGCTGAAGACATTTATACAGATATGATGGTAGGCATTAAAGCTGAAATTAGCCAAGTGGCGGAATCTGATATGGGCTATCCTGAAATAAGATTCCATTTAGATTCTTTTGGTATGACCGGTGTGCGCTGTGAATTTGCCAAAGACAGCGCAAAAGAGGTTGCAAAGCTAAAAGCAGGCGATAAGGTGCGCCTTTTGGGCATAAGTAAGGGCCTTGTTCGTGATAACCATGTCTATGTAACAAATTGTGAAATTATACAATAAGCGGCGCTGAAAAACAGCTTTTATATCTTGCAAGCATCACCAGAAATGCGCAGTCACTGCTCTTGTTTCTGGTGATGCTTGTATGGTATAAGACTCCTGCACAATTCATTGTGCGGA
>CAYJOQ010000256.1:0-2863 GCA_964371825.1 uncultured Desulfovibrionaceae bacterium
TAGGCAACGTGCCTTTCTGAACAACACATGAAAATGTGTTGTTCAGCATCAACTAAAGTAGCCTTACATGCGCAGTAAAATGATACCCATAAATAAAAAGCCAATGCCCACAAAGGCAGTGGGACGCATTTTTTGCCCTAATATGGCCCATGCCGAAAGACTGGTACCTAGGATACCAAAACACCCCCACAATGCATAGGCAATGGAAAGATCTAATTCTTTCACAGCTAAAGAAAGTAACCAAAAGGCCAAAGCAACCAAGAGCAAAGCTAAGGTACCTAAACCTTTTTTCTTAAACCCTTCTGATTTCGCAAGTAAGATATTAGCTATAATATCTAAAACAGCAGCGCAAAGTACCAGTATTACAGAAAAAGAAAAAATATTTTGTATAAATGCCATCATCTTAAACGCCATTTGCAGTAGTGGTGTCTGGTGTTTTTTCAGTTTGGCTTGTGCCCATATGCACCAAAAAGCCTCCCAATAAAACACATAAAAGCCCCAAAACAGTCTTTATGGTAAATGCTTCTTGCAAAACAAAAAAAGAAATGCCCACCACAAACACAAGACCCAAGGCATCCCACAGAGCAAAGGCTACGCCCACAGGAATGGCAAGAGTAGCCTTAGCTAATGAAAAGTACGAAATACCAAGACAAAGCCACATAATACCAAGCCCCAACTCTGCGCCATAGCTCATGGTCCATTGATGAGAGATTTTCATAATTGATGTACCAAGCACTTCAAAAATGATGGAAGCCAGTAAAAATGTCCAATGATATGCTGTTGCTTTAACAACCATACGCTACCTACATCCAGAATAATAAAATATAATAGTCAATGCTGAAAAACGCATTTCCATGCGTGTTTCAGCATCGACTATTATATACGAAGACAAAACTTTTAGCCCTTTTCCGTGGCAATCCATGCCTTTTGGACCACAAACGAAAACAATCTCTTCACATTCATAATTACCGCTCTAAAACATATTAAGCCATTTTGGCTGACCTCCTTTTGATTTGTTGACGTGCAGTTGTCAGGCCGCAGGTCTACTTTACAAATCAAAAGGAGTTTTTCCAACATACTTATAGCTGTAAATTTTTTAGAACCTCCCGCCTAGCGTGAGGTGTTCTTTCTTCACAAAAAACAGGGGGAAAAACATCTAGCCTTTCCCCCTTATACAACATCGTAAGAAAAAACTATTTTACGCCAGCTTTATCCTTGGCAGCTGCAATAAAATCACGGAATAAAGGATGCGCCTTCATGGGGGTAGATTTAAATTCAGGATGAAATTGACAACCTACAAACCATGGATGATCAGGAATTTCAATTATCTCCACAAGACTTCCATCAGGGGAAGTGCCACTGAACACCAAACCCTTTTCACGCAACACGTCCATATAATCATTATTAAATTCATAACGATGGCGATGGCGTTCGTGAATAAGTGTTGCCCCATAAGCTGCATAGGCTTTTGAGTCTTCAACAATAGCACAGTCATATGATCCAAGACGCATGGTACCGCCAAGATCACTGTCCACGTGGCGACGTTCTGTTTTTCCTGTGACAGGGTCAGTCCATTCACTCATCCAATAAATTACATTCTCATTACCGGTGGGGGCAAACTCTTCAGAATTTGCTTCGCCAATATCAGCCATATTACGAGCATATTCAATGACAGCACACTGCATACCTAGACATATTCCAAAAAAAGGTACTTCCTTTTCACGCGCAAATCGTATGGACTCTATCTTGCCCTCCACACCTCGATAGCCAAATCCACCTGGCACAAGCACCCCATGACATCCACTCAGCGCAGAGGCAACATTTGCTGCGGAGATTTCTTCAGAATTCACATAGCGCAAATCCAAGGTAACGCCATTGGCAATTCCGGCATGGACAAGCGCTTCATGTAAACTTTTGTAGGCTTCTTTAAGTTCTACATATTTACCTGCAATGGCAATGGTCACACGCCCCATTGGATTATCACAGTCATGAATAAGCTTTTTCCAAGCAGTTAAGTCAGCATTGCGCGCCGGCAAACGCAGCATAATAGCCACTTTTTGATCAAAACCTTCTGCATAAAATTTTAATGGTACTTCATAAATATTTTTCACATCTACAGAAGAAAATACAGCATCTTGATCCACATTACAAAAAAGTGCAATTTTACGCTTAAGCTCTTCATTTACCGGAGTTTCACAGCGGCAAAGAATAATATCAGGCTGGATTCCGATAGAGAGTAATTCTTTAACACTGTGTTGTGTAGGCTTTGTTTTGTGTTCGCCAGCAGAAGCTAAATATGGTACTAAGGTTAGGTGAATATTTAAACAGTTATCACGGCCAAGTTCTGATTTTAACTGGCGTATAGCTTCAAGAAAGGGTAAACCCTCAATATCGCCCACAGTACCACCAATTTCTATAATGGCTACATCAGGTGCATCAGCCCCCTCAGCAAGAGCTCGAACAGTATTTTTAATTTCATCAGTGATATGCGGAATAACTTGCACCGTACCGCCAAGATAATCTCCACGACGTTCTTTAGCAATAACACGATTATAAATGGCGCCTGAAGTTGTATTATTTTTACGTGACATAGGCACACCAAGATAGCGCTCATAGTGCCCAAGGTCTAAGTCTGTCTCAGCGCCATCGTCTGTCACATACACTTCACCATGCTGAAAAGGATTCATGGTCCCGGGGTCAACATTAATATAAGGATCAAGCTTTTGAATGGTAACAGAAAGCCCTCTTGTTTGTAAAAGAACACCCAAGGACGCTGCCGCAAGGCCCTTACCAAGAGAGGACAAAACACCGCCCGTAACAAAGATAAATTTTGTTTTCATGACCCTTTCCTGTCATTAATTTA
>CAYJOQ010000257.1:0-2840 GCA_964371825.1 uncultured Desulfovibrionaceae bacterium
GAAACTTTTTTGTGTCAACTTGGTTTCAAGCTGCCAAGACAGAAAGTCTCTTTTCACCCTTTCGGTTGCCCCTTTGGACCCCCTCGCGGCGGAAGCGAAATCTGCACTATCTTGCTCTCACAGTCAAGAACTTTTTTCGCTCTTCAAATATTTTTTATAATCCGGTTTGAGAATCTTCCTTTAGGGGCGATGCCCTTGCTGCGTTCTCCCTCAGCGCGGAAAGGCAATCTGCCTTAAAGTGCTGCAATGGTCAACAACTTTTTTGACTTTTTTGCATATACTCTATATTTTCATTATGAGTTGTTGATAACCACCATATATCTTGTATACATTTCATGAGGATTTTATGGGCAAAAGTCTTTGTATCATACATGCCAACTGCCAAGGAGACAGCCTAAAAAGCTTACTCGCATCTACAGATGCATTTTCTCGTAAGTATACAATAGAAAAGTATACAAATTACTTGCAAGAAGATGTGCCCGTAAACTCTCTTGAAAATTGTGCATTATTTCTTTATCAAGAAATTGGCCCTCAATGGGGTGAACAGGCCACAGAAGCTCTTTTGCAAAAACTGCCTGCCCATTGCCAATGTGTGCAAATTCCCAATATGTTTTTCAATGGCTACTGGCCTCTATGGACCAATAAAACGCATATGGCCTATGGCGACATGCTGCTTGAGCATCTTTGCCAAGGAGGTTTATCCGCTAGGGACATATTATATATATATCTTAATGGAAATCTGACAAGTAAATATAATCTTAATGCTCTTTATGATGCTTCGAGAAAAAAAGAAGAAGCCAAAGAAACAAGATTGTTAAGTGCTTTTTTACCTGAGCCTAAAAATCATCTAAAAATATCTTCACTACATATAATAGATGAATATTGGCGCGAAGAACAATTGTTTTACACAGTAAATCATCCAAGGCCTCGTTTGCTTTTGTATGTGGCAAACACCATCTTGCAAAATTTACACTTACAAGAAGTGCCTGCTACGGTATCTAAGGCATTTTCATCACTTAAAGAAGAGTTTGAGCAACCTATACATCCCCAAGTGGGCAAGGCATTTGCTCTCCCCTTTGTCACTGAACAGCGGTTATATACAGTCTATGGACAGCAAATGACCTTTGCACAGTATGCACATGCTTACATACAATGCCGATTGCAAACAGGAGAACAAAGTATTAAAGATTTTGTTGTGTATTTACACCTACTAGCACAAAAGGCCTCAACACATGAGTAATCCGTCTAACATTCTTATAGTGCGTGCTTCTGGCGGCCTTGCCAATCGCATACTTGCACTCATTAGCGGCATAAGCCTTGCGTTACTTAGTCAACGAACCCTTTGCGTTGATTGGCGCGATGGTTTATATTCTGATGATTTTTCTAATGTATTTCCTCAATGGTTTGCACTACATGATTTGCCCACTATCAATATAGAAGAGGCTCTAGAAATCTATGCGCAAAAACCTGAAGTAATCCCAGCTTTTTGGCATGAGCATATACAACAAGCCATTGCGGTTGAATATCTTTTTGATAATAATGACCACATGCTGCTAAGCAACATGAACAGAACACGCGCCTCACTCAAAGACCTTCAATCTTCTTCAAAGTTCGCTGTTTTTTGGGATTATAGCGCACGGACCTGCGTTGAACTTGCCCCCCTACTTAAAAAACACCTACAAAGATCATTTCCTGAAATTCAAAACATACATAATAACGATGTACCACAATATATTTTACGAAAATACATTGCACCTACCAAAAAATTAACACAGCGAGTAGATGATTTTTTTCAAACACATTTTACAAGCCCCCCCATAGGCATACATATACGATACACAGACTTGCAAAGTCCACTGCCAGCTATGATAAATACATTACGCCAAGTGGCAAATAAACATGACTCAATTTTTTTATGTACTGATTGTGCAGAAATTGAAAAAATGATTCACAATATTTTTCCAAACACAATCACACAAAGCAAAATTTTCTTGCCAAATGGAACCCCATTGCACAGTTATGTACCCGGTGTCAGCAATGTACAAAAGGGTACAGAAGCGCTCATTGACATGTTTGTCCTATCTAAATGTAGTGAAATCATTCACTACTCCCATTCTTCTTTTGCACGCATACCCATTATGTATTCAGGACTACATAAAGATAAAATACATGCAGTGCAGGGCTGATACCATGATTTTTTTAGAAGAAACCCAAGGCCGCATACATATGCGGCTACGCGCCCTAGATATGGGTGACGATTTATGCATCCTGTTAGACGGAGGGCATAAGCCACACATAGGAGCACTCACCATTACTACAACCCAAGAACATAAAAACTCAAGCCCTTCATACACACATACGCATGTTGTGCCATCGCACAAAGAAGGAGCTGTAAGCGAACAGGTTACGCGCTATATGCATGAAGCATTGCACCGTACCATTGTTTGTGTTTGCGGTATCCATATAGATCAAATCAGCGCTCAAGAAATTACCTTGGTATTTGAAATGGCACATTCATTATGCCAAAAATTGGAAAAAAAACTGTTGCAACAGTAAGTGACTACCTCTGCAAACCTTATCCCTTTTCCTACAAGCAACCTATAACTTACTGCAAAAAAGCACCTGCTTTGTTTATTCGCATAATGCACAAAAGTATTTTTGTCAGCACTGAAAAACTAAACAACTATTTGTAATTGTACACTTAACATGCAAGGGCCAACCTAGAAAAATTGCCGAAAACAAAGCATGTAATGCGACTTTTTAGCAATTTTTCGACACTATTGCCCCTGTTTTTCATGTGCCGACTAACGAAATTTTTCTGTAAGAAAAATTTTGCGCCA
>CAYJOQ010000258.1:0-2835 GCA_964371825.1 uncultured Desulfovibrionaceae bacterium
GCAGGATCTGCTTCAGTACTAATTTTTGCTGCTGAGTTAGCTGTTACTTCGATTGCTATTGGGTTGATTGTGTAAACAAATTGTTGTGCGCCTTCAAGAGAAGTTAAAGCTTCTTCTGATGTGTTTCTTGTAATTACTTTAAAGTCAAAGCTGTAAGTTCCAACGTGTTCGTCTGGAGTTGTAACTTGTGCTAAGTTAAATTGACCAGCTGCTTCATTCCAGAATAAGATTTGTGGAATTTCAAGGTGTGTTGGTAATGATGCTTTGATTCCATCAAATGCTTCATGGGTGTTGTCGATTGTGTGATTTACACTTGTGTAATCGCTACTTGCTGCTGTTCCTTCATAACCAACTATTTCAAAGTTACCGGCAACGCTTGAAGTAAGAGCTACTTTGTAGTTTTCTGCATCTGCGCCAGTCATTGTCATTGAAGGTACTAATACTTTACCGTGGTCTTTAATGTCTTCTGCATCAGGGTCGTTGATGTTGCTACGTTCGCCGTAGAACTGAACATCATCTTCTGAGTAGAATATTTCGTCTTGAACGCCTGGTAAGTAAGTTGCTGTGATTGTTGGGTCATATTCGCCAACAAGTTTAACTTGGTCAGCTACTAAAATACTTACTGGGATTTGTTCGATTTCGTAAGTTAGTGTAGCTGCGCCGACTTTGTTTGTTATAGCATCTTGTGAGCTGTTTTCTGAAAGAACTTTAAATTCAAATGTGTAAGTTCCAACGTGATCGTTTGGAGTTGTTACTTCATTTAAGTCAAAAGCTTGTGTAGTTTCGTTCCAGAATTTAATGAAGTGATTTGCATGAGTGTCTTTTGAGTAAACTTCTTTCACATCATCAAACACTGAGTTAGCTGTGCTAATTGTGTGTAATTCGCTGTTGTAATCAGCTTTTAATTCTTGGTTTGCAACGGTTCTTACTTCGTATTGAGAAGAAGGTTGTAAATTTTCACCGTCTTGAGTGCCTGAAATAAATAAGTTGCTTGGGTTTGTTGGTGTTATTTTAACTTCGAATATATCAAGTGCGCTGTAAACACCGGGTGCTAATTGACTAATATCTTTTTTCATGATGAATTCAGTAGTTGCACCACCGATTAAGTTGTAAGCGTCTTCACCTTGAACTGTGTTTGGATTATCCACATCAGTTGATGTAGAAAGTCCGCCAACTTCTGGGTTAGTGTATAAATCGATTAGTTCTGCTGATGCTGAGCCATGAGGAATACCTGCTGAGTATCTGATGTGTATACCTTGGCTGTTGTAATGTAGTCCGCTATTTGGATCTTTGATATTATAAGCTTCATAATCGCCTACATACATTGCGCTGTCGCCTTCCATGTTGTAGAAAACATCTGTTCTTGCTAATGATACGTATTGAGGAAGGATAGTAAATCTAACTGCACCTGTTTTAACTTTGCCGTTTTGAGTTACTGTGAACTCAACATCAATGTATCCAAGTTCTGCAGCGTATTTAATTGGTTGACCTGGGTTAACAACGTTTACTACGTCTGTTGCTGAAGCAACTTGTGAAGTGATTTCAATGTCAACGCCTTTTGCTGCCGCATCAGCTGCATCAACATAAGCATTATTTCCGGATGCTAGCTTTTGTGCGATGTAATCAGTTGTTACGAATTGTTCCTGTGCATTATAAACTCTGTAGTAATACATTTCGTAGTTGTAGTCACCAATGTCTGTGCTAATTGTTTCTACTTGTGTGAATACTACTGGCTCTGTGAAACTCATATAAGCAATTTCTTCGCTTGATACTTTTTTTCCGTTTTGGTCTTCCCAAATAATGCTGTTGCCGTTGTCTTTTGGTATTGAGACAGCGGATATTTTATTTTCGTCAGCGTTATTTAAGTAATTATACCAAGTTTTAAGAACTGTGTCGTTTTTGCCTGCCATCTTAAATGTAATATCATAAGTAAAGATTGGGTAAATGTTTAATCCTTCTTTTGCTGCTGTGTTAAAGGCTACAGGTTGTATGCCGTTAATATCGGATTTCCAACCAGTAAGTGCAGTTGGAGTAGTGTCTTTTGTAACTTTTGTTCCATCTGCTAAAGTTACTTCTGTAGGTAAACTTGTGTTCCAATTAATTGCGCCTTTATCTTGGATAAATGATTGTGTTGTTCCATCTGGAAGATGAATATTCATGGTTACTTTTGGAACTGCAATGTCTGTAATGTCAACAGTGTCCATATAAACATAAGATTTTGTTACTGTACCTGTTGGATCATATAATGTTGGTCTAAGGTTAACAGCGTTGTTAGAGTAATATTTTTGTGTGAATGTAAAAGTCTTATTATCTGTTGTTGCCCAACGTTTATAGTAATCGTTAACTGTGTAAACTCCTACATATTCATCATTTAAAGTTACGCTGTACTCAACTGATGCATAATTGTTTCCGTCTTCCGCGTTGTTGTTATAAGTTACTTGAGCACTTTGAGCTGCAAATAAATCATTGAAGATTGGGTAAAGCACTGTGCTCTGTGTTACTGTGTAAGGATATGTGATAGGTGTAAGCACATCGTTTGCGTCCTTAACTCCCCAACCACTAAACATGGTGTTTTGAGGCATTGTGTAATATTGTGCATTGTAAGTTAAGCCGCCCTCTTGTAATTGGTTTGTGCCTATAAGTGTTTTAGTGTACTTATTATATACTGGTGTGCTGTTATAGCTGAAAACACTGCCTACAGTATAATAGGAAAATGTTACGTCGCTAGCTTTAGTACTTCTTTGTCTGGTGTTGCTTGAAGATGATGAAGCTTGAGCTGTGGTAGCTTGAGTTGTTTGTGCTTCTTCTTTTTCTTCTTCTTCGGATTCTTCTTCA
>CAYJOQ010000259.1:0-2828 GCA_964371825.1 uncultured Desulfovibrionaceae bacterium
CTTGTAACTACAATGGTTTGCATAGTTTTTCAGTGCTGACTAGTTAGGTATAATCAGTGTGTTTTTACTTCTTTTTTCTCTTAGTGTGCGATGAGCGTAAATGTACGCGCATGGGTGCATGCATAATAGAAAAATGTTTACGTAACGAGCGCTCTAGATATCGTGCATAACTCTCTGAAACTCTTTCGGCATCATTAACAAAAAACACAAAGGTTGGAGGAGCTACTTCTGCTTGAGTGAGATAGAAAAATTTGGCACGAACGCGTTTTACCACTGGTGGTTGATGCTTTTCAAGTACAGCTTCCATAGCGCGGTTAAGTTGCCCTGTAGGGATGCGTACTTGACATTCGTCATGAATTTGTTGGGCCAAGGGCAAGATTTTATCTAGGCCGCGTCCGTTTACGGCAGAAACTAAGGTTACTGGCACGTGAGAACAAAAGGCAAGCATTTCATTTACATTTTTTTGTAATTGTTTAAGGCTTGCTCCAGGCACAAGGTCGGTTTTGTTAATGAGAATCATGAAGGGGGTTTTTCGTTCATGTAATAAGTCCATAAGCCTTTTATCTTGCTGGCTTACGCCTTCTGTTGCGTCAATGACGAGCAAGGTTACATGAGCCTTTGTGCTGGATTTTATAGCTGAGTTTACAGAATATTTTTCTACAGTATCAGTGATTTTAGTACGGCGACGAACACCGGCTGTATCTACAAATATATAGGTTTGGCCATTAATTTCCATGCGCACATCTACACTGTCTCTAGTGGTACCGGCAACATCAGAAACAATCATACGTTCACTGCCGCTCAGCGCGTTTACAAGAGAAGATTTACCCGCGTTGGGTTTACCAAGCATGGCAAGCTTAAGGCCCACTTCTTCTGTCATGTCTGCTTCCCAGTCGTCAGGAATCAAATCTAGGAGCTCTTCGCGTAAAACACGCAAATTATGACCATGTTCGGCAGATACCCCCATAACTGGAAAACCAAGACCATGGAATTCTGCCAAGATTTGATCTTCGCGCTCTAAGCCGTCTACCTTATTGACGATAAGTAGCGTTGGCTTACCCATACGACGAATGTGAGCCATAAGGTATTCATCTAAGGGAAGCAAACCATCGCGACCATCAACTACGAAGGCTACAGCAACAGCATGGCGCATGGCTTCTTCGGCTTGGCGCAAAATATCCGCTTCAAATCCGCGAATTCCTTCAGGGCCTTCGGTAACTTCAGCGTGAGCATCAAGGGTAATACCGCCTGTATCTACAATGCCAAAAAGGGCTTCACCATGCATTTTTACAATGCCTTCCATGCGGTCACGAGTGACGCCTGGACGGTCGTGGGTGATAGCTCTATTGCTGTGAATAAGGCGATTAAAGAGGGTGGACTTGCCCACATTGGGGCGTCCAACCAAAACAATTTGTGGTATGTTGGCAGACATGAGTTTTTCCTGTGTTGTTGCGAGAACGTGCATCGATGTATGGTCGACAGATAGCCTATATATTTACTAGGGTACTTCTGTCAAGATAATGGGTGCAGCGTCTACTTTTTGCCAGCCTTTCCATGTGGGCAACACCGTAAAGCTTGCTCCTTCAAGACCAAGACTAGCAAAGATTGGGCTTGTAGGGAGGGTTATACGTAAGGCGTGTAAGCATAAAGACGTATTTAGGGGCGTGTTTTTTCCATATTTGCCATCGCCTATAAGAGGATGCCCTTTTGCTGCCATTTGCACACGTATTTGATGTTTGCGTCCAGTTATAAGCCGTATATGCATAAGGCTTGCATTATGGCTTTGTTGCACACATTGCACAATACTTATGGATTCTTTGCCCTGGTCAGCAGAAAGAATACGCACTTTTTCATCATACCCCTGATAACTTCTTCCCATATGGTGATGTAAGCGCTCTATGTGCATATGCGGCCATATTCCGTGTACCCATGCAAGGTATTCCTTACTCATATGCCGACTTGCAAAAGCATCTTGTAAGGCACGTAATGCTTTGTAAGACCTTGCCACAAGCACAATACCTGATGTGTCTTTGTCTAAGCGATGTGCAGGTGTAGGTTTAAATTTTTCGCAGGCAAAGTGTTTTTCTAGGCGAGTGGCAAGGCTATCTTCATGACCTGTACCTGTGTGTATTGGTAGGCCTGCTTCTTTATTGAATACAAAAAGATGCTCATTGGTAAAAATACGTTCAGGAAGAGGAAGCGTTGGAGTAGGCTGTTGCTGGAACATTTTTTGTGTATGAATATGCTCTAAGCGTTCTTCTTGAGGCAAATGCTTGTCAGAAGCGATGGAATTAATCATACTTAGGGCAAAAGGAGGCAGGCGTATACTGTCGTGCTCTTTAATGTGCATAAAGGGTTTGGCGCGTCCGCCATTAATGCGAATTTGTCCTGTGCGTATCCAGCGATGCAAGAGTGGTTGGGGGAGAGCACTTTTACGCAAAAGATATTGCAATAATTTTTGACCAGCCTCTGCGGCATCTACTTCAAAAACGTTATGCGCAGAACTTTGCTTTTTTGATGCTTGTGTAGGAGGTATGGAGTTTTTTGAATTTGGCATATGTTTAATCTTATTTGGCAAATAATACACTTGTAAGAAAAATTTACAAAATATTAATGAAAAATTTACAAAGTTGACTACTTAGCAACAGTTATAGCATACGCATATCTTCTGTAGGGTCAAGAAAAATTAAAAAAATAAAAAAAAAATGTTGACGTTACGGCGAGAGTTGCGTAAACACCTTTTCACGCCGCAACAACAAGTTGCTGAGCATGATGCGTCCCCATCGTCTAGCTGGCCCAGGACATCGCCCTTTCACGGCGACGACAGG
>CAYJOQ010000260.1:0-2779 GCA_964371825.1 uncultured Desulfovibrionaceae bacterium
AGTATTACCTTAAATAGTTACTTAGCTCACGGCACTATTGATGGCGGTGATGGCGAAGATACTCTTTACTTTAACGGTGTTACCAGTGCTGAGGTAGACCTTAGCCTCATAAGTAATGTGCAGCACATTATATTTAGTGAAGTTAGCACTGACGGTATAGTTACTGGTTCAGATTTAGCGGATATTATCACCATAGAAAGCATGACTGGTGGTGCAGTGAATACCGGCGGTGGGGATGATAAAATCACCCTAAAGACTCTACCTTCTGTTGGTACCATTGATGGTGGTGATGGTGAAGATACAATTTTTGTTGATAATGTCATAACTAGCGAGCTATTTTTATCTACCCTACGTAGTAGTAATGTAGAAAATTATGAGTTCTCTGGTATTGGCGAAGGCGGTACCATTAGTGGTACAGATGGGAACGATACTATTATTGTGCACAACATGAATGGTGGCACCATTCATGCCAGTGCTGGTTTTAATAAAATCTATTTATACAATACCCCCACCAGTGGGCGCATTATAGCTACTGGCGGTGAGGATACAGTGTTCTTTAAGAATAGCGTAGAGAGCGAGCTAAACCTTGTAGCCTTAACTAGCGGCATACATGACTTTGTATTTGATGAAATTAGCGAAGGTGCCAACATAAGCGGCCTCACTAGAACTGACGTTGAAGAAAATATTACCATCGAAAATATGAACGGTGGTAGCATTAATACTCTGGACGGCAATGACTCCATCACAATAAATGCCATGACTGGTGGTGAAGTAAGTGGCGGTGCTGGAAATGATAGCATTGACTTAAATAGCCTACCAACTGATGGAACCATTAAGGGTGGCGATGATTGGGATAACCTTACCTTTAACCCTACAATAACTAGTGAAGTAAATCTTGCTGACCTTACCAGTGAAGTGGAGGAATTTACGTTTACAGAACTAGCACAGGGCGGAAATATCATAGGCACTGCTGAGGATGAGACTATCGTTGTGGAAAGCATAACTGGTGGTCATATCAATGCCGGTGCTGGTAATGACTATATTCAGGTATTTGAGCTACCGCCTGCTGGCGTCGTAATTGATGGAGGAGAAGGTGAGCGTGATCGTTTACTCGTTAGTGTCATAGTGGATGACGAGGTAAACATAGGCGACCTAGCTAGCAATGTAGAAGCATTTTCATTTGTATTCCTTACAAACAATGGAAATATCATAGGCACTGCTGAGAATGACGTTATAATTGTAGATGCAATGAGTGGTGGCACAATAACTGCCGGTGCTGGGAATGATAGTATTGAATTATTTAACATACCCACTGGCGGTAGCATTGTAGGTGGAGATGGCACTGACACATTGTACATTGCGAGGGTAGACGGTGCAGTTGGACTTGATACCTTAGCAAATGAAGTGGATGTATTGGAATTTGGATCAGTTATAGAAAATGGCTACATAGATGGCACAGCTGATGATGATACCATTACTGTGTCTCAAATGAGTGCTGGTGAGGTTCACCTTGGTCTTGGTCGTGACACTATTACTTTACAAAATGTACCCACTGGCGGAACCATTAACGGTGGTGATGACGGTGATACCTTAATTCTTGATATGATGCTTAATAGCGCCGTTGGGCTTGATACCATAGCGACCGAGATGGAGCACTTTGTATTTGATAATATTATAGATGGTGGTGTTGTCACTGGCACAGATAAAGCTAATGATATTACCATTGAGGCCATGAGTGGTGGTAGCGTTAATGCTGGTGCTGGTGGTGATACTATTACCTTAAAATCTCTACCCACTGGCGGCACCATTGATGGCGGAGAAGGTGTTAATAAACTTCACCTTGATGTGACTATTAATAGTGAATTAGACCTTAACAGCTTGGCCAAAAACTTTGCACTGTTTGACCTTACTGACGTTACAACTGGTGCTAATGTATTGGGTACCGATGGTGCTGATAGTATAGGTATAGCAACCATGAGCGGTGGTAGCATTAATACTGGCCTTGGCGATGATACTGTTACTTTACATGGAATACCCACTGGCGGCACCTTGGAAGGTGGTGAAGGTGTGGATGAGCTAACCTTTGCTAGTGATGTTACCATAAGTACTATCGTAGACCTAAACACCCTGACCAATGGGTTTGAGCGTTTCACCTTTAATGAACTCACAACTAATGGCAGCATAATGGGTACAGATAAAAATGATTATATTAATGTGCTAAACATGGATGGCGGTGCCATTAATTCTGGCGATGGATATGATACTATTATAGTAGCAAACACCATAACTGGTGGCACCATTAATGGCGGTGCTGGCAATGACTCTATTGAAATAAAAGGTCTGCCTACAGTGGACACCATTGATGGTGGCTTGGGTAGTGATACGCTGTTCATGGATGCTACTGTAAGCACTGAAGTGGACTTTGATAGCTTAGTTAAAGGTGTGGTAGTTTATCACGTTAGTAAGCTAGTGGATGGTGGGCACATCATGGGCACAGATCCTTTTGGTAATAAGATTGTTGTAAACACAATGGAGGGTGGAACCATCACTTTATCCAATGCGCCAAATTTCATAACCATTAACTCCATACCCACTGGCGGTCTTATTGAGGGCGGTACCCACTACGATTATCTCCACTTAAATACTATTATTGATGGTGAAGTAGACCTTGAAAACCTAACTACAAATGTAGAAACATTTGAATTTGAAGGGCTTGCTGCTGGTGGTATGATAACTGGTACAAGTGGTGATGATACATTTGTTCTACACACAGTGCCTA
>CAYJOQ010000261.1:0-2723 GCA_964371825.1 uncultured Desulfovibrionaceae bacterium
CTGCTGTCAACGCTCCATAAGACTCCGCACAATGAATTGTGCAGGAGTCTTAAAAAGGCGACGTTTTTTCAAGCAAGAACATACATGCTCATTGAAAAAAACGTCGCCTTGCGCAGTTACGTATTTATTATTTATATGTACCAAAGGCTCTTGTCATGGTATGGGTTAATAGGCCCACCATTGTGAAAGAGCAGCACAAAGAGCCGTGCCGATAAGGGTGAGTATAAAGGAATATCCAAGTACAGTATTGGCAGCTTCTGGTTTGTCAATGGAAGCTGCTGCTGTGAGTAATTTTGATGGTGATATGGCACCGGCAAGGCCACCGCCAATGCCATTGGCTGTTACAAGTACCAGTGAAGAGGCGCCCATAGATTCAGCTGCTGCCATTTGTAACTTGGTGAGCATGGCCACTGATGAAGAGGCTGAACCACCAATAAAACCTGCAACTAAGCCCAAAAATGGTGCCGCGGCAGGGTAGGCTGAGCCGAAAAGAGCCGTAGCTTCATGGGCTAAAGCTAAAATCATATTATTATCACCGGTTAGTTGCCAATCTATGTTTTTACCTGAATGATTCATCACATAGGCAATGGCAAAAAATACAGCAGTGGCAGCAAAGGGGCGCCAAGCGCGTTGAGCACCCTTGGCAAAAATAGGCATGATATTTTCTCGCGGTATGCGTAAAAATGGTACGCAGCACACGGTACTTACAAGCACCCAAAAATATGCTTGCCAAAATATGCGTAATCTTTCAGGGCTTCCTGGAATAATTTCTACAGGCATGGACCAAGTGGTAAATACCGTTTTAAAAAATGGCAATGCTGGACTGTTCATGATAAAAGATAAGACAAGCAATACAAGCCATGGAGATGCTGCCCGTGCCAAGCTAAATTTTTGCATGGATTGTTGGTCTTTTTCTGTAAGCTGACTTGTGTCTTGAATGGGACCACCTATAAGTTTTACGTATATAAGTAAAGTCGCCACGATAGTCATACCTGCCACAATGGCAGTAACGGTAACAAGACCTACTTTGGCAAGTGCAATGGCTGCAAAGCCTGAACTAAGCCCTGCAAGTAAGGCTGGCCAAAAGCCTTTGAGCATAAAGCGATAACCACCTACGATATGCAAACATAAAAATGCTATACCTGTTGAAAGTAGGGGCATAAAGCTTGCGAGGGAAATACCTGTTTCCATAAGACCTTGGTTAGAAAATGTGGCTAAAATAACAGCCGGAATGCCCAAGAGGGCATACATACAAAAAGCAAGATAGCCAAGGCAGGGCAATAATATGGCAGCAGAAACTGAATATCCAAGGGCAAGTAATATGGGGGGGAAAAGAGCCATAGAAGCTGCCCCAAGGCCAGTAAGCAAGGTTCCCATACCCACATTGATAAGTAATACTTGTACGGCTTTGTGCTGTGGCGTAAGGCTTTTTACAAGGGCAATAATGCGCCCAAGAGCGCCGCTTTCTCCCATAACTGTTACTTGTAAAATGCTTGTGGCAATAACAAGCCCTACAGGAAGTGAGCCCACAATACCTGCAAATACTATGTTGGGGAGAATTTGTATGGAGGTATCAAAGTACAGCACTGCCAATAAAAGTGTGAGAGTAAGACCTAAAAGACCGGCAATATCGGCGGCCATTTTAAAAAAAATAAGTAAAATAAGAATAAAAAGTAGAGGGGCCAAGGCCAAAAGTGATGATACAAGCATAATTTTGTCTTTTGTTATAAGGTTATTACATAACAGCTTAAAAGTATAAAAAATATAAATACGAACACTTGTAGTTGACAAAAAAAAAGCGTAAAGGCAAGAAAATATACTGAGTAAAAAAAGCATATATTGTTTTTTTTATAAAATATATGTTTATTTATTCTATTAATTAAGGATGTTATATGGATATAATTTTGTTTTTGGTAGATTTTATTCTCAACATTGATAAACACCTTTTTTCTCTTGTGGAGCAATATGGGCTTTGGGTCTATGCCATTTTATTCCTCATTGTTTTTTGTGAAACGGGTCTTGTAATAACACCTTTTTTACCCGGAGATTCTTTACTGTTTGCTACAGGAGTTGTGGCTGGAGCAGGTCTTTTAGGGTATATGGAAGCTATGGGAGTATTGTTTTTGGCTGGTATTATTGGTGATGCGGTCAATTATAATATTGGGCGTTATGTGGGCCCTGCAATATTCAAAAAAGAAACTCGTTTTATTAAAAAGGCGCACTTACTTAAGGCGCATGCATTTTATGAAAAACATGGGGGTAAGGCCATTATTTTAGCACGCTTTATACCCATTGTGCGCACCTTCGCACCCTTTGTTGCAGGCATTGCACTTATGCGACCATCAGCGTTTTTATTTTATAATGTTACAGGTTGTATTATTTGGGTAGGTTCATTGGTGAGCGTGGGATACTTTTTAGGAAATACACCTTTTGCCAGAGAAAACTTTGGACTTATCATCTATGGCATTATTATTATTTCTGTATTGCCCCTTGTTATTGAAGGTGTAAAGGCTTTACGGGCTAAGAAAAAAACTATGTAGTTGATGCTGAAAAACTATACAGACTATTGTAGTCGATGCTGAAAAACGCGTGAAAACGTGTTGGTCAGCATTGATTATATAGCTGTCGCATAAATAAGTTCATAACTTAATACAACAACGAAACATAAGTAGTCGATGCTGAAAAACGCATTTCCATGCGTGTTTCAGAAAGGCACGCCCACT
>CAYJOQ010000262.1:0-2721 GCA_964371825.1 uncultured Desulfovibrionaceae bacterium
AATTTATCGACACTATTGCACCTGTTTTTCACGTGTTGACTAACAAAAATTTTCTATAAGAAAAATTTTGCGTGCCGTAAAATGAGCCAGAACTTGCTTCTGGCGGCCGCAAAGCGGCATTTGTAGGCAACGTGCCTTTCTGAAACACGCATGGAAATGCGTTTTTCAGCACCGACTAATTAGGAAAGAAAAATGAGCACATTTTTACTTCTTTCTTGCCTTTGTTTATTGCCTCATGTATTGATTTTAGGGCAAATATCTTAAAAAAGTATAAAGGATGTTTTATGCGACCCGCATCACATGGAATTACAGCTGAAGGTTTGCCTTGTATTTTGCTTTGTGCATTTACTGCAACCATTTTTGCTATCATTGGCGCATGGCCATTAGCCATTGTTTTTGTTATCCTTACATGGTTTTCAGCGCACTTTTTCCGCGACCCAGAAAGAGTTGTGCCTGCACAAAAAGATGTGGCTGTTAGCCCAGCTGACGGACGCATTATTCGTATAGATACGCGCACCGATCCCATAAGCGGAGAAGAGCGTCAGTGTATATGCATTTTTATGAATGTGTTTAGCGTTCATGTAAATCGTAGTCCGGTGGAATCTACGGTGCAAGCTATTGAGTATTACCCAGGCAAGTACGTTAACGCAGCTTGGGATAAAGCTGCTACAGATAATGAACGCTGTGCCTATGGTTTAAAAGATGCAGATGATAACAGCTGGACCATGGTGCAAATTGCAGGTCTTATTGCTCGACGTATTGTATGCCGTGTTGATATTGGAGACGACTTGCAACGTGGTCAACGTTATGGCATGATTCGTTTTGGCTCTCGGGTTGACCTTTATATTCCTGATGGCTATAGTGCAAGCGTACGTGTGGGCCAACAAGTATTTGCTGGACAAAGCATTGTGGCCCAAAAGATAACTAGCTAACAAAGTATAAGATTAAGCCATGGAACAAAAAACCCCTCGCCATAAGGGAGTATATATACTTCCTAATATGATAACTACCTTTAGTCTCTTTGCAGGTTTCTTGGCTATTATTTGGTCTTCTTCTGGCAACTTTGAAGGCGCGGCATTGGCAATACTATTTTCAGCACTCATGGATGGTCTTGATGGCAAGGTTGCACGCTTAACCAATACTGCCAGTGAATTTGGAGTGCAATACGATTCATTAGCAGACCTTGTTGCCTTTGGTGTCTCTCCTGCTTTGCTCATGTGGCATTGGCACTTACATGCTTTTGGACGTATGGGCATAGCTATATGCTTTATTTTTGTTGCGTGCTCAGCCTTACGCTTAGCACGATTTAATGTATCTACTGTCGTTACCAACAAAAAATTCTTTATTGGTTTACCAACTCCAGCAGCAGGCTGCAGTGCGGTGAGTTTTATTTATTTTTCTGCGTTTGTTCCCGAAAATATTGCTTTTATTATTCCAGGGTTTACGCTTTTTTTCATGTTGCTCTTAGGCATTTTAATGGTGAGCCGTGTACGCTACTATTCATTTAAAGAATATGGATTTTTGCGCGCCCATCCATTTAGCTCTATGGTAACAGTATTATTGCTTTTTTCGCTTATAGTTGCCCAACCCAAAATTTTAGGGTTTGTGGTTGCTTTAGCATATATTGTTGCAGGCTTTGTATATACTTTTATAATACTTCCGCGTCGCAATCGTGAACTACTACGTAGTCTATCGCTACAAGGCGATTAATATACGACGCGGTCATCAACTCTGCGCCCCCTAACAGAGGGCCTTATCCACAAAGACAAAGCCCTCGAGGGGTGGCCGTAAAAAAAACAACCACCATTGAGAGGAGCTTATAATGTCAGATAAAATTTATTTCTTCGATACTACCTTACGAGACGGTGAACAGTCACCTGGCGCCACCATGAACTTAGCAGAAAAATTGCGTCTTGCACGACAATTAGAAATTGTTGGCGTTGACGTAATGGAAGCTGGTTTTCCTGCGGCAAGCCAAGGCGATTTTGAAGCTGTTCAAGCCATTGCAGCACAAACACGTAATGTTCAAGTGGCTGGACTTAGCCGTGCTTTACCCAATGATATTGACCGCTGCTGGGAAGCCATTAAAGCAGGAGAAAATCCTCGTATTCACACCTTCTTGTCCACATCTCCCTTGCACATGAAACACAAATTACGCAAAGACCCTGAATCAGTGCTTGAAATGTGCGTTGCAGGTGTAAAGCGTGCTGCTACTTATACGTCTAATGTGGAATTTTCTGCCGAAGATGCCTCACGCTCAGACTGGGAGTTTTTATGCCGTGTAACTGAAGCTGTTATCAAAGCTGGAGCTAAGGTTATTAACTTGCCAGACACTGTTGGTTATTCACAGCCGGATGAATACGCTGCATTGATTAAATACGTAATCGAAAATACACCCAATAGCGACAAAGCTATTTTCAGTGTGCATTGCCACAATGATCTTGGCGTTGCTGCTGCAAATACTCTTGCTGCATTGCGTGCTGGTGCACGACAAGCAGAAGTAACTCTTGGTGGTATTGGTGAAAGAGCAGGCAACGCAGCCCTTGAAGAAGTGGTTATGGCCTTACGCGTACGTCAAGATTACTATCAATTTACCCATAATATTAATACAGAACAGTTGTATCCAGCATGCCGCATGCTTGCTATGACCATTGGTCAGCCTATCGCTGCCAATAAAGCCATTGTGGGTGGCAATGCCTTTGCCCACGAATCAGGAATTCA
>CAYJOQ010000263.1:0-2702 GCA_964371825.1 uncultured Desulfovibrionaceae bacterium
TCTTGATTTTTGGTCGCAATGGCTAGCGCCAGTGCTCCAAAAAACCCCGCACAATGAATTGTGCAGGAGTCTTTTTTAGAGCGTTTTTGTTTTTCAAAAGAGTCGTACAGTTTTTTTTTGCAAAGTAGGCGTAAAATAATATTCTGTATAATTTGGTATAATTTTTTGTACAATGCTTGAAAAAGTCTAAGATTGAAATTGTTTTTTGTGTATGTAATTTTAAGGTGTTATGTAAAACGGCTGGGTTTGCTTTTTGTGGCATAAAATTTGCTATGTATAAAGTACCTTCCTTCCTTTTACATAAACCTCCTCAGTAAGCGACCTGTCTTTGTAAGGCGGGTCGCTTCGGTTTTTTTATATCCGCAGTGACGCCTTTGAAGAGCATGATTATTGTCTAATTGACTTTACAGAGTTGATGCTGAAAACGCATTTCCATGCGTATTTCAGAAAGTCTCGCCCACTCCAAATCCCCCTTTGGGGACACCAGGGCCATGACGTATTTTACACTACCGAGTACGTATATTTTTGTGAATTTTGGCATAAAAAAAGGGGATGCTCTGCATCCCATGAGAGTGTTGACAAAGTCAACACGACCGATAAATCAAGAGTAGGCGTAATTTATTTGCGCCGTTAAACGATTGATTTTCGTGCCTTTCCGCTTGGCAGCTTTGCTGACAATAGCGGCGCAAACGCCACAAGGTGGGGTTTGTTATCAGTCTAAGGGGATGCAGAGCATCCCCTTTATGAACAGATGAATTTTGTTATTATTCAGCGCGAAGTTCAATACGTGTAAAGCGTACAACTTTTACTTCGTCGCCTACTTCTTTGCCAGCTTCACGAACTACATCGGCAATGGTTTTTTTGTCATCGCGAATGTAGGGTTGTTCTAAAAGGCATACTTCTTTATGGAATTTCTTCACAGCGCCTTCAACAATTTTTTCTACGATATTTTCTGGCTTACCTTCGTCCAACGCTTTTTGGCGATATACTTCACGTTCACGCTCAATAACGCTTTGGTCAAGGGTAGAGGGATCAATGGCTAAAGGATTTGCAGCAGCAATTTGCATGGCTACATTCTTGCCAAGGGCAGCAATGCTTTCAGCATTGGCGCTTTCAGCCTTAGTGCAAGCAAGTTCAATAAGTACGCCAATTTTATTGTTGGCGTGAATATACATACCAACGCAACCAGTGGCAGGAACTTCATAGCGAGCAAAATCGCCAAGAGTCATGTTTTCGCCAACGGTAGCAATAAGGTTTTGCAAGCCATCGCCAATGGTAGCTTCAAGAGCAGCAGCATCGGCAGGATTTTTTTCAAGCACAAGCTTAGAAACAGAAGCAGCAAAATCTTGGAATTGGTCACCACGAGCAACGAAGTCAGTTTCGCAGCAAACGGCACTCATGGCAACGCATTTGCCATCAGCACTTTGAGCTACGGTTACAAGGCCTTCAGAGGTGGCGCGGCCAACTTTTTTGGCAGCTTTGGCTATGCCTTTTTGGCGCAACCAGTCAATAGCTTTTTCAACATTGGCGTCATTTTCTTGCAAAGCTTTTTTGCAATCCATCATACCTGCGCCGGTTTTGTCGCGCAATTCTTTTACCATTTGTGCTGTAATTGCCATGATATTCTCCTTTTGCCCTTATTCTGCAGTTTCTTCAGCAACAGCTTCTACGGGTGCTTCTTCTTTAGCTGCAACTTTTTTAAGTTCAGCTTCAGCATCCTTACCCTTACCATCTTTATTCATGGCATCGCCTTCCATGCACGCTTCAGAAAAAGCAGTAACAAAGAGCTTAATGGCACGAATGGCATCGTCATTGCCGGGGATGATGTAGTCAATAAGGTCAGGGTCGCAGTTGGTGTCAGTTACAGCAACAATAGGAATACCAAGCTTACGGCATTCTTTGATGGCAATATCTTCGCGATGTGGATCGATAATAAAAGCAATCTGTGGCAAGCGCTCCATATCTTTAATACCACCAAGGGTAAGATTAAGCTTGTCCATTTCGCGTTGTAATTGCAAAATTTCTTTCTTTTGGTAACGGCTGATGCTGCCATCGGCAAACATAGCTTCAAGTTTCTTTAAGCGATCAATGCTTTTTTGGATGGTGAAAAAGTTTGTAAGAGTACCACCCATCCAGCGATTGGTTACATAGTATTGGCCAGCGCGAGTTGCTTCAGTAGCTACAGCTTCTTGAGCTTGGCGCTTTGTTCCAACAAAAAGAACCTTGCCACCATTGGCAACAACATCAACTACTTTGTCATACGCTGTACGAAAAAGTTTGATGGTTTGTTGTAGGTCGATAATATGAACACCGTTACGTGCGCCAAAGATGTAAGGACGCATTTTGGGGTTCCAACGACGGGTTTGGTGACCAAAGTGTACGCCAGTTTCAAGCATTTGCTTCATGCTTACGTATGCCATGAGATTTCCTCCAAAGGGGTTTTCGACTTCCACACTGACCCAGACCTTTCTACCCGACTTTGCTAACAAAGAAGGCAAAACACCCATGTGTTTTGCTCGGGCACCCAAAAGCCGCTGCCAGAGTGTGCTTCGTTAAAGAGGTGTTCTTAGCCAATAAGAGTGTAAAGTGCAAGTTTTTTTTACACTATATTAGTCGATGCTGAAAAACGCATTTCCATGCGTGTTTAAGAAAGGCACGCCTACTCCAAATACCCTTTTAGGGCCGCCAGAAGCAAGTTCTGG
>CAYJOQ010000264.1:0-2699 GCA_964371825.1 uncultured Desulfovibrionaceae bacterium
CATCTGCATCGCCATTGACAGTGCCACCGCTCATGGTAAGAATGTCTACAGTATCCGCATCTGCATCGCCATTGACAGTGCCACCGCTCATGGTAAGAATGTCTACAGTATCAACACCTTCACCACCATTGACAGTGCCACCGCTCATAGTACTAACGGTTACAAAATCATTATCTTCGCCAGCGTCTATAATGCCTGTACCGCTCAATGTTGTAACAAAGAGTTCATCATCTCCGGCTCCGCCCAAAATTTTACCGCCACGCAGAGTGCCTAGCAAGGTAGATTCATTGCCAACAGTTACAGTATCATCACCAGCTCCACCATCTATGAGACCGTTACTCATGACTATGGTATCCACACTTCGTGTACTTTCTTCCACTTTTTGCACAGCTACACTATCATTACCGGCATCACCATACACTTCAGCATTGGCACCTAAGGTTTCGACCAATATAACGTCATCGTTTGAGCCGGCATGAATTTCTGCATTACTCACACTTTTTAATAAAATGCTGTCTTCACCAGCTTGAGTAAATACATCTTTTAGCCCGTTAACGCCGCTAAAGGCTTTATTCACATGAAGAGTGTCCTGACCTTCTCCAAATTGCAAATTACCCGTACCCCATGTATCAAGGGTTACGCTACCGCCATCATCACCTGTAGCAATACCGGCATAGACTCCATTTACATTATTAAAAGCACCACTAGTTTGTACCATACCATCGTTATAGGTGCCTCCAATACGAATGTTGTCTACACCATCAGCATCCATAGTTACCATGGAGCCTGCGCCCACCGAAGCAAGGTCAACACTATCTGCTCCGCTACCTACATTTACCAAGCTATTTGTTAGCGCGCCATGCGTCTGCACATTATCACTGCCCACTCCGGTAACAATAGAGCTATTAACAAATGCTCCGTGAATAACTACACTATCATTATCAGAAATAGATTCGGATTCTTCATAGTTGCGAGTAGTATTAATATGCACATTAGTGGCAGAATGAGCATCAACGGTATCATTACCTCCTGAGGTTCCCACATTTACATTGGATAATGCGGTTTCATAAATAACGTTATCGTCAGCATCGCCATAGATAATTTTAGCATTGGGCCCAAGCCCCTTGGAAATAAGAACATCACCTCGGCTAGCATCAAAGGTGCCATCAAAAGCCCAATCTACTTCTAAAGTATCTTTGCCTTCATTCTCATATATAAGAGTTGCGAAATCTGTATCTGTGTAGTTACTATTATTTTTTGTTATTTTAAGGTGGTCATAACCATGACCTTCACCAAGTTCAATATAGTCTGATAAGGCAATTTCTTCGCCATTAATATCTTTTTCAGCATTAAAATTTTCGATGCTAACAAAATCATCGCTCGAACCAGCACTCACACTTGCCTTGTGAACATCACCTTGTTCAGTCATGCCATTATTGAAGTTATTAATATAAATACTGTCCTCACCAGCAGAACCAACAATAGCTCCACCTTGTAGGTTTACACCATTAATAACTCCCTGAGCAGTTTTAGACATAGCAACCGTAAGGCTATCCTTTTCTCCTGTCAGAGTTAACGTTCCACCAACACCAATTCCTTCGTGTATAAAGATACTGTCGTCGCCCCAAGAGCTTGCAACGTTGGTAGCTGTAGTTATTTCCTTGGTGAAGGTTATAGTATCAACCCCTTCACTACCTGTAATACTGCCTCCTAAAGCGGTGCCTATAATAATTTGATCATTACCCCCGCCACCGGAAATATTTGTATCTATAGCCTCTTCCACGCGAATAATGTCTGCGTTATCAGCTATGTTCACACCTTCAATCGTACCCGTTATTACATTGCCCACAGCCGGATTCAGCCCTAAAAAATATTCGTTTCCTTCTATGAATACCGTCAATTGAATCAGAGAAAAAGCCCCAAATTCAGGCGTAAAAGAATATCCACCATCGTGACTTAGGGTAAATTCTCCCACATGATTGCCTACGTTATCCTGAAAAAAATACGTAAGAGAATTCGCATCAGTTTCCAGTAAATTAACTATTAATTGCGGAGCTTCAGCATAAGGCAGGGCACCTTCTATATGCACCAAATCTTCAGGCCCGCCGGATATGACAGCATCTGTGGCTTTAGTCACTTCAATGGTATCATTGCCAATGCCACCATCAACAATGCCACCTGAAACATTATTTATAAGAAGAGAGTCATCACCTGCATCGCCATATATCCTAGCAAGCTGATCGGGCAAATCTGGTTCAACGGTGTTTACAATAATACTATCGTTTCCCTTTTCGCCGCGAAGTGTGCTACCTGTTTTAACAGTGTTAATGGATATGCTATCGTCACCATCACTACCAATCAAACGACCATCTAAGTCAAATCCAGCCATGATTTTTCTCCATTAAGATTAAAAACGTTGACGACACAGTGCAAAACGCCAAGGAGCAAAACGCCAAGGAGTAAAACGCCTATGTTATAAAAAATATATAAAAACAATTAACATAACAATGAGATATATTATTCAGGAAAGATAATACTAAGACACGAAAAAGTACCAAGCCCAAAAAAAAATGTCAACGTATATCAAAACTCAAATTCATTGTCTACTTTTTTAATCACATATAAAATTAATAAGGTAGCCTACTTTAAGACTCCTGCACAATTCATTGTGCGGAGTTTTTTGGAGCACTGGCGCTAGC
>CAYJOQ010000265.1:0-2699 GCA_964371825.1 uncultured Desulfovibrionaceae bacterium
TGCTACAGGACGTAGCACCAAGCGTTATCTAGTCGATGCTGAAAAACGCATTTCCATGCGTGTTTCAAAAAGGCACGCCCACTCCAAATACCCCTTTTCACCGCACTGACTATATGTAGGGTTTTAACCAATCAAAACCTGCTCTAGTTCCTGCTTCAGGAACATATTCACAACCAATAAAGCCACTATATTCAAGACTATCAATCAAGTTTAACACAAAATTACAATCCAATTCACCCTTATGTGGTTCATGTCTGTGCGGCGCTCCAGCAATTTGAATATGCTTTAAATAAGGCAGTGCTTGCAAAAGGTTATTTTTAATATTCCCTTCTGTCATTTGGCAGTGATAAATATCAAATTGTATACCGACATTAGGTCTTTGTAATTCTTGTACCACTCGCAACACTTGCGCTTGACGCTCCAACAAATATGAAGGGGCAATGGCGCGAGAAATAGCTTCAAGGGTAAAATGAATGCCCATGGGCGCGGCCATATCCGCAGCTTGCGAAATATTTTGTAATAATATGGAAAATTGTTTTTCATACTCTACGTCAGCTTGTATATTACCACAAAGAATATGTAAGCATTTGCATTGCATAATATCTGCATATTCCAAGGCTTTTTTTATTCCATCCAAAAATTCTACTTCACGACCGGGCAATGAGGCAATGCCACGTTCTCCTTTAGTAAATTCACCCGCAGGGACATTAAAAAGAGCTTGTGTTAGCGAATTTTGTTGTAGTAGATTCGCCAACACTTTAGCTTCATGCGCATAAGGAAACATAAACTCAACGCCACTAAAACCATCTTCAGCAGCAGCACTAAAACGCTCTTCAAAAGGCAATTCACCATAGAGCGTGGTAAGACTTGCAGCAAAACGTAACATATGCCCTCCATAACGTAATTTAAGATATAATGATATCATGTAGAGATTGATTATACAAGTAAAATACAAAAAAAAGACTCTGCCTAACTCAATGTCATTATTATGTAAAAACGAATATGGATTATGCATATGCACAAATGTCACCACAAAAAAGCCCACCATCCATGGCATGATATGAAAGAGATATTTTTTTAACATCAATTCTTTTTTTACACGTCATATGAAATTTATCTATATTATTATCTGTATTTCATCTTGACAAAGATATAATACGGTCATAATTGTGACTTGTTGACCATACAGTTGACGTGGGTAAAACCACCTATATATCCATCTTAAAGAGCTCTAGCTCTGGGGATGCACTCCCCGCCCCTCAAATAAATAAACAAAATGTTTCTTTTATTCTGGGCCATAAATTCCTTTTAATAATTACTTTATAATCTATGCACGTTGTGTATCCTTTTCGTGCATACTCTTAGGAGTTAACCGTGGCTAATATTGAACTCACAAAACCAGAAGTCGGTCAAGTTGTACAAATTACCCCCAACAGTGATGATCGCTTGGTATTTAATTTTCTTCCAGACGAAGCGATGCTAGAACGTCAAGGCGATAACTTAGTTTTTAGCTTTGAAGATGGTTCACATATTGAATTAACTGATTTTTATGTTGCCTATACCAAGGATAACATGCCTGAGTTCGTTCTAGATGATACCGTTATCAGTGGTGAAGATTTTTTCGCAACCCTTGGTGAAGAACTTATGCCTGCTGCAGGTATAACCAACGCTACCAGTAGTTTGCGCACACGCGAATTTACAGAAGGCTCCATTTTAGGTGGTATCGATTCACTAGGAAGAATGGACCAAGAAGGTTTTACAAGACAAGGAACAAACAACAACAATAACTCCATTCAAGGCACAGCCGATAGTGAAGACGAGACTACAGACCTTCCTACAAATCTGCATTATCAAGATCAAGAGCAACAAAACTTCAATTTTATTACCGAAGACACAGAATCTGTAAGACCAACCGTTAGAGTTCGCATAAGTGATAATGGCGACGGTATCATCTCTAAAAATGAGTTGGGCGGTCCCGATGGAGATCAAGTTCGTGTTGAAATTGAATTTGGCCCTGGTACTAACGTGGGTGATGATGTTGTTGTAAAAGATCAGACCGGTAATAACATTTTTGTTGGTACCGTAACTGAAGAAATGCTTGAAGATGGGTTAACCATTTGGGTTGATCCTCCCATAGTGGAAACCACATTCCCCGATGATTATGAGCCTTCTAGCCCTTCAGATTCTGGCAATGAAAATACTGATAACAAAGAAGATGTAGGCAAGTTAGAAATCGAAGTTACCGTCACTAACCCTGAAGGTAATTCAACCACTGAAACTACTGAAATTTTAGTGGATATCATCCCACCAGAAGCCTCTATTAGTATTGATAGAATCACTGACGATAATATTATTAACGCTGCTGAGTCGGGACAAAATATTTCCGTCACAGGCTCTGTGGGCGGTGATGTGCAGCCAGGCGATACCGTTACCCTTACCGTCAATGGCAATAAGTACACGGGCACTGTTGATAAAAATGGCAATTATGAAATTTCTGTACCCGGCAAGGACCTTGCCGCTGATAGCGATATTAGCGCCTCAGTCACCACCAAGGACCAAGCCGGAAATACCACCACTGCCACCACCGAAAAAAATTATGATGTGGATACGAGCGTTACAGCCTCCATTACCGTTGATGACGTTACCGAAGATAATGTTATCAATGCCGCTGAATCTGGCGAAGACGTCAACATTACCGG
>CAYJOQ010000266.1:0-2694 GCA_964371825.1 uncultured Desulfovibrionaceae bacterium
GATTTGTTGACGTGCAGTTGTCAGGCCGCAGGTCTTTTATACAAATCAAAAGGAGGTTTATCTACTGACTTATAGCTGTAAGCTTTTTAGAACCTCCCGCCTAGCGGGAAGTTTTCTTTTTCACAATAATATAAAAGCCCTGCATGCATACAGGGCTTTGGAACGTTTTTATTGAACTATAGAGGAAGTTGCTTAGATAATAGTTTGCTGAAATCCAACATTTTGTTTTTGTAACATAAGGTGGATGTTTTCTCTTTCCTCGGGGTTGTAGGCAAACATTACCGCTGTACCAAAACAGGAGAAATACTTGCTTCCATCTGGGTGAAAAGCCACATTTTCAGAGTAGCCTACGATAGCTTGAGCACCCTTGCTTAAAGCGCGAGCTGCCATGCCAAAAAAAGCTTCTTCGGAGTCAAAGCCGCGGCAACATACAAGCCCTAAGACTTTCATAATTTCTTTGCCTTCAACTTGATGTGTTGTCACTACGGGGAAGCGACCCGAGAGAAATATTTCCTTAGCTTTAAGGCTAAGGCCGTCTTGTGCTGGGTGAGCTTCAGTCTTCTTCTTCTTTTTCTTTGCACTATCTCCGAGCAAAAACAACATGGCAAACTCCTTATATGGCTCCTAAAATTATGGCACATAGCTTTGTTGTAAGGATGCAGTACATGCAGCCTGTGCAACTCTACACAATGATATGCAAGTTTGTTGCCAAGTTTATTTTTTGTTGTTATTTTAAATGTATATCTCTGTGCTCTTGAAAAGAAGGAAAAAATGTCAGCTTTTTGGCAGAGGTTTTAAAGGTAGGGATGCGCTTGCTCAAAGAGCTTTTGTAATGTTGTTTGTTGCATCTTAGCATACATGGAACGCTGTATTTCTTTAAGGTGTGAATCTAAAATAGTATGAATATTCATGCCAAGGCGGCAAGGGCATTCTTCAGTATTATGTATGGTGAAAAAATCTTCATGCGCAGTTTCTACAGCAAGAAAAATATCATAGAGGGTAATATGGGCAAAATCTTTAGAAATGGACGCTCCACCAATACCGGCCTTAACGGTGACAAGCCCTGCCTTTTTTAGCTGCCCCATGATGCGCCGTATACTTACAGGGTTAGCACCGGTGCTTTTTGCAACAAATTCAGATGTAATCTTTTGTGTAGAGCTAAAGTGCGCAATGCATAGCATGGTATGTATTGCGAGGGTAAAACGTGATGATATTTGCATAGCAGATTCCGGATGTTAAATTTTTCATGGCGACTAAGGCCTAAAGTATAGGGGGAGTGTGACACTGCGTCAATATTTTGTATTTTGTAAAAAACAACAATGTGCACTTAGATTTTTGCGGAAAGTTATTTTTTTGACGTTGTAGCTATTGACGCTACAGCAAGAGCTGTGCTAGTTAGTTGTAGTCATGTTGACTACAACGCAAAAGGGCAAGTTTTTTTACTTCTTTGCGCATTGTTAAATACATGTTAAAGGAGCATATATGTCAGAAAATGTTTTAACACTTGTGGCTATTGTGAAGGTGAAACCAGAACGCCGTGACTTTGCTCGTGCGCAAATGCTGCAATTGCTTGCGCCAACGCAAGCAGAAGAAGGGTGCTTAGAATATGTTTTTCATGATCATAATTCAGAGCCCAATACCTTTGTTTTTTATGAGCGTTGGATAAGTCATGATGCATTGCAAAAACATATGAACTCCACACATTTTCAAGCCTTTGTTCAGGCAACTGAAGGTGCTGTGGAAAGTTTGCAATTTCATGAATTGACTAAGGCTACTGTATAGCATGTCAAAAACATGTTAAATTTGTACAATATAACAAGGAACATACAATGGAAAATACACAAGGCATTGCTTTATTAAAAAATCGTAGAAGTGTACGTAAGTACAAAGATGTCATTGTAGAGCGTGAAGTTATGGATAAAATTTTTGAAGCTACGCGCTTTGCACCCTCGTGGGCAAATTATGAAATTGCTCGTTATACCTGTATTACCGATCCGGACAAAATTGCTGCCCTTATTACTGATGGCGTAAAAGGTTTTGTATATAATATAAAAACCTTAAAGGAAGCTAAGAATGTTATGGTGCTGAGCTTTGTAAAGGGTAAAAGTGGTAAACTTGACTTAACAAAGCCTGAATATGCTACAGCTCAAGAGGGTTCTTGGGAAATTTTTGATGCTGGTATTGCTTGCCAAACCTTTTGTTTAGCTGCCCATGCCTATGGTGTTGGCACCTGCATTATGGGTGTAATTGATAATGACGGCATTGCTAAAGTAGCAAATCTTCCAGAAGATGAAACTGTTGGTGCGCTTATTGTGTATGGTTATCCTGACGGCGATGTGCCAACAACTACGCGTAAAGAAGTGGCAGAGCTTGTGCGTTATATTGACTAACGAAATGCTTGTGCAGGTTTTGCCTGCTGTTTGATGAAAAAAGGACCCTGAGGACCCTGTAAATAGGGTCCTTCAGAGTGTTGACAAAGTCAATACGACCGATAAATCAAGAGTAGGCGCAATTTATTTGCGCCGTTAAACGATTGATTTTCGTGTCTTTCCGCTTGGCAGCTTTGCTGACAATAGCGGCGCAAACGCCACAAAGTGGGGTTTGTCATCAATCTGAGGACCCTGTAAATAGGGTCCTTCAGAGTGTTGACAAAGTCAATACGACCGATAAATCAAGAGTAGGCGCAATTTATTT
>CAYJOQ010000267.1:0-2690 GCA_964371825.1 uncultured Desulfovibrionaceae bacterium
CACTGTAAATTTTTTGTTTTAAAAACTTTTTTACAATTTTCACAAAATTATACTGAAAAAGTAATTGTGCAGGACTCTTGTTTGTGAAGTGCAAAAGGCTGCAAAAGTAGAACCTGATAATAGTATATTTTGCAAATGCTTGGCGCTGCACATTAAATGTATGGACTTATAATAAAAATTTTTGTATACATCTGTGTCGAAACTTTGCTGTAATGTACTTTTATACATACCTTTGAGGGGATTTTTACCCATATATCACAGCAAACAGAGATATATTTTTACTACCATGGTGTAGGGGCAGCGTTTTAATTTTAGATTTTCTACATTTTTTTGTTGCGCTTTACGCCTTGCTACGATACTAACACCGCAGCCCCCCCTAGGTTTTCAGATCATCCTTGGGGCAGGTTGGTGACAAAAAGGAGCTTTACAATGAATATCATGAAAAAAATTGAACTCGAAAATATGCGTATGGACATTCCTGCCTTTCGCTCTGGCGATACGGTAAAGGTTCACTTACGCATCGTTGAAGGCGAAAAAGAACGCATTCAGATGTTCCAAGGCAATGTGATTCGCATTCAACGCGGCACCACCGGCGCTACGTTTACCGTGCGTAAAGTATCTGATGGCGTGGGTGTTGAGCGCATTTTTCCATTGCACTCCCCCTTCATTGAGCGTGTTGAAGTGGTAACCCTTGGTCGCGTTCGCCGCAGTCGTTTGTACTATTTGCGCGAACTCAAAGGCAAGGCTGCCCGTATCAAGCCCCGCAATCGCTATTAGAATTTTCTTCGGGGAATATTTGTGTAAAAGGGAAGAGTCCATACGGCTCTTCCCTTTTACTTTTTATGCCTTTCCGCTTGGCAGCTTTGCTGACAATAGCGGCGCAAACGCCACAAAGTGGGGTTTGTCATTAGTCTGAATTTTTCTTACAGAAAAATTTTGTTAGTCGAATCTTGAAAAACAAGTGCGTTAATGCCGCAAAAATGCTTGGAAGTAACATTACATGCTTAGCTTTTGGCATTTTTTCTGAACGATTTTTATTTTTGTATTAGACAAATGTACATTATTATACAGTGTTTTCGTTGTTGCTTGAGCATTTTGTGTAATGAATTGCACAAGGCTTCATCTTGCACTCTGCAGTCGATATCCGTATACTGCGAAAAAATTTATCCAATCACGTGTCTAAACTGTAAAAAACTCAGCATAATGCGTTGTGCAAGAGTATTGACAACATAAACAATAAAGTCTTTGAATTCTATTTTATTTGGGGGTAAGTATGACTATTTTTCAAGAACTGGATACTCTTTTACAAAGTATAGGCCAAAAAGCTAAAAGCGCTTCACGTAAGCTTATGGCAGCTTCACCTGCAGCCAAGGTGCATGCTTTGCACTATCTCGCAGACTTATTGAATCTTGAGCGTGAAAATCTTATGCTTGCCAATAATAAAGATATGCACGCAGCCAAAGAACAAAATATGGACAGTGCTCGCCTAGATCGCTTGCGCTTAACTCCTGATATTATAGATGATATGATTTCCGCCTGTAAACATGTGGCCCAATTGCCAGATCCAGTGGGCGCCATGACTACTCAATGGCAGCAACCCAATGGCTTATTAGTCGGGCGCATGCGCATTCCCTTAGGGGTCATTGCAATGATTTATGAAGCTCGTCCCAACGTAACTATTGATGCGGCCATTTTATGCCTCAAAGCCGGCAATGCCGTGATTTTACGTGGAGGTTCAGAAGCCATACATTCCAATCTTGCCCTAGCATCATTATTACGCAAAGCCCTCGAAAAAGCAGAGCTTCCTCATGATGCTGTGCAAGTGCTTAATACCACAGACAGAGCCGCCGTAGCCGGACTTTGCGCCCTTGATACCTACATAGACGTAATTATTCCTCGAGGTGGAGAAACCCTTGTACGCACGGTAGCAAAAGCAGCAACCATGCCCGTATTAAAGCATTACATGGGCGTGTGCCATGCCTTCATAGACGCCGACGCCGATGTAGAGCAAAGCCTTGAAATTGTATATAATAGCAAAGTTCAGCGCCCAGGTGTATGTAATGCTCTAGAATGCCTCCTCGTCCATAAAGATATAGCCAAAACCCTTCTTCCCATGGTAGCCCAAAAGCTCGGTACTGCCGGAGTAGAATTTCGCGCCTGTGCACATTCCCTAAGTCTCCTCGGCAACACAGCCGTACCACAAAAAGCAACCGACCTAGGTGAAGAATTCCACGCACTCATACTAGCCGTATGCATAGTAGAAAACATAGACCAAGCCATAACCCACATCGCTCGCTACGGCTCGCAACACACAGAAATAATCTGCACCAATAACCACCAACACGCCATGCGCTTCATGCGAGAAGTCGACGCCTCCATGACCGCCGTGAATGCCTCCACACGCTTCAACGATGGCGGCCAACTCGGCCTTGGCGCAGAAATAGGTATTTCCACATCTAAACTGCATTCCTACGGCCCCATGGGGGTTGAGGAGTTGACCACGACTAAGTTTGTGGTTTTTGGTAATGGGCAGGTGCGTTAAAAAAGCACCGTCTACGGCGTCAGGCTTGATTTTTATTACGGTCGAGTACCATAAGAGTACACTCCCTACATAAAAATCAGCGCATTTTTTGTATCTGGTAGTTTTTAGACGTACCTTAAGAGAGAAAAAGCACCGTCTACGGCGTCAG
>CAYJOQ010000268.1:0-2689 GCA_964371825.1 uncultured Desulfovibrionaceae bacterium
TTTCAGTATAATTTTGTGAAAATTGTAAAAAAGTTTTCAAAACAAAAAATTTACAGTGCAGGACTAAAAGGCACGAAAATCAATCGCTTAACGGCGCAAGTAAAGTGCGCCTACTCTTGATTTATCGGTCGCATTGACTGCTGTCAACGCTCCATAAGATTCCGCACAATGAATTGTGCAGGACTCTTAGTTCTGGCTCAGTTTACGGCACGCAAAATTTTTCTTACAGAAAAATTTTGTTAGCCAACACGTGAAAAACAGGTACAATAATGTCGATACATTGCTGAAAACAAAGCCCCTTGAACGACATTGCGCACAAGGGGCTTTAAGTATTCTTTATTACAAGCAGATATAAACACCCACTAAAGATGCTTCATAGGAAAGATTCCTAGCCAAGCTGCTTTAATAAGTATTCTTTGATGGCATCAATGCTACCTTGGCCATCAAGTTCAATATACGAAGTCGTGCCCTTGGATGCTATATCTTTAAAGAAATATGCAGCTGCCAAGGTACCATCTTCAGTATTATAGTAAATATCATGACGTTTATTGATGGCAGTTTCATCCTGATCATCAGAGCGTAATGAAAGCTCACCGCTGCAAACACGACAGGCATCACCGCTTGGTTTAATCGCATCAATAAAAATATTGTTGGGGTGATTGTTATTATTCTTACATAAGCGGCGCCCCATAATACGCTGCTTAGCGGTTTCACGAGGCAAAATTATTTCAATTACATAGTCAAGTTGTATATTTTCGGCTTGCAGAGCATCCCACAATTTTTGCGCCTGCACCATATTGCGCGGAAAGCCGTCTAAAAGCCAGCCATTTTGCCCTTTATTCTTTAAGGTTTCAAGAACCATGGGAATGGTAATATCATCAGGAACAAGATCCCCACGATCAATATATTCTTTAGCTTTTTTACCAAGCTCTGTTCCGCCGCCAATATGCTCACGGAAAATGGCCCCAGATTCAATATGCGCAAGATTATACTTATCCTTTACTAAATCGCCTTGTGTTCCTTTTCCACTACCGTTAGGACCAAATATAAGAATATTCACCAAAACCTCCTAAAAATTTATGAAAATACTATACACTTCCTGTACACTTATCATCGTAATACAAACAACATTGTGAAAAGTATCACGTACCCCTTTCTACGCTGTATTTACGCTTTTTGTCAATGCCTTGATATAGTAAAAATCAATCATATATACTCTTATAAGAACTTTACATGATATACTACAAAAGTGCAATTGCGCCTTGTCTACGAACCATTGCAAAAAGAAACTTTGCTCAAAGTGATATGTTATGAATAACTGCTCTGCGCAGAATTATAGGCTCTGCGCACAAGAGAGATAGGATGTATACAAGGCTTACCTGTGCCATGAGTTATCTGCACTCGACAAGTTCCACATTCACTACTTACCTCTTGCACATGCGCATCCTTAATGGTTTGAAAAAGCTCACTTCCTACCTGCATGGCAATATCATATTTTTCTCTCTTAAATCCATAACTTCCTGAAACACCGCAACAGCCTGCATTAGCTCCTTGCACAGCAGAACCATAGAGAGCTTGTAAAAGTTCAAAACCAAAAGCTCCCTTACCTTGGGCACGCAAATGGCAAGGCGCATGATAAATAATATTTTCATGTTGTGCTTTGTTTGGCAATATGAGCTTATCGTCATGCACACAGTGCAACAGAAACTCTTGCATATCTGTGAGAGAAATATCTCCATAGCGCTCTGATATTTCAGGAAAATATACAGGAAGATCACCGCTAAACATCAGCGTACATGAAGGACACCCCGTCAATACAGGCATACCGTCTTTTTTAAAACCATGTAATATCTTAGCATTGCGTAGTGCACTTTCTCTGGCATGTTCCCAAAAACCATTGGCAACCATGGGCAAACCGCAACAAGACATATTTTCAGGCACAACCACTGTATATCCGGCCTTATTAAGCGCCCAAACCATATCAAGGCCCGTTTGCGGATCATAAATATCTACATAACAACCAGGAAAAAAAATAACCGGGCCATGACGACCATGCTCTTGCTTAATTTTTTTAAAAAGTTGAGTAAATGTTCTACGTGCAAAAATAGGCAAAGAAGCGTGCTTATGCACCCCGAGAACATGAAGAATTTCACGGGATACACGATTATTCATGCCAAAATTGCGTAAGCACGCAGGAACAATGCTCAACCATTTGGCAATCAAAGCTCCATGACCAAGCATCCAATCACGCAGTGAAGGAGTATGTTTTTTGGCATATTCTGCGCGAGCCATCATGGTAAACGTAGAAATAGGTACATTATGTGGGCACACTATATCACAATTTTTACAATTGGCGCAGTAATGTAATGACTTTTCTTCTTCAAGCCCTAATAAGCGAAAGCGTTCTTGTGCCGGCCCAATAAGACGAGGCCCTAAAAATTCTGCCGTAGCTGCTGCCACAGGACAATGAGCAACACAAGTGCTGCATGTAATACAAGCATCTGGATGTATTGTATGTATACTCATGAAACTAACCTTTCCCAATGCTTTTTAAAAAAGCGTAAATACCGCATACTACTATAGTCAACGCTGAAAAACTATACAGGCTATTGTAACTACAGGCATTCACACCTTATCAACTACTATAGTCAGCACTGAAAAACTACGCAAACCATTGTGATTACAAACA
>CAYJOQ010000269.1:0-2684 GCA_964371825.1 uncultured Desulfovibrionaceae bacterium
TGACAGTGGTTGTTCCAGATCTAAAGGTTTGCGTACTATAGTTAGCAAAATAGGTCGGCTCACCATCTGTGATAAGGAATACTTTATCGCCTCCGTTAGTATCGCCCATCTTGTCTAACCAATCAGCTGAATTTTTAAGTGCGGCGTCATAGTTAGTGGCTCCATTAGCAACTAATGTACCATTATTTTGGTAATTGCCAAGATTTTCAATAATAGCGTCAGCAGCGGTGCCGGTGCTATCTTTACCAAAAATCACATCACCTTTAGAATTAAGAACCTCACCGTCCTTTAGAGTAAAGGTATATGCTCCTGAATTAGTTCCAAAGGGTACGATTTGCAAGTTTATAGTTCCGCCAGCTTTTCCTTGATTTGCATGGTCAAACAAAACGTCATTCAAAAAGGTTTCTAGTGCATTTTGTACATCTTGATTATATGTACCATCTACTCTCATACTACCGGAGCAATCTAACATTACTGACACAGTATAATCTAATCCATCAACAAAGTTACTTTGTGTACCAACTTGAACAGTAGGTTCAATAACAATTGGTGGCGTATCTGATTTGCTGCCTGTGACGGTAACAGTATCCGTATCATTATCAGCATCGGTAATGGTAATAGTGGCGCTATTTCCGTCAACGCTTAAATCTTTGAAGGTTAATGACCAGTTATCACCACTATTTGAAAGGTATACACCATTAAATTCGTAGTGATCAATGGTCTCACCAGCGGCATTCGTATTGGTGGTATGGTTTATTCCTGAACCTTCCCATTTGGAAGAGTTTTCATTCCACGTGAGTGTTTGGCCGCCAATTTCAATAGATTTTGCACCATCTGCACCAAAGTCTAAGTCTACATAACCAGAAGCTGCATTAGCTTCAAAGGCTATGGTATCAGAACCTACAGCATCACCTGCAATGGGGGCATCGTCTTTTACAGTAACCGTAATGGTTTCAGTAAAGGTATTGCCTTTTGCATCCTGTAAGGTAAGGGTAATCTCACCAGGAGTTTTGCCGCCTTGTAAGGTTGACTCATCTCTGTCTGCAGAATCACTATGGTCATAGGTACCATTTAAGATTACATCAAAGCTCTTGCCATCAGCACTAATATTTGTGGAGTATTGGCTGTCATCAGTTTGTACACCAACCACAGTGAAGCCTTCAGGAGCTGTCCACGTGGTAGTAGCAATCTTAGTGCTAGCTGTATCTGGGGTAGTACCTTCAGCAAGACCGCTTTCATCTAAGGTCACAGAATCTTTACTAATCACCGGTGGTGTAGTGTTAATTGTATGTTTTACAGGGTCTCCGTCACCATCCACAATGCTGAGCGTAACGTCTGTTCTATCTCCTGAAACGTCGTAGCTTATGGTCCAGTCATGGGAATCTTTATCCCAAACCAAGGTTACGTCACCCATTGTAAGTGTGTTTGTTGATGGATCATAGGTGCCACCACCTGTAACATCTTTCCACTCACCATTTTCATACTTCATAGTTATTGCAAAAGTACTTCCAGCGCTTTTTGGAATGCTAATTGTTGAACCTTCCATGTCGGCGCCAAAATCAATCTTAATAGTAGCTTCGGCAATATTGTTTGTCACTGTGGCTTCAGATGCAGTTGCAGTTCCATCAATATCACTCACATTCTCAATCACAGGGGCATCGTCTTTTACAGTAACCGTAATGGTTTCAGTAAAGGTATTGCCTTTTGCATCCTGTAAGGTAAGGGTAATCTCACCAGGAGTTTTGCCGCCTTGTAAGGTTGACTCATCTCTGTCTGCAGAATCACTATGGTCATAGGTACCATTTAAGATTACATCAAAGCTCTTGCCATCAGCACTAATATTTGTGGAGTATTGGCTGCCATCAGGAGTTTGTGCACTAGTCACAGTGAAGCCTTCAGGAGCTGTCCACGTGGTAGTAGCAATCTTAGTGCTTGCTGTATCTGGGGTAGTACCTTCAGCAAGACCGCTTTCATCTACGGTCACATTTGTCACTGTAATGGTAGGACCATCTGCTTGCTCAATGTTTACAGTAACATCTACAGTGGCAGTGTCTTTATCACTGTCAGTGAATTGTACCTCAAAGGAATTATCGTCGTTTACACTTCCTGTATAGTCAGGATTAGCTTCAACGCTATATGCACCGGTGGAAGTATTAAGGCTTACTGTACCCCAATCAAAGGTATATTCAGTCATACCGGTTGTGCTGTTATAGCTAATATCTTTTGCATCTACACCTAGGATAGCATAGCTTCCGCCATCTTTGTCAGCACCTGTGAAGTTATCACTAAAGGTAAGACCTGCTTTAGCACTATCAACGGAAACGCTATGACCTTCAGTAACCTTTATGGCAGCTTCTGCTGTGGTGGTTACTGCATCATCGTAGATTTCTACAGTAATAGAGCCTTTGCCTTCATCTGCAGCGCCAGTATTACTATCACTATCACTTACCTTAATGTCAAAGCTGTCAGTAAGTTTATCATCTTCACTGTCTTTATTAAGGGCATCGCCATCACTATCAAGATGTTGTTGATTACCATCTTGGGTATACTCATAACTAATGGTATTAGTGTTGGAGTCATAGGTAAAGTTTGACAAGTCACCATATTTGCCCTCAAGGGTTGCACCGCTAGGAATGGTTGCATTACCATTTTCATCAATGGTGATGATTAAGGACTTTGCAATA
>CAYJOQ010000270.1:0-2677 GCA_964371825.1 uncultured Desulfovibrionaceae bacterium
GTGGGCGTGCCTTTCTGAAACACGCATGGAAATGCGTTTTTCAGCATCGACTATTCAGCTGGGCTATGGACTATTAGCAGCCTGTTGAAAAAGTCTATTTCAAAAAAATTTTCTGAAAAAATGTCATTTTCTTTATTTTCTTACAGGCTGTTCAAAAAGTGTAAGATGCTAGGAAGACAAAGTTTTTTTGCGAAGTGGAGCGTATCAAGACCAATGCAAGAACGTTGTTTGCAATAAAAGAGCGCGTATTTATAGGGTTTCAATGCGGCATAGCTGCTTAGAGCTCGTGTTTTGACGAGTTTGAATATGGCATAAAATTATGCCTTATAAAAAGAAATTGCTATTACAAAGCAATTTTACTATGGTTCTTGCGTTTAAGATGTTTACTATAAAACGCTATGACAGGTAAAATATTTTAAAAATACGAGCACGTGGTGCTTTTGTAATAAATACTGATAAATTTCCAAAATTTAGCAAAATATACAGTAGTATATGTTTTGACACAAGGGATTTTAGGATTATATATTATGCAAAAACGTTTTGAATCGCTTGATGCTTTTCGTGGTATATGCGCTTTGCTAGTGCTTATGTACCATCTGAATATGACAACATCCATTGCCGGCTTAGCTTTTTTCAGAAATTCGTCTGTTTTCGTTATCTTCTTTTTCATCTTAAGTGGTTTTGTGCTCGCGCACTCCTATGGGTATCGTGAGGGAGTCACCTTTAAGCGATTTTTTAAATCTAGATTTTTGCGAATTTATCCGCTCCATTTTTTTATGTTTTTAGTTTTTTTGGGGCTTGAATTTTTTAAATATGCTCGACCACATATTGTGGGCATTGACTATGGCATAAAACCCTTTGTGGATTTGTATGCGCCCAGTGAGATTTTACCTAATTTGTTGCTTTTGCAAGCATGGTTACCAAATGCGAACCCGCCCTCGTATAATCCGGTAGCGTGGAGCATAAGTGTTGAATTTTATATGTATATGATATTTATTTGTACGGTACTTTTTGCAAATAAATGTAAAGAATTTTTGTGGTTAGGCCTTTGTATAGTTTTTTATTATTTAAAAATTACTGAACATCCTTTTGTAGAGGATGCTCAATATGGTATGATTAGCTTTTTTGCCGGAACCATGGTGTATGTTATTCGTAAAAAAACACAGCATATACAAGTATCTGATAAAGTTCTAAGTTATTTAGAAATTATTATGATTTGTGTAACTGTGGGAACAGTTAGCGCCTCGTTTTCAAATAAATACGTTATTTTGCCCATAATTTTTTCATTTAACGTGTTTGTATTTTCGTATGACAGAGGAATTTTGTCTAAATTTTTGCAAGTACGTCCCCTGCAATATTTAGGCGAGCTTTCTTATTCCATATATATGACACACTTCGTTATAACTATACTCATGATAGACTTTTTCATGATATTATTCCAAAAAGGTGTGATTTTAGAAGTTAATTTTAAAAATGTGTACCAAAATAATGCCTATGGCATATTATGCATTGTGCTTACACTCTTGGTGTCGCATTTTACCTATAAATATATAGAGCTGAAATTTAAAATGCCCTCTGTTACTCAGGCAAAGCCAGAGGCATAAACTTTTTGAATTTCACTGCAATACTTTGAAAAATATTGCAAAGCTTTAGAAGGAATTATGAAATATGCGCTTTGTACGTATTCCCCTCGTATTGTGTATGTGCTGTTTGTTAGTGGTAGTGTTTTATTTGGGAGCGTGGTTTTTTACGCATGAAATGCCAATTTTTGCAGAAACTGCACATGCAGAATTACAAAAAACATCAACTAGCGAAGAACGCAATCCAGCTGAAATGATAACCAATGGAAAAATTAATATTGCAGATAACCCCTTGGTGCATGCTATGATAGGGATTAAGTCTCAACAAGTGGATAACTGCGATATTGCAGTTATAGGTGATAGTATTGTAAATATGATGTATTTTTACAGTACTCAAAAAGAGGTGTATCTGGCTGGTATTGGCGGAGCAACTGTGGATGATTGGCTGAAATATGCACCATATTTTTTTGACAATATGACAGCAAAAGAACTTATCATTGCCCTTGGAATAAATAACGCAGCTTGGGGATTTCCTTATAATAAAGAAGATTTTATGAAAAAATATGCGCAGCTGTGTGCCAGAGCAACAAAGGATGGAATTACAAAAATTACCATATCTAACGTGTTGCCTGTGGGTGAAAATTCTTTGTTTGGGCAAAATACATTTAATGTCCAAATCATTAAAGAAATAAATGCTAATTTAAAAGAATTTGCGGCAAAGCAAGGGTATCATTTTATTGATGCTCATAGTCATTTTGTAGATGATAAAGGCTTCATGCTTCCTCAGTATACATCAGATGGAGTGCATTTAAATAAAGCCGGCCATGAAGTGCTCAAAAAGCTATTTTTCCCTGATTTAATCTAGTCAACGCTAAGCAACACGTGGAAAACAGGTGTAATTGCCTGTATAGTTTTCAGCGCTGACTAATATATAAAAACTACAAGCCCGAAAAGAGTTCTTTTCGGGCTTGTAGTTTTGTGTACGATTCATTCAAGACTCCTGCACAATTCATTGTGCGGAGTCTTATGGAGCGTTGACAGCAGCCAATGCGACCGATAAATCAAGAGTAGGCGCAATGTACTTGCGCCGTTAAGCG
>CAYJOQ010000271.1:0-2658 GCA_964371825.1 uncultured Desulfovibrionaceae bacterium
TTTGGCACTATCAACGCGCTCCTTACCCTCCCCAGTAGCAAAAGCTATTTCAAGACCTAAAAGTTTTAGGTTGTATTGTTCCATAGTATTTTCAACCTACAATATACCTAATCAAGGACTTTTAGGCGCTCAAGCAACGAATCTATACGTTGCTGAACATCATCCTTAACCTGCCTTTCTTGCAGTAAAGCATCCTTAAGTAAACGATTCTCTTCTTTAAGGTTTTGCACTTCAGCAATGTGAACGCCAACCTCTTCAAGAGCTCGTCTTTTTTCTTCTCGCGCCTGAACAACTTCATCTAAAAGTTGCTGTACACGTTCTTCTAACAGATTGAGGACTTCCATAACTAAAAAGTATCATTGACTGCAACAAATGGCAAGAAATCTTAAAAAAATATTATCCTTTTTTCTAACTTGTTGCAAAGTATCAACTTACATTAACATACCTTATAAATAGGTTTTGATAGTGTGTTTGTAAAGCCCAATACAAGCGACTTTTTTATGGTTATTATTTTCTCTAAAAAATATGCGTAGATAGACATTTTATTTTTTTTTCATGCGTGGTAAAACACTTTGCTTAGCTCGGCCTATGCCCATCTGACCTTGGGGAACATCCTTAGTAATTACAGAGCCAGCACCAACAAGAGCACCCTCTCCAATGTTTACAGGGGCAACCAAGGAAGTATTACTTCCAATAAAGGCACCATCACCAATGGTGGTTGTATATTTATTCACTCCGTCATAGTTGCACGTAATTGTTCCGGCTCCAACATTAGCGTCCTGCCCAACAGAGGCATCACCTATATAACTTAAGTGATTAACTTTAGCACCTACACCAAGGGTAGCTTTTTTGACTTCTACAAAATTTCCTACCTTACTTTTTTCTCCAAGCACAGCCAGTGGGCGCAAGCGCGCATAAGGGCCAACCACAGCATTTTTACCCACATGCGCACCCTCAAGGTGGCTATAGGGCAACAGTTTTGCACCACTGTCTATAGTACTGTCTTGGATATAGCAATATGCATGCACAACAGCGCCACTTGCCACCTTACTTTGCCCAAGAATATGACAGGGGCCAAAAATTTCTGCCCCTTGAGCAAGCTGTGCCCGTGGACTGATACATACTCCCTGTCCTCCATGGATAATAACACCCGCACAAAGTGCTTCTTGCACCATGCGTGCACGCAAAATCTCTTCTGAATGAGCAAGCTCAAGGGGAGAGTTTACGCCAAAAAGTTCAGCAGTAGTACCACAGCAAATACCTTCAACCCCATACCCTCTGGCTTTGGCTAAAGCTACAATATCTGTGATATAATATTCATCACTTTTATTACTTTTATTCAGGTGGGGTATGAGTTCTTGCACAGTTTCCATGCGCAAAAAATACACACCCGCATTCACTTCCTTAGGTTCAGGGCCGTGTATAGCACAATCATAATCCTTGGCTTCAACAATGGCTTGCACTACGCCACCTTCACGCACAACACGCCCATAAGCTCCAGCACAAGGCAGCTCTAATGTTGCAAACGCCACATCATAGCCTTGCGCTTTTTGCAAAAATTGTTCTATAATTTGTGTTGTAATTAACGGCGTATCACCATTTATAACAAGCACATGAGTAGCATTAGCTTCTTGCAATTGTCCCATGGCTAACATCAGCGCATGACCTGTGCCCAATTGCTCTTTTTGTAGAACATATTGCATATGTTCATTAACAAACCTTTCTTGAACCATAGAAGAATTATGGCCTATAACTGTCCATATATTTGCAGCAAATAAGGGTTGCAATGCAGCAAGAACATACCCAAGCATAGGTTCACCAAGTACAGTTTGTAACACTTTTGGCGTGTCAGAGTGCATACGCGTTCCCTTGCCAGCAGCAAGAATTAAAGCAACATGTTTTTCCATATCTTCCTCCAAGGGGCAACATAGCCGCAATGGTATAGATCTGTAAAGAGCACAACACCACGCAATAGCAGGCTATTGAAAAACTGTACCCTATGTTGTCAGATTCGTTTTTTGCGCTAGTTGAGTACCAAACGATAATATTTTATCGCAAAAAAACGTCGTCTTTTTTCGCGCCTTACATCTTCTGAACAGCCTAAATAACAATGAAATAATACGCTATTCACCATAATTTTTTTTACACAAACTTTTTCAACAGCCTGATAGACGGTACAAGTCATAGATGTACTTATGTGTAAAACTACGCTATACAAAAAATAGATACCTATTATACCAATTAGGAGGAAGCATGTTATTACGCATATGTATCATTATCTTAAGTTTAGGGCTTATGGCTTGCGCAAGCTCCAGAAACTACACAGCTCAAGAAAGGCAAGAACATAAGGCCCTATGTTTTGAACAGGCACAAGACATTTACAATGCACCAGTAAACAAACAAGCACCATACGAAAATACATTGTATGTCAGCTGCATGCAAAACCAATATGGATACAACCTAGAAGAGCTACAAAAACTTCCATAACAATGGCCTGCTTAATATAGCCAGTTAAAAAACACGATAGCTTTATAAAAATGCTAGAACATGGCAATATATGCTTTGTTTCTAGCATTTTTTTTGGTTCTTTTCGCCGCGCTCAATAAGTAAGAGTCCTGCACAATTACTTTTTCAGTATAATTTTGTGAAAATTGTAAA
>CAYJOQ010000272.1:0-2643 GCA_964371825.1 uncultured Desulfovibrionaceae bacterium
ATATTTGGATCTTATCATGAATCCGGCCGTGCGCAAGGCGTTTGAGATACGTTCACGCTTTATCAGCTATATGCGTCGCTATTTGGACGATAGGGGTTATATGGAGGTAGAGACACCGGTACTAAATACGGTGTCTGCCGGCGCGTCTGCACGTCCTTTTATTACACACCATAATACACTTGATTTGAGTATGTATATGCGTATCGCAACGGAGCTGAATTTGAAGAAGCTCATAGTAGGCGGCATAGAGCGAGTGTATGAGATAGGCCGTATATTCAGAAACGAGGGTATGGATACACGTCACAATCCCGAGTTTACGACTGTGGAGCTGTATGAGGCGTATGCGGACTTCCATGATATGATGGATATAGCTGAGGGCATAATCTCGGGCTTTGCGCGTGATGTGTTGGGCGGCTATACGGTAGAGTGGATGGGTGAGCAGATAGATCTAACACCCGGTTGGCAGAGGCTGACTATGGCGGATGCGGTCAAGCAGTATACAGGACTTGACTTTATGGCTATGGACAGCGATGAAGCGGCGATAGAGGCGGCAAAGTCCATAGGCGTGGAGCTCTCCGATAAGGAGGACAAGACCTGGGGTAATGCGCTTTATGCTTGTTTTGACCGTAAGGTAGAGGATAAGATTATACAGCCCACGTTTATAACGATGTATCCCGTGGAGGTCTCGACCTTGACAAAGCGCAGTAAGGAAGATCCGCGCTTGACGGAGCGTTTTGAGCTTTTCATATGTAAGAGTGAGATAGCGAATGCGTATTCTGAGCTAAATGATCCCGTAGATCAGAGGGGTCGCCTGGAGAAGCAGGCGGAGCTTCGAGCACGAGGGGACGAAGAAGCTGAGATGACGGACGAAGAATTTTTAGATGCAATGGAATACGGTATGCCCCCGACGGGTGGTATGGGTATGGGTATAGATCGTACGGTAATGATGCTGACGAACAGTGCCTCTATCAGGGATGTAATACTGTTTCCGACAATGAAGCCTACTGAGTAAGGAGTATTGCTGTGGCGGATAATATCCGACACAGCTTTGCTATGAATATGGAGAAGCTGACATCAAGAAAAAATGGATATATTCAGCATATACGCAAGCTTAATGCGGAAACAGCGTATAGGCGAGAGTGTGGGGAGACTGTGTGCGAGGGTGAGAAGCTCTTAGCAGAGGCTCGTGCGGCGAATGTCAAGGTAAGCAGTGTGCTGCGCAGTACGCAGAATGCCGAGGGCAGTGACTGTGATTATGTTGCACCGCCTGAGCTAATGGAGTATGCTTCACCACGCAAGAGTGCAGTGGGTCCCGTGTTTACGGTACGCACGGACTTTGTGCAAAGGACGGTGCTTGTGAGCAATGCACTTGTGGCGGAGAACATTCAAGATCCGGGCAATATGGGGACACTTATACGTACAGCCCGTGGTTTGGGTGTAGATGTTGTCATTTGTGTCGGTGATTGTGCGGACGTAAATTCACCTAAGGTGGTGAGGGCGTCTATGGGTGCGGTGTTTACACAGTCTGTTGAATTTATGAGTTTGACGGAGTTATCGGACATGCTCAAAGAGAGCGGTTTGCGACTGTATGGTGCAGCTTTGAGTGAGCGTGCGAGAGATATAAGGAGTGTGGACTTGGGCATGGCGGCTGTTGCGGTCGGCAATGAGGGCACCGGGCTTAGTGCGGAGTTGTTGGCGCTGTGTGAGGCGGAACTTATCATACCTATGAGTGAGGGCAGTGAGTCTTTGAATGTGGCGACGGCTGCTGCTATAGTGTGTTGGGAAATGGTGAGAAACGAGCATACCCCATAAAGTTTCGGGGCGAAGCCAAATTAAAAGTTTTACTCGATTTTTTTCAAAAAATCGTGGGGTCTCGGGGCAAAGCCCCGAGTCGCCGTCCGCAGACGGCGAAATCCTTTGCCTTAAAAGCGTATTTTTGAAAGTGAATTTTCGCAGGTAGTGCGAAAAGAGAAAACTTTTTACAAGAAAAAAAGTTTTCTAAACCCCTCGCAAGGGGTTTGGGGCAGAGCCCCAACTAAAAAAGAAACAAAATAAAAAAGTGTTTTCGGAGAAAACACTTCGGAACGGTCAAGACCGTTCCCTACAAGGCAGAAAAATGGTTCGGGCGAACACATAGGTTCGCCCCTACGGGGTGCGGAGCGTTCGGAGCGAGGGAACTTCGTAATACAGAAGGGCGTGTTGCTAAAATGTCAGAGCTTATATATTGGCTGTGGCTGTCATCTTTGACTATGATGAGGCCTAAGGTAAAGAATAGGTTAATAGAGCGTTTCGGTGATGCGCGCAGTGTGTATTATGCTTCGTCTGCGGATATAGAATCTGTGGCCGGTATAAATGAATCTGAGCGCAAGATGGTAGCGGAGCGCAGTCTTGACTACGCCCGTGAGATCGGTGATAAATGCGCAGAGGACGGCATAGGGATAATAACGATAAAGGATGCTGCGTATCCTCATAGACTTACGAATATCTATGATCCGCCCATACTCATATATGTAAGAGGCAAGTTCCCGAGGCTAGATGAGGAGCTTGGCGTGGCGGTAGTGGGTCCACGCGAGGCGAGTGCCTATGGTATAAAGATGGCTACACGTATGGGCTATGAGATAACAAAGCATGGCGGACTTGTGG
>CAYJOQ010000273.1:0-2543 GCA_964371825.1 uncultured Desulfovibrionaceae bacterium
ATGGCTACTCATTATTTTGGCGACGACAAAGAACAACCTATCGTTAATTCATCCTTTACCGGTAAGGCTCAAAAAATCAATTTAGATGATGAGCAAGTTTTGGATCCTGATGAGTCTAATCGATTAGTTTCTGGTGACATCAATAGTGCCATAAAGTCTACCATTGTAGGTGGGCGCGACGTCATAGGCGGTGGTCCCAATGCCACATCGGCAACTCACACTCTTGGTAATGACACTATTGTGGGCGATGCTATAGAGCTTAACGCTAGCACCTTTACCGGCGGGGCCGATAAAATAACTTTAGTTGGTATTAATCATACCTCTGCTAAGGTTGTTGGTGATGCCCTATCAACCAATGGCGGCATAACACGTGGTGGAAGCGATACCATCATAATTGAAGATGATGTTACTGGCGGCACTATTATTGGCGATGTGGAAGAAATTACCAATAGCACCTTTACCGCAGGTAATGATAATATTCAGCTAAAGGGTGATGTAACTAATGCAAACATTTACACCGACGCCAGATTTACTGAGGGCGCAGCAACCTTTGCTGGCGGAAATGATACTATAACTCTTGGGGTAAAGGGTAAGGAAGGCGAAACTTCAATAACGAGTAGCACTATTAATTTAGGTGATGGTAATAATATACTTACTGCTTACTCTACCGTGGATAATAATGTTTATATATATGGTGGATCTGGCTCAGACAGATTAACTCTAAACACCTTTGATGGAGATAGTTCAGCCGGCGGTTACATTGGTACTAATGCTGGTAATGATAGTATTAATGTGGCAAATTTTTTAGAGGGTCGAATATTTGCCGGTGATGGTAATGATATCTTTACCGTGACAAATGCAGACAGCACTGGTACCGCTGTAATAAATGGCCAAGGCGGTAATGACAGAATTACCGTAACCAACTCTCAATATGATGAAATTTCTGGTGATACTGGTAATGATACCATTAACCTAACCACATCCTTATATACTAATATTCATGGCGACGAAGGTAATGATAGCATTACTGTAAAAGATTTTACTGGAACTGCGAATAACGATGAACTATTTGGCGGAGCTGATAATGATAAAATTACCGTAACCACTGCCACAGAGGCGAATATAGATGGCGGCGCTGGCAATGATACCATTACTGTGACTAAAGAGCTTGTGGGTGGTAGCATTTATAGTGGTGATGATGATGCTGATAATGTTAACACCATCAATGTCACAACAGCTTCAAGATCAGCCGATATCAATGGTGATGATGGTAAGGATATTATCACCGTAACTAATCTTAACAGAAGCTTCATTGACGGCGAAGATGGCGGTGACAGCATTAAAGTAACAAATGCTAATACGGCAAGCTATACTTACGGCGGTTCTGGAGATGACACCATAACCATAACTACTGCCAATTCTGCCTCCGTTTTTAGTGGAGATGATGAGGATATAATTAGAATTACCACGGCCAATGATAGTGACGTTCTTGGCGGAACTGGTGATGACAGCATAACTGTAAACACGGTCAATGGTAGTTACATTAGCGGCGGAAGTGGTGATGACAGTATAACCGTAACCACTGCCAGTGGTAGTGAAGTTGATGGCAGAAGTGGTGCTGACACTATTAATGTCATCACAGCTAAGGAAACAAGCATCATTACTGGTGATAGTGGCGATGACAGCATAAAGGTAAGCACGGTTACAGCAAGCACCATTAATGGTGGAGATGATAATGACACTATCATTATAAACACTCTGCAAGCTTCCACCATTAAAAATGGTAAGGTTACAGAAGTTGATAAAATTAGCAAACTTTCTGGTGGTGCCGGAGATGATAGCATTAGCATAGTCACGCTAAATAATAGTAGTGTTTTTGGTGATGCCGGTAATGATAGCGTTAAGATCACCAATGTTTTAGGTGAGAGTACGATTGATCTAGGTGCTGGCAATGACAGTTTATTTGTATCTAGTAATAGAAGTACTAACTTAAACGACACTGCCCTTGCCAACTCCCTAGGTGAAGGTAATGACACCTTGCAGGTCAATTGGGCCTTTAATGGTGAGTTTAAATCCAGTGAAACTGCTGGTGTAGCTGATGGTGATACTTTAATCACCAAGGGGCTTGGAGCGCAGGCCAATGTAGTTTTTGGGGATGGTAATGATAATCTTACCATTACTGGCGCTGCTTCTGGCAATAAAACCGGCCTAACGGATACAGAACTAGCCGAAAAACTTGGGGCTGGGCAGGATACCCTAAACGTTGGCTGGGCCTTTAATGGGTCTTTTAATACTTCTCATGACGAAGGCGGAACCCTTATAACAAGGGGCTTAAATGCTAGCTCCACCTTGCAATTTGGTGCAGGCAATGATGGCCTTGAAGTTATTGGTGCTTTATCCAATAGGCAACTTCAAACTCTTGAGGGTGATGACACTGTAAGCATTAGCGGTACTGCCACCAATGTACAGGTAGGTTTAGGCTTAGGTGCTGACGTATTTAGTGTTGGAGCTATGGGTAAGAGCTCAGCCCTACTTTATACTAC
>CAYJOQ010000274.1:0-2497 GCA_964371825.1 uncultured Desulfovibrionaceae bacterium
GTGAGCATCAACGTCGCCAGTGTAATTAATATAAGTTTTTTCATAAGACCCCCTATTTGTTTATAGGGTTATTATATCATGCGCAATCCGTGAAATCTTTTCCGCAATGTAAAGGTTTTGTTATCATTTATAAAAAGCGACCGAAGCCGCCTTTTGTGTTCATTGCATATTATACATTTTCACGTGAGTGGGCATGTTGTCAAACAAGCTTTTATTTTACTCAAGTGCATATTCAAGCGCACAGTGCGTTAGCTCGGTTCTATCCTCCTGCCATCCGTTAATTCATCGTGAGGAATGGTCGTCACGCCATCCTCAGGTGTGGCAAACCCGTTTGCGTTCGGAGGAAGAAGGGTAATCACAAGAATCACAATCCCCGCTATCAATGCTATAGCAACCCCGATTGTCGCATATAAGCGTGATCTAGAGCGTCTCGGAGGATTTAATTCTTCCCCTGAAACAGATGGACGTTCGGCGTTGTCGCCCCTATAAGGTCTATCATTGTGAAAATCGTTACTTGCCATCAGCACCTCGCAAAGATTTAAAGTGTACCCCATGTCAAGGACACGTTTTTAATAGTTGATAGTTGAAATCTTTCCGTCTTCACTAATCTCTTCCAGTGGATGTATTTCTGTTACGCAATACTCGTAATATTGTGCCGGTGCCAACTTCAGTAGCTCCCATTGATATCTCTCGTTGTTGTAGTAATCCATCCAGTCATCCACTATCTCTGCCGCTTGCCGAGTTTCTTCACATTGTTCAATCAGACCTTTGATTTCGTCCTTCATATGCCCGAAGAAACTCTCTTGTGGCGCATTGTCCCAACAGTTTCCCTTTCTTGACATCGACTGTACAAATGCCTCATCCCTCAGCATTTGTGTAAATGCCAGACTCGTATAATGCACACCTTGGTCACTGTGAATTATTGTTTCACTATCAAGTGTGCATCCGTGTTTGTCTACTAATATTTCCACAGTCTTTATCACGAACTCCACTCTCATATTTTCGCTTACTTCATATGCCAATACCTCCCGTGTACACGCATCTAAAATCGTTGATAAGTAGCAAAATTTCCCTCTATAGCGCAGATATGTGATGTCCGTCAACAATATTTTTCTCACACCTCTGCTCAAAAATCCCCTCTGCACTATGTTCCCTGCCACATGACTCTGCGCTGTCGCTTTTAACATCTTTTTATACGCATTAACCTGCCTGATTTTGCATCTAAGTCCGTACTTCTTCATCAATCTACGGATTTTCTTTATGTTCATTCGCACTTTGCTATGCAGCAATCTCATGTGTATGCTTCTTGCGCCTTTGTCGTACCCTCGATAGTTGTATGCTTCCAAAATCAGTGCAAAATCCGCTCTGTCAAGCAGTTCACGTTCTTCACGCTTTCCTTCACTGTTTAGCCAGTTATAATATCCCGAACGAGATACACCCGACATTGCACACATTCCATCGACACTCAACATACAGTCCTTTTCAGCCGCCGCCCTTTTTATCAGCTGAAATTTTACACTCGGTTTTGCCGGCATTTCTTCCTCGCCTCCAAATCCGCTTGTTCTGTTTTTTTTAGAAAATCTATCGTCTGAGTGGCTTTTTTAAGCTCTTTTTCAAGTTTCTCAATCTTCTTCTCAAGACTCTCTTCTCGTTTTTGTGTTGTTTTTTCTCGTTTCCCAAACTTCAAATTAGCAAAGCCTTCAGGGCGATTTGCTAATTTATGAAGTTTTTCTTCTATGCCCTGTATTCGTGTTCGCCCTAATACCACGCTGTCTATCCCTATGCTGTCGAGAATGTCACATAGTCTCTCTCCGTTTTTCATCCGCTCGTATGCTATTGTTTTGCACTCTGCGGTCAATGTGATGCTCCGCTCACTGACTTGCATCACGTATGGATTTTTTATGAAAACACTTATCTCTTGCTCTGTAAACAGTTTTTTGCTCATTTGTATTCACCCTTCTTGCTCCGGCATGAATACACTTTATCATTTTCCTACACTCTTTTCAATGTCCACTTTGAAGGGTTTCTTAATTTTTAGTCAAACTCAGCTGTCTGTTTTATGGGTACAGTGCCCGTTTTAAGAAACTCGCAAGTGTCCATTTTATAGGGTATAGTTTACTTCCTCACTCTTCACTTTTCACTCTTAACTGCCCTTCTTCCCCCCCTTCATTATACACCATCCAAGCGCAAGTTCAACCTTAAAAAAGTTTACAATTTATTGACGGTAATATCCTGTAATCACATACAAAAATATGGTAATATTAGAATTGGTAAATTATTTTTTTGCCGATTCAGAAAAAAATTTAAAAAAAGCGGAACTTTTTGTACCTGTGTTCCGTCTAAAAGGGGCTAATCTAAGAAGGAGAGGGCATTTATGGAATTACTGAAAATCGAAGGGGTCTCCAAGGTCATCAAAGGAAAGACGATAGTGGACGACATATCACTCACCGTAAACAACGGGGAGATAGTTGGCTTTTTAGGCCCAAACGGAGCGGGC
>CAYJOQ010000275.1:0-2487 GCA_964371825.1 uncultured Desulfovibrionaceae bacterium
TTTTTTACAATTTTCACAAAATTATACTGAAAAAGTAATTGTGCAGGACTCTTATCTGAGGGGTGCGTGTATCTTTTCACAAAAAGTACGTAATCGTATATTATGCGTGAGTATATTCAATAAATATTTATAGTTATAGGTATACTAATCTTGTTTTTATTTGCTTTGTGATGAAGCGAAATGCCGCTAAAACTGTATTCTTTGTGATAAAGTTAACAAATATAGAATGATAAGTTTTTATTATCAGAATAACAAATTTTACCCATTTGTCACATAATCGTTAAATCCGTATAGAGTAAATACAGGAACGCAGCAAAGTAGCTGTAGCATTATTATCATCGACAACCGTAATAAGGAGCCTATCATGGATTTACAAACTAAAGTTATGTACATTACCGCATTTTGGACCGCAGCTAGTATTGTTGTTGCAATGATTGGCCTTCGTTTATACGGAAACAAATAATAAATTTTACGTAAAAGGAGTATATCATGGATTTACAAACTAAAGTTATGTATATTACCGCATTTTGGACTGCAGCTAGTATTGTCGTTGCTATGATTGGCCTTCGTTTATATGGCAATAAATAATAGATTATAGAAGCTGTATTCTAAAAAAGTGGCGTATATGGGTTTCCATGTGCGCCATTTTTATTTTTGTATATGCTCTTCAAGAGCCTTTTGTAGTATGCTTGGATTATTTACTAATGATAATGCTCCAAGAGCCATGCATTTTGCTGCATAGATCATGCCTTTAAAGCCAATACTCATGCCTGATTGTGCTGTTGTTGCCCAGTGATGTAATGCTGTGCCCTTGCACATGGTTGCAGCGCTTATGGTTACAGTAGGAACAGTATGACTTACTTCGGCAACATCTGTACCAATGGGTAAAATATTTGGGCTATCTTCCAGTGGTTCCAGTCCACTAAAATAGCATCCTTCATTATCAATATGCGCAGCTTCACTTATTCTTTGTGCAAAGTTCAATTCATTTTGGGAGTATGTGGGTAAAGCTACCATGCTCATAGCTTCATAAAAAGCTTTAGCAAGCACTGTGTTAACCTTCATTTCTCTGCAAAAGGCCACAAGTTCAATGTCTACATTGGTGCCGGTCATAAGGCATGCTCCCTTGGCACAATTGTCGATTCTCAAGGAGACATCTTCAAGAATTTGCCGTGTGGCAGCGCGAATATAATGGCTTGTTTGCACAAAATCTGGCACAATATTGGGAGGAGTATCAGCCTTGGTGTATGCATAGTGCATACGCACAGTACTTGGTACATGCTCACGTAAATAGTTTACACCAACATGCATCAGCTCTGCTGCATCAAGGGCGCTGCGACCAAGTTCTGGCGCTTTAGCCGCATGGGATGACGTTCCGGTAAAGGTGTATTTTTTTATGTCGTGAGCAAGCCAAATATCGTAGCTTATACGATTACGATCAAAAGGGTGCCAAGTGATGGCAGCATTAAGGTCATGAAAAAGTTTTGCGTTATTCATAACAATTTTGCCATGTAAAACTTCTTCTGCAGGGCATCCATACACTATAATACAAGCATCTTGTGCGTTTTTTTCAAGTGTATCTTTTAGGGCACACGCAGCTGCTACAACTCCTGCGCCCAGCAGGTTATGTCCGCAACCATGCCCGCAATCTTTATCAGAATGCGCATGAGGAGAGCTTTTGTATGGCACAGGATTTTGCGCCAGATGGGGCAGGGCATCATACTCTGCCAAAAAACCAAGTTTAGGGCCTTTATCTCCAAAGCTAGCCATAAAGGCTGTATCTAAACCGCCAACACCGTATTCTACTGTAAAACCTTGTGCTTGAAGATATGTGCCTAATGTTTTACAAGAAGCATATTCTTTATGAGAGCATTCTGGGTTTTTAAAAATTTCAAAGGCAAGGGCAATAATATCTTCTTCGTGTTGTGTAAACCACTGTTCCATAAAAGCATGCATATAAAAGCCCCTTGTGTGCGGTTATTGTGTTGTATTTGAGGATGTGCCATGTACCATAAAAAAATATGGCTACACAATTATTTTTTACCTCAAATTTTGATTATCTAAAGAATAGTGCCTTGTGCCATGGAACACAAAGTATATTATTTTAAAACTTTAAAGCATAATGAAATATATTTAAAAAAACTCTTGACAAAGAGAGTGAATACTCCTATTTTTACCCCGTACTTTACAAGTACGAATGCATGTACGCATTCACATACTGAGCAAGTTCCCCATTCTTTATCAATTCTTTTCTAGGGTAGCTTGAAAGGTGTAGGAGCAAATCCGCGCCTTGGAGGTGTATTCCTCCGTCGTTTGGCACCACTGCGTGTTTAAACGCCTTATAATCCCATTTTTTTATAGATGCACTTATTGCATCCTTTTTGTTGTGTTATATACGCCTTTTTGTGCGTATTTTAAGTACTTTTACAAATGGAGACTATCATGGCTGATATTTTATTGCAAAAGCCAGAGGCCGGACAAGCTGTT
>CAYJOQ010000276.1:0-2486 GCA_964371825.1 uncultured Desulfovibrionaceae bacterium
GAGTGGGCGTGCCTTTCTGAAACACGCATGGAAATGCGTTTTTCAGCATCGACTACCTATAGAGATTGTGTAAGCTATTGTGCTTGATTAATGATAAAAAAAATACTACTCATATACAGAACATTGAGCAAAAAACAGGCGTTCGCATTGTCTTAGACTAAGCTCATGTCCTAACATAACAATTTTTTCAACATAATGACATACTTCAAAGCAGATGTGCAGCTTGGAGATTTTTTTCAAGCTGCATTTTTGTTTAATGTTATACAAGTGAGTTTTTCCATGATTCGTATCCAAGAAATACTTGATCAAGTGATCTCGCAAAATCCCAATGCTAATATAGAACTTATCCAAAAAGCGTATGTATATGCTGCAGCTGCACATGCTGGGCAAACACGTCTTTCTGGTGAACCCTATCTTTCCCACCCCTTAGCAGTGGCTCATGCACTGGCTGAGCTTGGTTTTGATGAAGCAACAATTGTTGCAGGGCTTTTGCACGATACGGTGGAAGATACGCGCGCAAGTATCGAAGAACTCGATGAAACCTTTGGTGAAGAAGTCGCTGACATTGTAGATGGTGTTACCAAAATCAATATGATTGATTTTGATTCAAAAGAACACGCACAAGCGGAAAATATTCGCAAAATGATTTTAGCCATGAGCCATGATATTCGTGTGTTAATGGTAAAACTTGCAGATCGTATCCACAATATGCGAACGTTGGACTTTCAAAAGTCGCATAAGCAAAAACGTATAGCACAAGAAACCATGGATATTTATGCACCACTGGCCAATCGCCTTGGTTTACACCGCATAAAGCAAATTTTAGAAGATTTAAGTTTTAAATATTTGCGCCCTGATATGTATGCGCAAATTAATACTTGGCTTGAAGAAAATCAGGTAGTTGAAAGAAAAATAATTGATAAAGTTGTACGTAAACTTGAAGAGCTTCTTGCTAATAATTCTATTTCAGGTTCGGTATATGGGCGCATAAAACACAAATTTAGTATTCATAAAAAAATGGTACAACAATCATTAACGCTTGATGAAATGCACGATATTATGGCCTTTAGGGTGCTTGTGCATGAAGTGCGTGATTGTTACGCGGTTCTTGGTATTGTGCACTCAGTGTGGCGCCCTGTGCATGGACGGTTCAAAGATTATATTTCTATGGCAAAGGCTAATGGGTATCAAAGCTTACATACAACGGTTATAGGCCCTGAAGGAGAGCGTGTTGAAATTCAAATACGTACCGAAGAAATGCATCGTCAAGCTGAACATGGTGTTGCATCACATTGGCTGTACAAAGAAAAAAACAAGGTAAATACTAAAGACTTAGAGCAATTTTCTTGGCTTAGAGAAATTTTTGAAAGACAGCGTGATGAGGCAGATTCTAAAGAATTTATGCATTCTTTGCGTCTTGATTTGTTTAAAGACGAAGTATACGTTTCTACACCTCTTGGGGATGTAAAAGTTTTACCTGAAGGTGCAACGCCCTTGGATTTTGCTTTTCACATTCATACCAAGGTAGGGCACCATTGTGCAGGTAGTAAGGTAAATGATAAGCTTGTTCCTCTTGGTACCCCGCTTAAAAATGGTGATAAGGTTCAAATTATTACCGATCAATCGCGTCATCCCAACAGAGATTGGCTAAAGCTTGTCAAAACAGCTAAGGCTCGCAGCCGTATTCAACATTATTTGCGCACAGAAGAACGCTCAAGGGCCTTAGCTCTTGGCAAAGAAATGCTAGAAAAAGAAGGCCGCAAGGTTAGTATTAATGTTGCCAAAGCGCAAAAAAGTGGTCAATTGGCACAGCTTGCCAAGGATATGAACTTTGATAATGTAGATGAGCTTTTTGCCAGCGTAGGCTATGCGCATAATACTCCGCGCAAAATCTTAAATAAGCTGTACGCCATTTTACATCCTGACTCTGTAATGCCACAAATTGAACAATCGGTTCAAAAAAATAAAACGCCTAAGCCCAAGGAAGATGGTATTCGTTTACAAGGTGTTGATGGTGTTCTTATTCGTTATGCCAAGTGCTGCAACCCTGTGCCCGGTGATGCCGTGATAGGCTATACAAGCCGTAGCTTAGGATTAACAGTACACCGAGTGGATTGCGTTAATGTAAATAATATGGAGCCAGAAAGGCTAGTTACTGTTAGCTGGGATGGTATGGATGATAAACCATACCATGCAAGGGTACAAATACTCGCCCGTAATGCTACCGGTGTTTTAGCACATGTTGCTGGTATATTTGCAGAAGGCGGTGTGAATATCGAAAATCTTAAATCTACTGGCCGTGAAGATGGTAAGGCAGAGATGGATTTAACCATTGAAGTTATGCACGCGGAGCAATTATATCAATTAATTGAAAAAATTACTAAACTGCCAAATATTATTGAAGTGACGCGTACTTTAGAATAAAGGGGCGACGACAAACAATACGTGTTTACATATTGTTCAGTAAGATATATTGGTTCTAAATA
>CAYJOQ010000277.1:0-2475 GCA_964371825.1 uncultured Desulfovibrionaceae bacterium
GCGCAAGTGAATTGCGCTTACTCTTGATTTTTGGTCGCAATGGCTAGCGCCAGTGTGCCTTTTTATGCAAAGCATATACTGTAGTGTTTTTGGTTTGAAAAACGATTGATTCTAAGGATATTCAATGAAATGTAAAGTGTGCAAAGAGCCTGCGGTGGTGAGTCTTCGTAGTCATCATGCTGGATTTTGTGCTGCATGTTATTTGCAGTTTTTTAGTCGTCAGGTAGAAAAAGGTATTCGTAAACAAAAGCTGTTTACTCACGAAGACCGTATCTTGGTAGCTCTTTCTGGCGGTAAGGATTCGCTAGCTCTTATGCTTGAACTCTCACGCCAAGGATATAATATTACGGGCCTGCACATTGACTTAGCCATTGGTGCATCGTCCATAGCATCAAGGGCAATGGTAGAGCGCTTTTGTACAAAGCACGGCTTTGCGCTGATAGTAAAGGAAATGGACGCTGAAGGATTAGCCATTCCCTTGGTGAAAAAAAGTTTAAAACGTCCCATTTGCTCGGCTTGTGGTAAAATTAAGCGATATTATTTTAATAAAGTAGCCATGGATGAAGGATTTACCTGTCTTGCCACGGGACATAACCTTGATGATGAAGTGGCAAGGCTTTTTAGTAATACTATTCGGTGGGATAGGGCATACCTCTCTGATCAAGGCCCCATGCTTGAGGCAGAAAATGGCTTTGCACGGAAGGTCAAGCCCTTGTGGCGATTAACAGAATTTGAAACAGCAAATTATGCATTTTTGATGGATATTGAAAATCATTATGCTCCATGTCCGTATAGTCAAGGCGCAAGTTTTACATGCCATAAACACCTTTGGCAGCAATTGGAAGAAGCTATGCCCGGTAGAAAAATTGATTTTTATCAAGGCTTTTTAGAGCGTGGACGCCCTATTTTTGCAAGGCATGAGGCTGAAGCTGGTGTGCAATTGCAAGGCTGTTCTACATGTGGATATCCAACTTCAGGTACACAATGCGGGGTGTGTCGCATTAAGGATGCGGTGCAAGAACGCCAAGGTTAAAAAATGCGCAAGGCGGGTAAAAAAGCCTAGCGTTAGGTAAAACTATATGCCTGCAATTTGATGTTTTTTGTGCTATTATTTGTTTGCATGGATTCATATTTATATTGCGAATTGCAATGTTTTTTCTTGCAAAAAAATAAAAAATGCAGAAAAATTTACTTACAAGCGTGTTGCATACAGCTTGCAAAAAGAGCGTGCCCATTGGGCTATTTGAAAAAGCGTCTAGAATCGGTTTTAGAAGAAACACTACGCGTTATTGATTGTGCGCTTGGGGTGCTAGATTGTAAGGAGGTCTTATGCTTATCAAACAATGGATGACAGAAAACGTCATTAGCGTTAGTCCCGAGACTTCAGTTCTAAAGGCCATAAAGCTGATGAAGGATAATAACATTGGGCGTTTGCCCGTGGTAGATGCTTCTATGCGTGTGGTGGGTATTCTTTCAGATAGAGACACAAAACAAGCTTCTCCTTCCAATGCTACTTCGTTGGATATGCATGAGGTGCAATATTTGCTTACTGAACTAAAAGTTCAAGAAATAATGACTAAAAAACCTCAGTGCGTAGCCTCTACTGATAGTGTTGAAAAGGTGGCAATGCTCATGGAGTGCAATAATTTTGGTGGAATGCCGGTGGTAGAAGATGAAAAACTTGTAGGCATTATTACCGACCATGATATTTTTAAAGTCTTTATCAGTATTACAGGGGCACGACAAAACTCTTTACAATTAAGTTTTGACTTGTTAGATGTGCCTGGAGCGTTGTTAGGGGTGCTTGATATTTTGCGCGAACATGATGCAAATCTTATCAGTATGTTATCGCATACGGAAAATATGGGTAATATACGTCGTGTGCTTTTTCGTGTGCACCCTTTAGACTCAGAAGAAAAGGAATTGCTTTTACTTGACGACTTAAAAAAAACGTATCCTGGCCTCCATTTTGAGCGCAACGTCGTAATAATGGAATAAGGACTTAAATATTAAGGGAATATATAAGTTTAAAAAAAATGTGTCTGTGACTTGCCATTTGCGCAGTATTATGGCAAGTTGGGCAACGTGGACGGTCGAAATTTTCGACCTACACCCCAAATTTGATGAGGCATAATGCCCCCATGTGGCGGGCTTTTGTATTGGTTTGAACCAATAGGGTATACCTTATTGGGGGAAATTTGTAAGAAAATGTCCAAGGAGGACAATCATGGCTGAGATTACTTATAAGGGCAAGAGCTTTGAAGTTGATGAAGACGGTTTTTTGTTGCGTTTTGATGACTGGTGCCCTGAGTGGATGGACTATGTAAAAGAATCCGAAGGTATCACTGATATCAACGCCGACCACCAAAAGATCCTTGACTTCCTTCAAGATTACTACAAGAAAAATGGTATTGCTCCTATGGTGCGTATCCTTTCTAAGAACACCGGCTACAAATTGAAAGAAGTTTATGAACT
>CAYJOQ010000278.1:0-2461 GCA_964371825.1 uncultured Desulfovibrionaceae bacterium
TATGCTGACAATAGCGGCGCAAACGCCACAAAGTGGGGTTTGTCATCAGTCTGAAGAGTATTTTACTCTGGCGATTGTACTATTGAAAAATGAGTGAGTTATTTATCAAGCCATTCTTCAAGTTTTTGTGCGTATTGTTCAGGGCTATACCGCGTAGTTGCATACATGCCGGCAAGCTCGCGCTGACGTGCAGCTTCTGCCAATAAAATAGCTGCAGCTACAGACACATTAAAGCTCTGAATCATGCCGCGCATGGGTATGTATACTTCACCGTCAATGCTTTCAATAAGTTCAGGCGCAACACCGCTATGTTCGTTGCCCATAATAATGGCTGTAGGTTTTGTGAGGTCATAGGCAGAAATGGGCTTTGCCGTTGGAGAGCAAGAAGTTGCAAGTATTTGCATATTTTGCTCCTTAAGATTTTGCAAAAGGCTGTCTTTGTCTTTATGTCGTAAGGTGTCTACCCATTTGCGTGCAGAAGCTGATGTTCTGCGGCCAAGGGCGGGGAAGGCTGTGTCGGTATAATATAAATGCACTTCCGGAACGCCAAAGGCATCACAAGAACGATAAATAGCCGAAACGTTATGTGGGTCATGAATATTAGCAAGCACAAGGGTTAAACCAAGTTGACGTTGACGTAACACCTTTTCAATACGTGCTCTTCTTTCTGCAGTAGGATTTTTAGGCATATGGGCTCCTTGCCACTGTTTTGGCTGTTTTCGCAAAAAAAAACTTTCAATGCAAGGTAAAAGTCTTTTACTTATTTTTTAAAAGGTTAGTAAGGGAAGTAAAGGGGGGAAATGAAATTTTCACAAAATTGCGCAAAATGAGCTTGCCAAGATTGCCGATGGAAGATAACTACTGTTCTGATATTTAGTGGATATTTTTAGGAGGAAAGCTATGACACGAATTTTGTCAGTATTATTTACATGTGTAACGGTATTAGCACCGTCACTAGCCTTAGCTGCAGCTGGGGCTCCTAGTATGCCGGGAACAGTATCAGCTCTTTGGGTAGTACCCTTTGCTTGTATGTTGCTCTCAATTGCTGTAATGCCTTTGGTAATGCCCCATTTTTGGCATCACAATTTTGGTAAAATTTCTGTATTTTGGGGATTAGCCTTTCTGATTCCTTGTGCCATAGAATTTGGTTTCTCTGTAGCTATGTATGAGTTTTTACATACCATGCTTTTGGAGTATATTTCATTCTTAATTTTACTTTTCGCCCTCTTTACAGTAGCTGGCGGTGTACGTCTTAAAGGTTCCTTAGTGGGAACGCCCATGGTAAATACAGCCATATTGGTTGTGGGTACCTTGCTTGCAAGCTGGATGGGTACTACCGGTGCGGCAATGTTGCTCATTCGCCCCCTCTTGCGTGCCAATGCACATCGTAAATACAAAGTGCATTCTGTGGTCTTTTTCATATTCCTTGTGGCCAACATCGGTGGCTCGTTAACGCCTCTTGGTGATCCGCCGCTGTTCCTTGGTTTTCTTAAAGGCGTAAGCTTTTTCTGGACCACTTCTGCCTTATTAGTACAGACAATTTTCTTGAGCGTTGCCTTGCTTGGCATCTACTATGTTCTTGATACCATGTTATTTAACAAAGAAGGTCGCCCCGAGCCACCTTCTGCCTCACAAAGCACTGAGAAACTAGGCCTTGATGGCAAGGTTAACTTAATTTTGCTTTTAGGTGTTGTGGGTGCGGTGCTTATGTCTGGCCTTGTAAGGTTAGGCGAAATCAGCATTTACTATGTGCCAGTTAAGGGTGAAGATATTTTACGTAATGTTCTTTTGTTGATTCTTGCTGCAGCTTCTTGGAAGCTGACAACAAAGCAATGCCGCGAACTTAACGACTTTAACTGGGCTCCCATTGAAGAGGTGGCTAAGCTTTTCCTCGGTATCTTTGTAAGTATGATTCCTGCTCTTAAAATTTTACAAGCAGGAACTGAAGGTGCCCTTGCTCCGCTTATTCGTATGGTTACGCAAGACGGCCAACCTGTAAACTATATGTACTTCTGGCTTACCGGTATGCTTTCAAGTTTTCTTGATAATGCGCCTACCTATGTGGTGTTCTTTAGTACAGCTGGTGGCGACGCCACGCAACTTATGGGCGAGATGGGCATGACCCTTGCTGCTATTTCAGCTGGTGCTGTGTTTATGGGGGCCAATAGTTATATTGGTAATGCGCCAAACTTTATGGTGCGCTCTATTGCTGAAGATCAAGGGGTGAAAATGCCTTCATTCTTTGGCTACATGGCATGGTCCTTTGGTATTTTGGTACCGCTTTTCGCTGTAATGACCTTTATTTTCTATATCTAAATAGTCGACACTGAAAATTTAGCACAATAAATAACATTGCCAGAAATATGAGTCGTGCTCGTATTTCTGGCAATGTTCGTTTTTCATATATTTAAGACTCCTGCACAATTCATTGTGCGGAGTTTTTTAGAGCACTGGCGCTAGC
>CAYJOQ010000279.1:0-2419 GCA_964371825.1 uncultured Desulfovibrionaceae bacterium
CTTGGCTATGAAGTGGAAGAAAAGAATATTAAGGAAAGGGAGTGGAAATGAGCAGCTTACGCTTTATAACCATGGAAGCTTTACCCACTTTTTTGGGCGAGCTTGCTAATAACGGTGATGCCCCAAACCGCGTGCTTGTTCCCACTAAGCAAGGAAAAGCCGTGGTCTTTGCCCCCTATAATCAAGGCATGGAAATATGCTTTGATAAAGCCACAGTATCCCCCAAGGATGTGGCCCTGCCTCGCTGTGAAACCTTAGTGTCGTATACCTACACTAAGGACACAGAAGACGGCGGTAAAATGAATCTTACCCTTGATGATACCCCAAGGGCAGAACCTACCGTCATCTTTGGCTGTCGCCCTTGTGATGCTCGCGGTTTTGGCATTATTGACAGACCATATTTACAAGGTCCTCATGCTGACCCCTACTACAGGGCAAGGCGTGAAAATATGCTTATTATTACTCGGGCATGTACAGAAACTTGCTCCACATGCTTTTGCCACTGGGTAGGCTCAGGCCCCATTGATAAACGCGGTTCTGACATCATCATGACTCAAGTGGCTGAAGGCCTTATCTTTGAAGGCGTGAGCGAAAAGGGCATCGCTACCCTTGAAAAAAGCTCCTTACAAGCAGCTGCTGCCGATGCGCCAGAAAAAGTTAAAGCCGCACATGCAGCTGCTGCTGCAAGCCTTGAAAAAGCTCCTAATATCAAAGCCGCCAAGGAAAACCTTGCTGCACTTTTTGAAGATATGGACTTTTGGCAAAAGCAAACGGCCCATTGTCTGTCTTGCGGTGCTTGCACCTATATGTGTCCCACTTGCTATTGCTTTAATATTACTGATGAAGGTGATGGCATTTGTGGTGGCCCTGGCAAGCGTTTGCGCACATGGGATACATGCATGGCTTCGCACTTTACCCGTGAAGCCAGCGGCCATAATCCGCGCACGGCAAGAGCTGTGCGCATGCGTAACCGTATTTCGCATAAATTCAGCTACTATCCCAATGTATGGGAAGACAACTATTCTTGTAGTGGCTGCGGACGCTGCATAGCACAATGCCCCGTACATCTTGATATACGAGCCATTGTACTTGCCGCTGTTAACAAATCTGCCACAGCGTCGGAAGAGTAAGGAGAGAGCATGAGCGCGAAAAAAGCATCAAGCACAGCAAAAAGGGGTGCTCGCAATACAGCACCAAAGCAAGAAGCACCTAAGGCACAAGCCAAGGAACCTGTTGCAGCAGTTACAGAACAAGCTGCGATTACAGAAAAAGAACTGACTCCTCCTGCAAAGGCTGAGGCCATAAGCCCAGCTATCAAGGAAGCAAAGGTTCCTGTAATTAAAGAAGAAGCTAAAGCTCCTGCAATAAAACAAGAAGCAGCTGCTCCCATGGTGCAACAAGACAAAACATTGGTTGTGGCTCCTAAGGCCAAACAGGCTTTTACGCCTATAGACCTTGGCCCTAACCCCTATTTGCCTCATGTGGCAACTGTTTTGGAAGTAATTGAAGAAACGCATAATATTAAAACCTTCCGCGTAGCCTTTGATGACGCCGAAGCCATGAAGAATTTCACCTTTAAGGCCGGTCAAGTGGGCCAACTCTCACTTTTCGGTAGCGGTGAAGCAACCTTCGTTATCAATAGCCCCCCATCACAGAAAAACCATTTGCAATTTTCTGTCATGCGTACAGGCGAAGTAACAGAAGCATTACATAAGCTTTCTGCAGGTGATAAAGTGGGTGTTCGTGGTCCGCTTGGCAATGCTTTTCCCTGTGAAGATTGGAAAGGGAAAAACGTTTTCTTTGTAGGCGGTGGTATAGGCATGGCCCCCATTCGTACCATCATGCTACACGTACTTGAAAACAAGCAAGACTATAAAAAAATTAGCCTTCTATATGGCGCACGTAGCCCCAAGGACATGGCTTTTAGCTACGAAGTAAAAGACTGGCAAATGCGCCCAGACCTTGATTGTACACTAACCATTGACGCCCCTTGTGAAGGTTGGGAATGTGAAGTGGGCCTTATTCCACACATTTTACAAAACCTTTCACCAAATCCGGCTGATACAGTAGTTGTGCTTTGTGGCCCACCCATTATGATTAAGTTTACCGTGGAAGCATTAGAAAAAATGAACTTCCCACCTGAACAAATTATTACCACCCTTGAAAAACGCATGAAATGCGGCATAGGCATTTGCGGTCGCTGTAATATTGGCAGCAAATACGTATGTGTAGATGGTCCTGTATTTTCATGGGCTGAGCTTAAAGAACTGCCTCCAGAATTATAATCATTCTTTTTGTAATGCACCTTTTCTTAAGAAAAGGTGCATTACAAAAGTATCTTTCTAAAAATCCCTCCATACCTTTTGGTGCATAAAGAATATTCTCTTCAATTCAAATATTCAGTTAATGCATAGTATTG
>CAYJOQ010000280.1:0-2415 GCA_964371825.1 uncultured Desulfovibrionaceae bacterium
GACTAAATATACAACGGGAAGGAAAATATTCCTTCCCGTAATGATATATGAAAAGATATAACAATTATCCTGTCACATTCCAACCATGGGATGTAATCATACGCCCTTGGCTTGTCAGTATACAGCATTCTTTACCCGGTAAACTGTGAATAAGCGTTAGAGCATCTCGTGTAGGCAGCACAGAAAGAGCTGTAGCAAGGGCGTCAGCTTCTAAGGCAGTGGGTGCGGTAACACTAACAGAAAGGGTGTGTTGAGGGCTTGTGCGCATAGCCGGATTGATGAGGTGATGATATTTCTTTTGTGCATCAAAATACATTTCATAACAACCAGAGGTGGCAATGGCCCCGTTAAGGGGAAGGTTTGTCACTACGGCATTTTGTGTAAGAGGGTGTTCAATGCCTATGCGCCAAGGGGCATTGCTTCCTTTTTGTCCTGCAGTACGAATGTCGCCACCAGCATTTACAAGATAATTATGTATACCCATGGCTTGCAACTCATGGGCCATTTGGTCGGCAATGTAGCCCTTGGCTATGCCGTCAAGTGTTAGACTCATGCCACTACGTCCAAGGCGAACTGCATGCTCATTTAGGTGTACTTCGCTGGCTAATACAAGTTCTTGTGCATGGGCTAGCGATTTAGGGTCAAGGTGCATGGTGCCTTGTGCGTTTTTATGTTTTTTGTAGAGTTCAAGAATAGGGGTAATGGTCATATCAAAGGCCCCTTGGGTAAGAGCATGCATACGCTTAGCCCTTTGAAGGACATGCATAAGACTTGTGGGAGCTTTGAGTATTTTTCCATGTGTATTAAGTTCAGTCATGGCACTTGAAGGTGTATGTCTGCTTAAAATAGTTTCAAGATTTTGAGCTTTAATAAATGCTTTTGCCATGGCATCTTCAGCAAGAGCTGTGCTTTCATGTATGGCGCTGATAGACACAAATGTACCAAGTAAAATACGCGTTTGATTATGTGTCATCGTGTGTTTTTTGGGTGCGGCACATAAAGTTGTAGGAGCAAGGAGCAGAGCTGCACCGGTAATTCCTGTGCTTTTAAGCATGGTTCGCCGACTCATCGGGCATATTTTTTGTGTTGTGTGTGCGGTCATAATCACTCCTTTTACCCTTGTGTCGCTTCAGAGTTGGCAGTTGATGCTTCCTCTTGCTGTGGCGTATTGGCTTTAGCAGCTTTTTTCTCTTCTTCCTTTTTTAAGTTTGCAACCTGAATTTCTTCTTCAAGGTTTCTGCAAAGGGGGCGTAGAATATCGCGCCCGCAACTTTTTATACAAACTTCTTCACAGTCAGCGCCAAAACTTAAACACTTTTGCTGATCAACGACTATGCGTCCATCAATATTGCTGATAGCCTTGGCCGGGCAAGATTTGACGCACTTTCCGCAGTTAATGCAACCCACTTCACAAACTTCCATAACAGCACGTAATTTATCCTTGGTGGCACAGCTTACGGCTATGCGTGCTCGTATGGGAATAAGTTCAAGCGAGTTTCTTGGACAAGCTTTAATGCACAGCCCGCAGCCTGTGCAATTATTTATGTTAATATGCACAAGGCCATTTTCAATGGTCATAGCGTCAAAGGGGCAAACTTCAACGCAATCCCCAAAGCCAAGACAGGACCATGAACACACATCTGAACCACCCATCAGTAAAGTAGCTGCTGCGCATGAGGGCATGCCTTGATATTGGTAGCGAGAACGCACCTTGCCTGCATATTTGTCACAACGGCGAAACGATATCAGTGGGTCAGATGCGGCAACGGCTTTGCCTGTGAGCTCGCCAATGGTCACCGTGGTATCGTCACTTCCGGCCACACAAAGAGCAGCTGAAACACTAAAGTCATTGACAACGGCAATGGCATAGCCTTCGCAGCCAGCATAACCACAGCCGCCACAATTGGCTCCTGGTAGGGCATCTAATACTGCCTCAACGCGCGGATCCTCTTCAACATAAAAGACCCTAGAGGCAACAGCTAAAACTACAGCTGCCACAAAGCCAAGCCCCAGGAGGGTTAGGATGGAAGATAAAACCATAAAAGCCTCCTACTTGGTCATGCCTTTAAAGGCCATAAATGCAAGGGACATAAGTCCGGCCATAACCAGAGCGATGGGAACTCCCATCATAGCCTTAGGCACCCGGCAGGTGTCTAATTTTTCACGTATGCCTGCCATGAGTATAAGGGCAAGCATGAAGCCGGCACTTGAGGCAACGGCGTAGAGCATAGATGTTATGAAGTCAAATTTTTCACGTTGAACCAAGATTGCTACACCCATTACGGCGCAGTTTGTAGTAATAAGTGGCAAGAAGATACCAAGCGCTGCATATAGTGGTGGTACCATTTTCTTTAAAAACATTTCAACAAATTGTACAAGTGATGCAATAACAAGAATAAATACAATTGTTTGTAG
>CAYJOQ010000281.1:0-2399 GCA_964371825.1 uncultured Desulfovibrionaceae bacterium
TACTAAGGGGCGAGGAGAAAACGCATGTCTCAAAAATTTGATTACGGCACTGGCCGTCGTAAAACAGCTACCGCACGCACTCGTCTTTATGCAGGCAGCGGTAACATTACTGTAAATGGTCGCTCTTATGAGGAATACTTTCCACGTAAGACTTTGCAAATGATCATTCGTCAACCCCTCGTACTTACCAAAACTTTTGATAAAATCGACGTTAAGGTAAATGTACAAGGCGGTGGCGTTTCTGGTCAAGCCTTGGCCGTTCGTCATGGTATTTCTCGTGCACTACTTTCCGTTGATGGTGACTTACGCAGCCAATTAAAGCGCGCTGGTTTCCTTACTCGTGATGCGCGTAAGAAAGAACGTAAAAAGTATGGTCTTCGTGCTGCTCGCGCCAGATACCAATACTCAAAGCGTTAATACCATTTTTATGGGATTTATGGGGGCAGGCTGTGGCTTGCCCCTTTTTTTATATGCACATATGTATGGAGTTTGCTGTGTCAATACACTATGCCTACAAACACACAAGCACAGAAGCCACCACCGGCTATTTTTCTTGTGAGCCAGAGCCTTCTTTAGCTCTTAGTGCCTGCTTTGAGCAGCTAGCCAATAGCCCTCTTGATGAATTTATGCATAGGTATGTACTGCGTAAACTTATGCAAATGCCCCTTACTGAACTTGAATCCTTGGCACAAACATATAAAGAACAGCCTGAAATATATACTGTTCTCGTAGCGCTCTTGCGCGAATGCGCCTTGCTGCACAGTGACTTAGCTACCCTTGAAAATATATTTACCCAAGAAGAGCAGCAACAGAGTCTTGGCGCAACTCCCTTGCCCTATCTTGCATGGGCCTTGCAAAGTGATAAAGATATACATACTTCTTGGGCTAAACTTTTTGCTGCCAATGTGATGGCTCATGAAAAATTACCTCATCCCGAAGAATGGGAAGATGAAGGCCTAGTAGCACCATTTACAAATCAAGAGTTACCTATCCCCTTAGTAGCTCAGGAGTATATAGCTAAAGTGCATGCAGAGTATTTGGCTTCGCCAAGTAGTGCATGGGCCCGCCCGCCCGCTATGGAAACTGCTAAACGCGCATTGGAACTTTTAGTAGAAAATGCTGTACTTGATGGTGTAGAAATGCGCCATGAAGCCTCCCTTTCGCCAATTGCTCTTTTACGGCATTGGCGCATGCGTATGGCTGTGCAATCTGGGCGACAAACATATACTGTTGAGGGGCAAGCTACCACGTATGGACGTGGTCTTTCTCTTGCTCAAGCTCGTGCATCCTATGCTATGGAAATGATAGAACGTGCATCCTCCTATGCTTCCATAGAAAATACTGCCATCACACATATGTCACGTCCCATGCCTCTTTTTCATGGTTCATATACGCAGCTTCTAGCTGAGGGACATCAAGTGCTGGACCCAAATACCTTGCAGCTTGAAACACCGTATCTTAATGCGCCCCTGTATTGGCTTGAAGCAACAACACCGAAAAACAATGAAACAATTCTTGTTCCTGTGCAAAGTGTTTTTCTTTTTAGTAATTTAGATGAAATTTCCTTAAGTATGAACCCTGGCTCGACCGGTCTTGCTTCTGGTAATTCTTTGGCTGAAGCCAAAGTTGCAGCCCTTACAGAAATTATTGAACGCGATGCTGAAGGAACCATGCCCTATGATAGGCAACGTTGTTTCACTCTTCGCTCTCACGATGAGCTTGTACAGTCTCTCTTAGATGATTATGCCGCAAGAGGCATTCACATTCATTTTCTTGATTTAACAACAGAATTTGGTATTCCTTGTTATCAAGCTTTTATCCTCACACGGAAAGGGCAGGTGATACGAGCTACAGGTGCTAACCTTAATGGTGCGCAAGCGGCCATATCTGCCCTCACAGAAGTACCGTATCCCTATCCTCATGGCGAACCCTCCGGGCCTGCCATCAAGGGGATTCCTCAAAAAATTCTCGAAGAATTGCCCAATTATACCCTTGAATCTCCCACCCGCAACCTTGCTCTCATAGAAAACGTTCTTAGTGCTCATGGCTATAAGCCTTCCTATGTAGATATAAGTCGTGTTGATTTGGAGCTTCCTGTTGTTCGTGCCATTGTTCCACATCTTATTCTTAATCCTGAGCTGGATAGCTTTTCTCGCATTAGCCCTCGGTTGTTTAAGAATTATGTAGATATGTTTGCATAAAAAATTTTAGTGAAGGGAAGGCCTTTTTATGTATATTCAAAAAGATTCTCCTTCCCTTCATCTCTTTTCTTCTCTTCTTTTCCTAAAATAGTCGATGCTGAAAAACGCATTTCCATGTGTGTTTCAGAAAGGCACGTTGCCTACAAATGCCGCTTTGCGGCCGCCAGAAGCAAGTTCTGACTCATTTTACGGCACGCA
>CAYJOQ010000282.1:0-2393 GCA_964371825.1 uncultured Desulfovibrionaceae bacterium
TTTTTTACAATTTTCACAAAATTATACTGAAAAAGTAATTGTGCAGGACTCTTTAAGGTGTGCATGCCTGTAGTTACAATAGCCTGTATAGTTTTTCAGCGTCGACTAAATAATTGATACTGAAGAGTGCATATGCATGTATTTTTCAGCATCAACTCTATGAAACGTTCAATTATGAGCTCTGATATGTATATAAAAATAGCTATTCTTTGTCTTAGTTTATGTGTTTTTTGTGCTCAACAAAGGGCAATGGCGCAAGAGCATTCTTGGGAAGAATTTGTGAATACGTCAATGCAATCCAAGGATTTATCTGCATATTTTAAAAACATACATGGTGCTGCGGTTTTGTATTCGCCCCATAAACAAAACTTGCAAGTGTATAATGCACACTTGGCAAGCACACAAACTTCGCCTTTTTCAACCTTTAAAATTATATCTACGTTATTAGGGCTTGATGCGGGGATTATTACTGATCAAAGCAGCAAGATGCAGTATAATGGTACTCAATATTGGCTTGATGCGTGGAATAAAGATGTGAACTTACAAGAAGCCTTTAGCGTTTCTTGTGTATGGTATTACCATCAACTCATCTATACATTGCAACCTTCTGACGTTGCAAAATTCTTACAGAAAATGCATTATGGCAATGAGGATATTTCAGCTTGGAAAGGAAATGGCAGTAATGCAAAGGCTGAATTAAATGGTTTTTGGCTTGGGTCATCTTTAAAAATTTCTCCTTTGGAACAAGTACGAGTTCTGGCAAATATTTTTGAAAATAGGCTAGCGATTGAGAAAAAAAATATACTACTACTGCAAGATATTATGCTGCAAAAAGGGTTACAAAATATGCCACCTCTCTATGCCAAAACAGGTGCTAACGGACGGGGCATAAGTTGGTTTGTAGGGTTTTTACAAAGAGCAGAGGGTAGGGTGTACTTTGCATTTTTTGTGGATGACTTACCGGAAAATGGGGCAAAAATAAGTCATGCTAAAGAAGTGGCCCTTGAAGTTTTGCAAGATACATATGGATTTTAAAGGGTATACAGTGTATTGAGTGCTTTTGATTATTGAAAAAAATTACCTACTTTTAGACTTGTATAATGGGTAAAGTATGCAAAATATAAAACATAATACGGTTCGTATAGCGGTGCTTGGTGGTGGATCGTGGGGCTCAGCTTTAGCACACATGCTTGCAGGCGCAGGGCATGAGGTGTGTCTTTTTGTGCGTAATGAGGCCACAGCTTTACATATTAATACAGCACATAAAAACCCGCATTATTTACACAAATATGTTTTGCATGAAAACGTGACTGCCAGTACAGACCTTACGCAACTACGCGGGCAAGATTTATATGTGCTTGCTATTCCAACACAAAACCTACGCGTATTCTTGCAAGAAATTGGTGAGTTTTTGCCCTTCGGTGCGGTGCTTGTAAATACAGCCAAGGGCATAGAGCACCAAAGCTCTTGTACCATGAACAGTGTGGTGCAGCAGGTACTCGCACATAAAGCTCCTCAATATGCTATTTTATCCGGACCTTCATTTGCAACAGAGGTTATGGAAAATCTACCTACAGCAGTGGTACTTGGCTGTGAAACACATGGGCTTGATGTACGTTTGCGCAGTATTTTTTCTTCACCTATTTTCCGATGTTATTCTTGTTCCGATGTGCTTGGAGTTGAGCTTGGCGGCGCCTTGAAAAATATTATGGCTATTGCTGTAGGTCTTTGTGATGGCCTTGGTTTTGGGCATAATACGCGTGCTGCGCTCATGACACGTAGCCTTGCAGAAATGTGCCGTATTGGTGTTGCGCTAGGTGCTCAAGAACGTACCTTTATGGGCCTTTCTGGCCTTGGAGATTTGACTCTCACATGTATGGGCGATGCTTCACGCAATAGGCAAGTGGGCCTTAGGCTTGGCAAGGGCGAATGCTTAGAAAATATTGAAAAAAGCCTCGGTATGGTGGCAGAAGGAGTAAAAACTACCGCTGCTGCCAAAATTATTTTAGAAAAATATGATATTAGTGCACCTATCATTAATGCTGTGTATGCCATTGTGCATGAAGGCGCATCGGCTTATGACTGTGTAAATACATTGATGACTCGCAGCCTTAAGGCAGAATAGGAAATATTTTTTTACTTTGCACATGTAGAAATATGGACCATGAACTGCTAAAGAGTATGGTGATGTTTTTGTAAATTCTTTGCTAAACATGCTGCACAGATGTTACAACGTAGACCTTCTGCTGATATTTAACGAAAGAAAGCTACTTTTTCATAGTACTAATCTTAAAGATTACTGAAAAAAACACTTGCCAAAACGTAATATTTTGCGTAGAAATTTCTTCGCTTGTGCGGAGAGGTGTCCGAGCTGGTCGAAGGAGCACGATTGG
>CAYJOQ010000283.1:0-2367 GCA_964371825.1 uncultured Desulfovibrionaceae bacterium
CCTTTTAGGCCTGCACTGTAAATTTTTTGTTTTGAAAACTTTTTTACAATTTTCATAAAATTATACTGAAAAAGTAATTGTGCAGGACTCTTAATAGGTGAAAGCATCGCTTCAAAAAATATGACTTTTACGTTCATATGTGGCAAATTTGAACTTTTTAAAATAAAAAATGATTTTTTTTTAATTGCTAACATATTCAAAAAAAAGAAAATTTGAGTACAGCGTATATTTTTTTTTGTTTACCCCCCTTTTCAATTTCGTAAAGGGAATTACTATACTCTCGTTCACGCAAAAATAGCTGAACAAACAACATTACATCCCTGGCATGGCAAGCGTAATCTGGATGATGCAGCCATGCTTTTTAACGTAAAAAATGGATGTTTAAATCTAACTGTTTTTTGGAGGAAAGGATATTATGACTTTAAAGCCCCTTAACGACCGCATACTTGTAAAACGTCTTGAAAGCGAAGAAAAAACCGCTGGTGGTCTCTACATTCCTGACACAGCAAAAGAAAAGCCTTCTAAGGGTGAAGTTATTGCTGTAGGCCCTGGTAAGGTTGCCGAAAATGGTCAACGTATTGCAATGGATGTTAAGCAAGGCGACATGGTGCTTTTTAATAAGTACGCTGGCACCGAAGTTAAGCTTGATGGTGTTGAGCACCTTGTCATGCGCGAAGACGACATCTTAGCAATTATTGCTTAGTTCTATCCCCACTATTAGTATTCTATCAAGATTTAGGAGATACATATTATGGCTTCAAAAGAAATTTTATTTGACGTTAAAGCTCGCGAAAAACTTTCTCGCGGTGTAGATAAGCTTGCCAATGCTGTTAAAGTTACCCTTGGACCTAAAGGACGTAACGTAGTTATCGAAAAGAGCTTTGGCGCTCCTGTTATCACCAAGGACGGCGTAACTGTTGCTAAAGAAATAGAGCTTGAAGATAGATTTGAAAATATGGGCGCTCAAATGGTTAAGGAAGTTGCTTCTAAAACCTCTGATGTTGCTGGCGACGGCACCACCACCGCCACCATTTTAGCTCAAGCTATCTACCGTGAAGGTGTAAAGCTTGTAGCTGCTGGTCGTAATCCCATGGCTATTAAGCGCGGCATTGATAAGGGTGTAGAAGCCCTTGTTGCTGAACTTGCTAACCTTGCTAAGCCTACCCGTGATCAAAAAGAAATTGCACAAGTTGGTACCATTTCTGCTAACTCTGATGCTACTATCGGCAACATCATTGCTGAAGCTATGGCTAAAGTTGGCAAAGAAGGCGTTATCACTGTTGAAGAAGCAAAAGGTCTTGAAACAACCATGGATGTTGTAGAAGGCATGCGTTTTGACCGTGGTTACCTTTCACCTTATTTCGTAACAAATGCTGATAAAATGATTTGCGAAATGGACAATCCTTACATTCTTTGTACAGAAAAGAAGATTTCCAATATGAAGGATATGCTTCCTGTACTTGAGCAAGTTGCTAAGGTAAATCGTCCTCTTGTTATCATTGCTGAAGATGTAGAAGGCGAAGCCCTTGCTACCTTAGTAGTAAACAGACTGCGCGGCGCTTTGCAAGTTGTTGCTGTTAAAGCTCCTGGTTTTGGCGATCGTCGTAAAGCTATGCTTCAAGACATTGCTACCCTAACCGGCGGCCAAGTTGCTTCTGATGACATTGGTTTACAACTTGAAAACCTCACCCTCACCGACCTTGGTACTGCTAAACGTATTGTTATTGATAAAGATAACACTACTGTTGTTGACGGTGCAGGCAAGGGCGATGACATCAAAGCTCGCGTTAAGCAAATTCGTGCACAAATCGAAGAAACCTCTTCTGATTATGACCGCGAAAAACTTCAAGAGCGTCTTGCTAAGCTTGTTGGTGGCGTAGCTGTAATTCATGTTGGTGCTGCAACTGAAATTGAAATGAAAGAAAAGAAAGACCGTGTAGAAGATGCTCTTAACGCTACTCGCGCAGCTGTTGAAGAAGGCATTGTTCCTGGCGGTGGTACTGCTCTTATTCGCGTTTCTAAAGTTCTTGCAGACATTAAGCCTGTAGATGATGACGAACTTGCTGGTATTAACATCATCCGTCGTGCCATTGAAGAACCCCTTCGTCAAATCGCTCATAATGCTGGTTTTGAAGGCTCTATCGTGGTTGAAAAAGTACGTGGTGGCAAAGATGGTTTTGGATTTAACGCTGCTAGCGGCGAATACGAAGACCTTATTAAAGCCGGTGTTATTGATCCTAAAAAAGTTTCACGTACAGCATTACAAAATGCTGCTTCTGTAGCTTCTTTACTCTTAACTACTGAGTGCGCCATTGCTGATAAGCCTGAGCCAAAGCAAGCTGCTCCTGCTATGCCTGATATGGGCGG
>CAYJOQ010000284.1:0-2361 GCA_964371825.1 uncultured Desulfovibrionaceae bacterium
AAATAAATTGCGCCTACTCTTGATTTATCGGTCGTGTTGACTTTGTCAACACTCTGTGGAGCGTGCTATGCACGCTCTTTCTTTTGAAATACTGCACATGCTGTAGTGATAGAATATTGGATTGTGCATGAAAAAAGTTGATTACAAGTCTCATCCTTTATATGGATGGTGTAAGCTAGCCATAGGTGTTTTTTGTATTTGGTTTGTCATTTGGCAAGTAACACCGATATTAGTAGCTGCTATTCCGGCTTTAGCTCATTATGGTCAAGTGGCTAAAGATAATGATATAATGCCAGGGGTATTATATTATACAGACGTGCCTGTAAGTGTAGAAGCTGAACAAAATAACCGAGACACGGTACGTTTTTTGCCCCATGGCGGAAAAAATACTCACGATTAATGTTACACATGTAACTGCATCTATGTAGTCGATGCTGAAAAACGCATTTCCATGCGTGTTTCAGAAAAGCACGCCCACTCCAAATACCCCTTTAGGGCCGCCAGAAGCAAGTTCTGGCTTATTTTACGTGGCGCCAAATTTTTCTTACAGAAAAATTTGGTTGTGGTCATGTGAAAACGTATTGTTCAGTGTCAGCTACTGTGATATAATATCATGACTCTTCTTCACACTTTTTAGTAGCATATTTTTACATGTGTATGGAGTTAAGTAAAAAAGTTACTTGACGCACAGCGCGTGGTATGAAAAAGCAATGGGTATAAGGAGAAGCTATGGCTGATTTACAAAACAATCCTCATCGTTGCGGATGGGTAGCTCTTATGGGGCCGCCCAATGCCGGAAAGTCCACATTACTCAATGCCCTACTTGGTCAAAAAATAAGCATTGTCACCCCCCGCCCTCAAACTACACGCAATCAAATTGTAGGTATTTTAACTGAAGATGCGGCACAAATTATATTTATGGATACCCCTGGTATGGCGCAGGTGCGTGGACGCCTAAGTAAAACCATGATTCAATCTGCATGGCAAAGTATGGCGCAAGCACATATGATTGTGCTTATGCTTGATGGGGATTTATATATCCGTAAACCTGATTTTTTAGATAAAGATCTTGCCACCCTTGGAAAAGCCCTTGAGGAAGAAGAAAGGCCTGTGTGCATTGTTGTTAATAAAATTGATTTATTTAGCGATAAAAGTAAAATGCTTCCCTTGCTTACACGTCTTAGCGAAATGTTTCCACGTGCTGAAATTTTTCCTGCCTCTGCACTGCGTCGCAATGGTTTGCCGGAATTTAAAGCTTTATTGTGTAAATTTTTACCAGAAGGTCCAGCGCTTTTTCCTGAAGATCAGCTATCTACAGCTCCCATGCGTTTTATGGTGTCAGAGATTGTACGTGAAAAACTTTTCTTGCATTTAAAGCAAGAAGTTCCTTATTCTGTAGCTGTTGATATAGAGCAGTGGGAAGAAGATCCAGAGCGCAACCAAACTATTATTCATGCGGTAATTTATGTGGCAAGACCATCGCATAAAGCCATGGTCATTGGGCGTGCTGGAGCATCTATTAAGGCCATAGGAAGTGATGCCCGTAAGGATGTTTTGAAACTTATTGACGGCAAGGTACATCTTGAACTTTGGGTAAAGGTTCGTGAAAATTGGACTGAGGATGTGAATTTTTTACGGAATCTTGGCATGATGCAGGAGTAAGCTTTATGATGGATATGGCTTTTAGTTTGCTAAGCGTTCAGGGACGTATAGAAAAAGCCATGCAAGAGGCTGAACGTAGTGATACGCCTTGTCTTGTGGCTGTATCTAAGTTACAGCCGCCGGAAAGTATTGCTAGGGTAGCCTTTTTGGGACAAAGTGATTTTGGAGAAAATTATCTGCAAGAAGCTTTGGAAAAGCAAAAAGAATTACAGAATTATCCTTGTTTGCCTCCCATTACATGGCATTTTACAGGGCATGTGCAAAGTCGCAAAGCAAAGGATGTGGTCGGACGTTTTGACCTTATTCATTCTGTTGATACAGAAAAGTTAGCCCTTGCGTTGCAAAAGCATGCAGAAGAAAAGAATCTTTGTCAAAAGGTGCTTATTCAAGTTAATGTTGGGGAAGAATCGCAAAAATCTGGAGTGAATCAAGAGGGGCTTTTGAGTCTTGCAAAGTGTATTTCTTCAAGTCCTAATTTGGAATTACAAGGCCTTATGTGTCTACCTCCGGTGTTTGATGCAGGCTTAGCAGCACGACCACATTTTGCTCTATTGCGCAATTTACGCAACACATTGCAAGAAGAGCTTGGGTATGCTTTACCGCACTTATCTATGGGCATGTCAGGTGATTTAGAGGCAGCTATTTTAGAAGGTGCAACCATAGTGCGTGTGGGAACAGATATTTTTGGCGCACGCACTG
>CAYJOQ010000285.1:0-2249 GCA_964371825.1 uncultured Desulfovibrionaceae bacterium
GAAATTCTTTATTATCATATTTTTTTTCAAGCAAGCTTGGATCTTTTTCCACTTCTACACCCTTATGCAAAAGCAAAGTCACATCGCCACCATCATCTACAATAAGGTCTGGGCCGCTGCCGTCAGGCCAGGTAGTCGCCATTTCTGTGCACCACCAGTATTCTTCAAGGGTTTCACCCTTCCATGCAAAAACTTTAGCATAGCCTAGTTCGGCTATGGCTGCAGCTGCATGGTCTTGTGTAGAGAATATATTGCACGAAGCCCAGCGAATATCAGCACCAAGTTCATATAATGTTTTGATAAGCATGGCTGTTTGAATGGTCATATGCAAAGAACCCGTAACTTTAAGGCCTTTTAGGGGTTTATCCTTACTATATTTTGCTATGCATTGCATAAGCCCTGGCATTTCGCGTTCAGATAATTGCATTTCTTTTTTGCCAAATTCAGCTTGGCTTATGTCTGCAACTTTGTAATTTAATGATAAATCTAATGCTTGTGGTCCACTCATGATGTTTGCTCCTCAATGGGGTTATGTTTTTTGAGCCACGGCCAAAAAAAGGCCAAGTTTTTTTTCAACAGATGTGTATTCAAGGCTTTTAAGATTAAGGCCAGCTTCTTGTAAAAATTGTTTAAGCATGTGCTCAGTAAAGCCAAGCCAGCGGTCACCAAACTCTTCGCGCATGCTTTCATTACTGTGCTGAACGAAATCAGCTATAAAAAGAATGCCTTGTGCGCGCAAAATGCGCTGCACTTCGCGTAATGTATCAACAGGGTTTGAAAGATGATGTAGCACAAGATTGATGCTTGCAAAATCTGCTTCGCTATCACGTAAAGGCAAATGATCAAGCTCACCTATGCGCAAAGACACACGAGAGTCCTTACCTTGGGCATGTTCTGGAGCAAAGCGACGTCTTGCTAGTTCCAGCATACGTGGGCTACCGTCAACGCCCACAACACCCTGCGCCAAGGGTAATATTTTTTCAAGCACAACACCTGTGCCGCAGCCTAGGTCTACAGCAAGGGTACATGGCCTTGGAATGGCAGCACATACAGCCTTGCCAAGATCAAAACCACCTAAAATTTCGCGGTTTAGGGCATCCCAGTCATCGGCAATAGCATTGAAAAAGTGCCGTGTTTTTTGTACTCTTTCTTCAATGCAATGGGTAGCTAAGTGTAAATCATTTTCTAGTAATGCATCATCATGCACAAAGGGCATGATATTTTGAATAAAGAGTAAGCCATCACCCGTTTTGGGTGTGGAATAAAAAACCCATAAACCATCACGGCGCCATTGTAAAAGCCCTGCTTCAGTAAGAATTTTTAAATGGCGAGAAATGCGTGATTGTCCCATATGTAAAATATTGACCAGTTCATTAACGGACAATTCATAACGGTACAATATACACAACAAGCGTAAACGAGTTTCGTCGGCCAAGGCTTTAAAATATGGAAGCGCGGTGCGCATAAGTAAACTCCTACGTATCAAGAAAGCTTGATATGTATATCTGGATTATGAGATATATGCAAGTGTATATTAATGCCTTAGCACAATAGGTTTTCGTGCCTTTCCGCTTGGCAGCTTTGCTGACAATAGCGGCGCAAAGGCCACAAAGTGGGGTTTGTCATTAGTCTGTCTGCTTGAAAAGCAGTAAAACATGTTTTCCAGCATCAACTATATGAGGAAATTTTATGTATCATGAAATGTATGAAATGCTGCAATATATTTGTCATGCCGCTTGGCAAAGAGAATTATTATCTGGCTTTAATGGTAATGTAAGTGTGCGACAAGGTGAGCACATATTTATTACATGTAGCGGTGCGGCCAAGGGCTACTTACGCCCAGAAGATATATGCTGTGTGAATATGCAAGGGCTTGTTATACAAGGAAAAGGCAAGCCTTCTTCTGAACTATCTATGCATATACAAACCTATACTATGCGCAATGACGTTATGGCTATGGTGCATTGTCATCCTAAGCATTTACTGGCGTTAGAGATGCGTGTGACTTGGGAAGAGTTTTTGCGTATGCCTATTTTTGAGGCAGAGATGCTTAGGGCTCGCGTAGGTTTTGCAAAAGCTGCAGAGCCTGGTTCCATGGAATTAGCTATGGCAGTCGCTACAACGGCACACAATCATGATGCCATTTGGATGTCACAGCATGGTTTAAGCTGTATTGGAACATCTGCCATTGCAGCCCTAGCCTTAGCAGAAGAGTTAGAGCATTTAGCGCAGCTACAACTACTTAGTCG
>CAYJOQ010000286.1:0-2180 GCA_964371825.1 uncultured Desulfovibrionaceae bacterium
AAAAGTAATTGTGCAGGACTCTTAATTCATTAGTGTTCGCAAACATATCCTCTAAAATTTCTCCATTGAAATCTTGACCCTTAAAGCATACTTTTGTAGGTTGGCTAGCGAAGGGCATCGTATGACATGCACCTTTTACAATAAAGAGCATACCGCTCAAGATTATGGCATATGTTCAACAGCATATATTGCTCTTGCACTATGTATCTTCTATTTTTAGGTTCCATACTGTATGGAAAATGGGAAGTTCGTAAAATCGACGCTGACCCGCAACCGTAGGGTATTTGTATAATACTATAGCCGGATACCAGCCTAAAAATATAACCATAAGATTCACGAGGTTTGAATCTTTGGAGTCCTTATGAAAATTATTTTTCTCTTGAGCTGCTTAGCTCTCTTTCTAGGTAATGGTATAGCCTTTGCCAAGGATGGCATGTTGCTTGTTATGTTTGGCACCAGTTATAAAAGCGCCCAAATAGCCCTTGATAACATTGAAGATGCTTACAAAGTAGCCTACCAAGACAAAGGTCCGATAGCTATTGCTTATACATCTTCATTCATTAGAAAAAAACTTAAAAAAGAAGGTATAACAATAGCGTCTATTGACGAAGCCATGCACAACTTGGCAGACAATGGTGTAACAAATCTTACCATCCAATCATTTCACGTAAGCCCTGCTGCCGAATATAATGAAACAGAGCGCATGATTGTAAAACATCTTATAGCTAACCCTACGCATTTCAAAACTGCTAAACTTGGTGCCCCCTTACTCGTATCTGTTCAAGATATGCACAAAGTTGTTGATGTTGTCCTTCAGGCTATTCCTCAAGAACGTACCCCAAAAGATGCTGTTATCTTCATGGGGCATGGTAATAATCACGGTCCGGGAGACCTCGTATTGCAAGCCACAGCATCAGCATTAAACAATAAGGATGCCCATGTATATTTAGCTTGTGTGGAAGGAGCACTCACCTTTGATGCCGTGCTTGCACAAATAAAAGAAAAAAAGAATACGCGCGTTTGGCTTATTCCATTTATGATAGTAGCCGGCGATCATGCTCTTAATGATTTGATGGGATCAGAATCTGATTCATGGGCTTCTATCTTGAAAAAAGAGGGCTTTGAGGTACATGGCCATATTGTGGGCCTTGGACAACTTAAAGGCATCCGTGATATATTTATGGAGCATACAAAAAACGCGCACCTTGACATAGCTAGCATTCGTAAAAATGACGAATAAACAGTATATAGCGCAAAGGAATATCAATGCATATAGGTAAATTATTTGGTGTTGGGATTGGCCCTGGCGATCCTAAATACCTAACATTGCGCGCTGTAGAAGTGCTACAAAGTGTCGATATAATCTTTACTGTTATTTCAAAAAACGCCACTTGCAGCACTTCAGAAGATGTTGTTAGTTTTGTCAATTCCAAAGCAAAAATACAACGCCTCATGTTTACCATGTCCAATGATACCAATGTTCGATCTGCCCAAGTATTACAAAATGCGCAAATTCTTTTAGAACATCTACGAAATGGCAAACATTGTGCTTTCGCCACTCTTGGCGATGCCATGACCTACAGCACATTTGGCTATATGCTTGAAATTATCCAAAAAGAACTTCACAATATTGAAATTGAAATTGTACCCGGTATAACATCCTTTGCTACCCTTGCTGCCAAAGCGCAGACTGTGCTAGTTGAAAACCAAGAAGAACTTCGTATCATTCCCTCATTTAAAACAGAGCTTGCAAAAGACCTCCATTTTTCCCCAAAGTCCACAACAATTCTCTTAAAAACATATCACAGCCGCGATGCACTCATTGAACGCTTGCAAGAAGAACATGATATTGAGGTCACTTATGCCGAACACCTTGGTATGGAAAAAGAATATATTTCATGCCAATTACATGAAATAAAGCAAAGGCCAAAAGTATATCTTTCCATGATGATGGTAAAAAAATACTAAGCACGTAAAATAAGCCAGAACTTGCTTCTGGTGGCCCTAAAAGGAGATTTGGAGTGGGCTGTGCCTTTCTGAAACACGCATGAAAAGGTGTTGAGGTTTGACTGCTTAACGTGGTATGATATTTTAGTTTTAAGACTCCTGCACAATTCATTGTGCAGAGTTTTTTGGAGCACTGGCGCTAGCCATTGCGACCAAAAATCAAGAGTAAGCGC
>CAYJOQ010000287.1:0-2175 GCA_964371825.1 uncultured Desulfovibrionaceae bacterium
AGGAAAATGAGCCACATAGGGAAGCCAGTTCATATTTTGGATAATCTTTTCTTGTTCTTCTTCCACCGTAATATACAAATCCTCTTGAATTTGTCTATCTGATTGCCATAAGGCCTTGGGTAAATAGTAATCAAGGTCATCCCTCAAACATGAGAAAATGCGTTCCATATCTATTCCGTGACACAGCATATAATAAGAAATATTTTTGGCTCGTTCAGGAACGTTTTTACGGATGATTTGCGTTCGGTAATGGTTGTACACTTGCGTGCTATCGTGCAATGCGCTTTGTAAGATGCTGTATAACGAATAGATATATCTTTTATGCTCAAGAGTAAGGCACTGTCTTTTCTTTTTCCCTGCAAGGCTATAGCGTTGGTAAAAGTCATGCACGCCTTTAAACGCATCACTAATAACTGTTATTGCAGAAAGTGAATTGAAGTTGCTTATATTTTGATTTTTTATTGTCCGTGCAGTGGAAACACCTTGCCTAAGTAAATATGAATTCTTAGAGCCCAGGTGAGTTTGTGGAAGCTCTTGAAGCTCTCTCACTGAGTGGCTTTCGGCAAACATACGCTCATTGGTATTATTCCGAATAAGGTATTTATTTGCAGTCTTCACCCAAAGTGTTCGGAGCTTTTTGGGGGCAGAGATGTCAGCGAAAAACCCAATCTTTTTATTCCCTCCACGTTCGGGGTAATTGCGATTGGCTTTCTTGAAGAATACATTCGGTTCGGGACAAGGGGCATGGCGAACAAGTGGGCGTTCGTACAGCATGAGGTGAAAGTGAGGGTTATTGCTTTCGCTATCATTATGAAGCGCATAAGATACAGGCAAGTTTCCTTCCGGTTGTTGACAGATTTTCAGAATAAATTCCTCCATCAAAGCGATGTTTTCGTGTTCAGGTAAAATAGAAGGAAGTGCAATATTGATATTGATAGCTTGGCGACCCTTGAGGCTTTCACCATGCTTATGGTGTCCTGCTTGTTGCCAAAAGAATAAAGGATCGGTCTCAGCCCAACTTGGCATGTGAAACGACCCAGTTTTTATAAGGTCTTTTTTGTGACAGTTATTTTCCAAACGATTGATATATTTATATGCCTGCGATGCAGTATGTTTATTCGCTCGTGAAGATGTTCGGAGTGCAAGATGGCATAAACAATCTTTAGTTTTTAATTCGCTCATGTTTTTTCCTCGCTTTAAAATAGGTGAATTTTTTGTCAACTTGGTAGTGCGCCTCGGGAACGGAAATAGCTTTCTGTAAAAAATAGCTTTCCTAAAAAAGTATACGAAAATTACATTGAAAATTTGCCTTTTAAATTTTCTTCTTACATCCTTGAACTATAGGTGATAGTAATTTTAAAATTTAAACGTTCGGAGGAATACAATGCCAAGAACTATCTCTCATGAATATTTGGTTCGCTTGCAACAACAACAAGCAGAGTTGTCTGTAAAGGTAAAGTTACAAAAACAACTTTATCAAGAACAACAAAAAAGATGCAAAAACAGAAAAGTCTTTTTGATTGGAGAAATGTTTTATGAGGAAATGGAAACAAATGAGCATTTTTTCAAACAGTGTCTTGTAAGTTTAGATAAGAGACTGACCTCTACAAAAGATAGAAAACTATTTGACTTGCCCCCCAATAACCTTGTTGAAAACAATGAAGAGCTTGAGGGAGGTGACTTTTCAATAGAAACAGAATGGGAGCAAATCGACAGCGTATCTGAAGTTGTAAACGAAGAATGGACAAGTACAGGTAACGAAGTCGTTGGAAAAAATCATACTGTGGACTATAACCCAGAAAGTGAGTTTTCTAATTCAACTCCATACAAATTTGAACCTACTTTCCATGTAAGTGAAGAAAACAACCTCGAAAATGAAGTTTCTGAATTTACAGAAAGAGAAATTTCCGAAGCTACAGAAAACACTGTTTCTGATGAAGCTTTCCAACCAACAGAAGAGGACACAAAAGCCTCAGTGCGCAAAAGAGGACGCCCACCTAAGCAAGAATAGCATCTGTCAATAAAAGATGCCCTCTCAAGCCTAACAGGTTTTAAATAAGAAAAGGAGATGTTGTAGTAAACATCTCCTTTTTTGTTGGGGGGGGATAAGTGAATACGAAACTGATGTAAGCTCCTAAAAGTGGCTCTATTAGATGGAGTAGTTCAGACTTAATG
>CAYJOQ010000288.1:0-2168 GCA_964371825.1 uncultured Desulfovibrionaceae bacterium
TTACACGTCCATTTTTGCGGCACCAGAGAGGGGGCCGAGTATATTTGCTATTCACTTTTGGAGAAATTCTTAATCCACCAACAAAGAACTTTTGAAACCCTTAAAAAACATTTGGAGGTAAAAAAATGAGCGATAACACCGAGCGTGAAAGTTTTGTCGGTGAGGCTTTGGCAGTTTTGGAAAAATACCCCGGAGTGATTCCACCAACCGAAAGCCAACTAAAAGCGACCGTTGAAAAGATGAACAAGGCCGCCTTTAAAACTAGCCAGCTTCTTTTAACCGCACTGAAAGCCAACTTGGAGGCTAAATCATGAATATTAAACAGCTTTTACCGTATGGCGTGATTATTGCATTTCTTGCCGTGGCCGTTTATATTATAAGTGGCTTTGAGATTCAACAACGTTTAGCAAACATTGAGACGATTCAACAATACATAGTCACCCAAGATGGGGCACCAACAGGCCAAACCCTGCACTATGAGCGCAAAAATTACCGCCTTTATTTTTCGTGGCGTGACATAAGCCTTTTTAGCATTGGCGCAAAGCCAAGCAATCAACGTGCCAACTTAACTTTATCAGCAAAAGCGAGGGCAAGCAATGGCAACTAAGAAACCTGCTAAAACAGACAATAAAGAGACGCCACCAATTAAAGGCAGATTCACAAAAGGCCAAAGTGGCAACCCTAGAGGCCGCCCGACAGGAAGCCGAAACAAGGCAACTCTGGCCGCCGTAGCATTGCTTGAAAACGAAAGCCAAGCCTTAACCCGAAAGGCCGTTGAATTGGCTTTAGAAGGCGACACAACAGCCTTACGTTTATGCCTTGAAAGGTTAGTTCCACCTTGCCGGGAAATGCCTTTGCCGCCGCTTTCATTGCCCAGCGTGGCCACAGCCGCCGAGGTTCCGAAGCTCACTCAAAAGCTACTTGAGGCTTTGGCCGATGGCCAGTTACTGCCAAGCCAAGCCGCCGCAATTTCGCAACTTGTAGGCACCCATGCACGAGCCCTTGAATTGCACGAACTTGAAGCCCGTATTTCAGCTTTGGAGGCAGACAATGAGCAAATTTAAATCACGTCTGAAAAAACTTGAACCAAAGCCCTTTGAGCCCGTCCACTGCTCTTGGAGGCTTGAGCGAGCCGGGGGGATTGTCGAGGAAGGCGAAGGCACTTACGACGATTTAGGCAGGGCCATTTTTGGGCCAGATTCCGACACCGAAGAAGAGGAGGCACCAAGTGAGCAACATTCAAGCCCGACTAGTAAAGCTTGAGGGCAGAATCCCCAGCGGTCTTATAATCTTGATTGAACTTGCAGACGGCACCACCGTTGAAGGCAGTGTTTCTGACCTTGAAAGGCTTCACAGTCAAGGGGCTTCTTTTAAAAGAGTTGTAAGCGGCACAAGCATTACTGATGTTGACAGGATTTTAGAAGTTATTATCCCGGCAAACGGTGTGATTTAAAAACACACCAGTTTTCACCCTTGCAAAAGCCGCTGTTTCTTGTTATTATAATTATCAGGCCGCCAAACGCTACAGCAAAGCCAGTGTGAAGCTATCCAGAATAGCACGACCCGAGCAAAGGCTAAGAGCAAGAGGGCCGCCGCCGCCTCCCCACTTTCAAAAAGGTTTTGGGGAGGCTTTTTTATAGATACTTACTAATAGGCTAATTTTTAGTATCTAGTTTAATCCTATGCTTGTTCATTCCGTAGGCGTTTAGTTTGGTAGTATTCTTCGGCAAGTATAGTTGTTGTGAACTCTGCTTCGTTTCCAGTCACAAGTTCTACATTTTTACGAATATCTTCTAGAGGAACTCTAAAAAATTCTTTCCGCAAATTAACAGCGTTCATGCGGTTGTTATGAAAAATCTTGTGTAACTCGTTTTCAAGCTTCGGGGCATCTTCCGTAAAAATAATAGCATGGACGTCAAAGCTAAAAGGAACAGAAGCGTCCCCAAGTTCTTTAACACGCTCCATAGGGGCAAGGCGGCGAGTCATGCCTATTTTATAAACATCTTCACCAAATGAACCTATATTACTAATTACGTAAATATGCCCACGTTTTGTTTGCGCTGCCATGCTTTTAGTGCGTTGAGCTTTTTCGTGGGCTGCTTGTAATTCTCTTTCTAGTTTTTCAATGTGTTCTTGAGCTTTTTGTTTTTCTTGTTCATTCAACTGCT
>CAYJOQ010000289.1:0-2156 GCA_964371825.1 uncultured Desulfovibrionaceae bacterium
TAAATTTTTTGTTTTGAAAACTTTTTTACAATTTTCACAAAATTATACTGAAAAATAATTGTGCAGGACTCTTGTTATGGTACAGTCCATCTCGCAATGACAAAAGCAAAAAGCCCCACAGTTTTTATACTATGGGGCTTTTGGTTTAATTTGTTATTTTAAGATTAGATAGTAAAGTGAATGGTGATACCATCAAAGGATTGCGATGCTTCACCAGTAATACTATTAGTTACATCCCAACCATTGATATATAGTTTGTCCTTATCACCATCTTTATCAAAATCTGCGAGATTAATTGAACCTCCACCATCACTACTGCTAATGTTTATTTCATCAGCACCAGCACCGCCAAAGATACGAGCAAGCCCAGTTTGTGAGCTAATTGTAACATTAATACTATCAGCACCTTCATCGCCACTAATGAGACCTATGCCTATACTTTCGACTTCAATCACGTCATCACCAGCATTGCCAAAAATTCCACCTTCAACCAATTGGTTTACAACAATGGTTTCACCCTGAGCAGTGCCGTGGATAGATTCCCCAGAATGAGATTGAGCTGCAAGAGTCCCAAACTCAAATCGCTCTATACCACTAGTGAGAGTACCAAGGTCTAGGTTATCAGTTATATCGCCACGAATAACAAGTGTGTCATGTCCAATACCATCACCACCATTAATGCTACCACCGGTGGGTGCGTTAATTAATATGATACTATCAGCACCGCCACCAGTATTAATAGTACCGCCACTTAGAGCTGTTATAGTAAAATTATCAGCCTCACTTGTGCCGGTAATGGTTCCGCCTGCAATGGCATCAAAGCTAAAGATTTCCACATTTTCAGTTAGGCTTTCCAAATCTATATCACCATTTACTGTGAAATCTGTAAAGCTAAGTGAATCAAAATTACCCTCACCACCGTCAATGCTGCCGCCAGTGGGTATGGAGTTAAGGGCAATATTATCATTACCAGCGGTACCAGTAATACTACCACCGTCTCTAAGACCAGCAAACTCATACCTTTCCACATTGTCAGCTAAGCTTGATAGCTCCAATGCAGTATTTACGGTGATATTGAGGAGAAGAACATCAGTTCCCACACCACCGTCAATGCTGTCACTAGCTGGTAAACTATTAAGTAGTATAGTATCATCGCCAGCACCGGCATTAAAACGACCACCAGTTATGGTTATAATTTGAATTTCATCACTTTTATCTGTAACAATAACATTGCCACCCTCAACAATTTCATTGAATTCAAACCATTCTATGTCTTCGCTGCTTGTATCAAGATTTAGCTCGTAATCTATACGTTGACTAATGTACAGTGTATCTTCACCAGCACCACCATTCACTGAACCGCCGTACATATGCTCTATACGAATATCATCATTCTGCCCTGTACCAATGATATTACCACCAGAGTTAAGTGTATTAAAGGTAAAAATTTCTATGTTGTCTGTTAAAGTTTCAAGGTTTAGTTCAATGCTTAAGTCTCGATTAAAATCAACTGTATCTACTCCCTCTCCACCGTCAATAAGGCCGCCAGTAAATAAGGAGTATATATCAATACTATCATTACCATGACCACTATTTAAGGTGCCACCACTCATATTATCTAATGCGATTCTATCAACTAAGCCTGTGCTCGTAATGTTGGCACCATCCATAATATCTTCTAGCACAAAGCGATCTATATTGTTGCTTATATTATCAAGGTTTAATGCACCATCTATACTGGTATTAATATGAAGGATATTATTACCAGATGCACCGTCAATGACACCACCTGTAGGCACTGTGTGTAGAACAAATGTATCATCACCACTTGTACCAGTTATCATACCGTTAGCAGCAAGCCCTTTAAGCTCAAATATTTCTACATTTGTAGTTAGGTTTTCAAGGTTTACTGTCCCATCAATAATAGTATTTAAGTAAAGAGTATCGTAATTGGTACCGCCCTCAATAAGACCGCCAGCGGGTATGGAGTTAATGGTTATGAAATTTGACGCATTGGATAAAGTGATGGTTCCACCCTCCATTATGTTAACAATAATTTCATTACCAAAAGGATCTGTGCCCATGATGTGCCCACCATCCTCTAGCTTACTAACGTGATAAACTACCACACCTTTAACTAAGCTATCAAAGTCCAC
>CAYJOQ010000290.1:0-2147 GCA_964371825.1 uncultured Desulfovibrionaceae bacterium
AAGCACTTTGACGAGGGCAATGACGCTGCAGGTGGACGCTATTTACTTGTAGATGCTACAGGCCGTGAGATTTCTCCCACTAGCACCAATGATGATGGTACATTGACCTATGAATTGTGGGGAGTGAACAATGGTAAAGATGTCAATTGGGGCTCTGTAACCTTTGACCCAGCCACTGGAAAATATGAAGTAGAAGCCGATGGGGGCTGGGTTTCTAGCAGCCAAATGACTTTTAATGTAGCCTTTGAAGACGGTGATGGCGATCGTTCTTCAAGCATACAGGTAGACGTGTCTGAAGTTGGTGGTGTTAATTTTTATGAAACGCATTTAGAAGACGGTGCTAACCCTAACGCTGACAGAACAGTACAAACATGGTCCCCCCCCAAAGGCTATACCATTGATGTGGAAAAGTTTGAGACAGGCACTTTTACCGGTGCTCACGGTGAAAAATATACAGTGGAAGTCGTCAATGGTAAGTTACAATTTACCTTACATAGTGTGGCAGATAACCCTGCCGCCGGCGGGGTAGGCTCTGATGGTGCCAATCATTGGAAGAGCAGCACTGGCATAGACATTCCTTTGTTAGATGCCAATGGAGACGCTCATGATTTGACTATTTCCATGGGCGTGGTGGATAGCGCTCCTGTACTAACGGACATGGTTAATACCATCGCAAATCCTACCAGTTATGTTAAATATGAAGCAAGCCTTGAACAAGATGATGATGGCGTTGTTGAGTTAAGCCAATTGTATAATTTTGGCGGAGATGGCATAGGCGCCTTTTCTTTCATGAATGTCCATACTACGCATGTTCCCGATGCCAATGGTAATGTGCAATATGATTTTTCTTGGGGTACTATTTTACTCAATAAGAGTACGGGCGATATGGTCTTTGAACTTAACGAAGGCCAAACAGAACCTCCTGTAGTGGAGGTGTACGCCACAGATTCCGAAGGTGACGTAGGTTCTCACATTTACGTGACCCTCAATGGAGGAGGTGTTGATTTAGACACAGTGGACATGTCTACCTTGTTAAAAGAAAGTAGTACGGATTTTTTTGAAACACAAATGGGCGATGCTGCGGCAAGTGGCGTAGAAGATGAGCTAGCTTCACAGGCACAAGCTGTGCTCGAGGCTGAGCCTGAAGATATTGCAGCCAAAGCGACTGCTTTAGAAAATACTGCTGCAGAAGCAGAAAAAAGTACGAGCCCCGAAAATGACGATTTGTATGGCGACTCTTCAGAGGATCTTTTATCTGGTTTAGGTGGAAATGATGCTTTGTATGGCGGTGCCGGTAATGATGTGTTGCTAGGCGGCAGTGGTAATGACGTGTTAGATGGCGGCCTAGGTGCAGATGTGATTTTGGGCGGTACTGGCAGCGATGTAATTATTTTAGACATGAATGATACCTTTGTGAACGCCGGTGAAGATGCTGATGGGTTGGATATAGATATTCTTTTAGGTCAAGGCGCTTTTAACATTAATGATGTTATGGATACTATGGATACAAGCTCTGCAGAAATGGCCATTTACGGAGATGTAAGATCCAATGGGCAAGATGCTGAAAGTGTAATGGCAGAACTTGGTATAACTAAAGAAGCAAATGGTAATGTGACCATGGGCTCTGATTGGGGACAAGGACAAATCTCTGGCGATTATACCGCTTTTACACAACATGAAGGTACAGAAGAACAAATTACCGTCATTGTGGAAACGATAAAACTTACTAGTGGTGTTTAAAATAGCTATCACTAAAAAAGTATTTAATCATAAAAGAGGCCACGACTCGTTGGGCCACAAAATCCTTGTGGAGTTTTAACGCATGCTGAGAGTCCTGCATAATTCATTGTGCAGGACTCTCAGATTGATGACAAACCCCACTTTAAGACTCCTGCATAATTCATTGTGCGGAGTCTTTAGGAGCGTTGACGATAGTCAATGCGACCAAAAATCATGAATAGGCGGAGCTTTGCTTCGCCGTTAGGTGATTGATTTTTATGCCTTTTGTCCTGCATAAGTAAAATTTTTTACAAATACAAACTTCTTGCAAAAGTACAAAAATAAAATTTGAAAATAATTATGCAGGACCCTTACTTTGTGGCGTTTGCGCCGCTATTGTCAGCAAAGCTGCCAAGCGGAAAGGCACG
>CAYJOQ010000291.1:0-2146 GCA_964371825.1 uncultured Desulfovibrionaceae bacterium
ATATTACACGGCGGTAAGCTTATCCCATAGATTTCTACTCCAAATTTCTGCGCACAGTCGATGGCATGGAGTGTGGAATATTTATCATCCGGTTCGCCATCGGTGATGATAAGGATGATTTTTCTGTTCTCCTTTTGTTTGAGAATTTGAGGAAGCACCCACCATAGAGCTTCGGTGAGCGGTGTTCCTCCTTCGGCTTCTACCTGAAACTTATCATGTAGTTTTTCTCCATGTCTGAGAATAGGGCTTATATATACGTTTTTACCAAGCTTTGGGTGAATGATGTATTTGAGACTTGCAGGAAATGCCGTTACCCCTACGTTAATATCTTTGGTGTGGAATAATGCAGAAGCTAAAGCATAACAAGCAGAGTTTGCCTTCTCCATCTTACCACGCATGGAACCTGACGCATCAAGCAAGATATGCACAGCGGTGTTTGTTGCTTCTTTTTGGTGTTGTTGCAGGAATATCCTTTTGTCATTTACGGCTAAGGCATGCAGTCGATTGCGGTTTACTTTTCCTCGACTAGATGGCATTTGTCTGACAAGGCTTTGGGCTTGGAGCAAGCCTTGCAAGCGTGATTTCAAACCGATGGAAATCCGAAGAGCCTCTTGTTTAAGGTTCGGTGGTAAGGCCTCGATTTTCTTTTCACCGACCATAGCCATGCGTATACTTTCTTCGGGAGTTGAGCCTTTAGATTTTTCAATCAAAGTTTGTACTCTCTCACCAAGGGTAGCAGGCAGACGATAGCCATTAAGCAAATCCCGCAAGTTTGCAGAAAGATGATTTTGTCCTTGAGATTGCTTTGAGGATGCATGTTCGGTTTCTGGCTGAGTATCAAACTGTTCTCTGAATTGTTTAGAGGATGATTGCTTTGAATTTGTTGTCTTTGAAGATTGTGCGGTGCGTAGGGTGGAATTTGGTGAGGTTTCGGCATTGGACACTGAATCTTTTGAAGTTCCTGATTTATCTTCATCTTGTTCTCCTGTAGTTTTGTTGTGTTCCTTTTCCAATTCTTTGAAATAATTATCAATACATTTTACAATCGCTAAAGCATGCGTTAAGGCCTGTTTTGAACTTTCACATTGTTTTCTTACCTCCAAAAGAAGAAGCCCCAACTCCGTAAGGAGTCGGGGACATTCTTTATTGATTTGTTTCTCAAGTGTTTGTATTTGGCTTTTTAGTGCTTCCACATCCCAAGAACGTATGGACAGCAAAATCCAAGAGCTTATAGCTTCATCAACCTTTGTTCTTCTGACTTTTTTATCTTTGACAAAGACGTGATGGATGATCCAACGAAAATTGGCTTTACATCCTTCAAAATGACCTGCCATTTTTTGTTCAATGCGCCAATCTTCAATACAGTTCCATACAAACCTTTCAAATTCCGTCAGATTGTGTTTAGAAAGCATAGCAAAATCGCTGTACCTGATGTGAGCTGCTTCATGATCGAGATACCCTCTTAAAAGCCCCAAGAATTCTTCACTGCAATTCTGTGGAAGTGTTGGCAGATAAATGGTATTTCCATCAGTTTTGGCGTTGTCTCCTGATATTTCCACTTGAATTCCATATTTATCTCCCAAGATATTGGCCAACAAGGGAACGCACTTGAGAATGTGCTTATTCTGAATTTGAGTCATAATTTATCCTTATGTTATAATCGTGTTGTTATCGTGTGTTTGTTGTGTGTTTGTTGTGTGTTTTTACCATAATCCCAAGCTATCAGCGATAATAGGAATGGAATTATTGTTTGTTTCTTGTTCGTCTATCACGTTTGTTTCATTATTAAAATCGTCCATATTCACATAAGCCGCCGTTGCCAAGTTGCTATCCACATTTACACCAAGAAGATTATCCAAAAGACTGTCCATGCTTTGCCCATCCATCAGCTTTTGCGCATGAGAAACAAGAGCCATCTTGTCACGCATAAGGCAGACCAAGCCCTGTAGAGCCACCAAATCGCTTCCCATGATATTTCCTTTCTTAGGTACACGAGCCAAGCTTTCTTCAATCATTTGAGCCACGGGTGAAACATGAGGTTCAATGAACGACAAACCTTTCAATTTTTGCTCTAAGGTTTTGAGGGGAGATAAGGCTTTATGGGTTACACTATCTTTACCTTCGTAAACCTTGCGCCACGTTTCAT
>CAYJOQ010000292.1:0-2101 GCA_964371825.1 uncultured Desulfovibrionaceae bacterium
GAAATGCGTTTTTCAGCATCGACTACATTAGTAAAGCCAAGGGCAAAAATCCTTTATTGCAGATGAGTACTGTTGTCCATGTGACTGTTCATAGACATATATGCTAGGGCGCAACAAAATATCAGTACACGCATTTTTTTGAGCTTGTATGCATATCCATCGTGCATCAGTATGGGGTCTTGAGTGTATGGGCAGAATTTGACGAATGCCAAGTTTATACTTTTCGAGAAGATGGCAAATTTCAGTAAGTCGAGATGGAAGAAATACAACACAAAAAAAGCCATGATGCTGTAAAATGCAGCTAGCAGTGTGGCAGAAGTCGCGCAAGCTACTTTCTGTGCTGTGCAGGGCTAGTGCTCTGTTGTGGTCTTTAGATGCTCTTGTAGGAATGTTTTTATAGTAAGGAGGATTTGCAATAACCAAGGGCACATTACTAAAACCCTCGTGCTGGCAAATTTGTCGTAATTCCTTACTTGTTCCTGAGGCTGCATGAGAAAAGCTAAGAAATGAGCTTAGATTCAATGCCGCGGCATTGTCTTTTGCTGCATTAATGGCCTCAGCTTGAATATCAAGTCCAAGGCCACGTATGTGAGGTGTGTCTTGCATGCTAAGGGCTAAGGCAAGACTTGCCATGCCACTACCAACCCCAAGCTCCACAAAAATATGTTTCTTGTGGTTTGTCTGCAACAAGCATTGTTTTGCAAAGGCCGCAAGCAATAAAGCATCTATACTTGATTTAAAGCCATGTTGTTTTAGTCCATGTGGAAATAGCAAATGAGTATGCGCTATTATTGGCACTTGCCTTGTTCTTGTACATGGTTAAGACCATAGCACAAGCCTTCATTGCAGGCATTTTTTAGCCATGTACAATATTCAGTATTTTGTTGGGTATTAGCCGCGTCACCAAAAATAGCTAACCCCTTGGCCATCTGGCCAAGGGCAAGGTCTTGCTGCTTTTCTAAAGCATAGTTTGCGTCAAGCAATGCTCCTCGCATTTTACCAGAACGCCAAAGAATAATAGAACGTAATGCGTAGGATATGGGCGTTGCCTTTTCTTGCAGTGATGCTGTCATGTCATCAAAAGCAGCATCATTGTTGTTAAGCTGGCTTTGCGCAAGAGCACGCATTGCAAGGAGGCTATGTTTGTATGCAGTATTAGCAGGATCTTCGAGCCCTGCATGAATTTTTTCTAAAGCAAGGGTAGGATCTTTAAAAAAAATATCTTTTTCAAGAACATCTTCTTCTTGAGCATCTGTGCTTAGCAAAGCGAGCTCTTCTTTGCTAAAAACAATATCATTTTGCACAGATTCCATTGAAGAAAGTTCAGCTGTTTGAGGAGCAACTGTTTTGTCACCACAAGCACTTAGAAAAAGCCCTAACATCAACATTATGCATAATAATAGTAAATTTTTCATGGGAAAATAATACGGCAAAATAAGTAAAAGCGCAAGCATACTTGACAAAGAAGCATCTATATATATAAAAGAATTTATAGGATGCTAAATATTCATTGATATCTAAAAGAGGTATATATGTCATTTCATGCACATAAAAATAATATTGGGGAAGCTTTAGAATTTTTACAAATGCAAGCGCAACACGACGCTATATATGAACATGCGCTAGGAGTGCTTTTGTATATTATTGAAAATATAGAAGATTATGAAGATGCTTTTTATGTGAGTTCTCCATTTTATGCTGAATTTTTTGAGTGCATACAGCGTGGTTTAGATCAAGAAAATTGCTTTGCAATTTTAGAGTGCTTGATAATTTTTTGTCGTGAACGGCAGCTATTACAAAAAGCACAAAATCATGAGGGAGCATTACTTGCTTTTTATGAACAAAGCGATTTGTGGTCAGATGACGATAATACCTTACTTCATAAATGGTATTGGTATGAGCTGCCCCGTATATATGCGTAGTTATAGATAAAGCCCTGTGTGGATACACAGGGTTCAGTCTGATGACAAACCCCACTTTGTGGTGTTTGCGCCGCTATTGTCAGCAATGCTTCCAAGCGGAAAGGCACGAAAATCAATCGTTTAACGGTGCAAATAAATTGCACCTACTCTTGATTTATCGGTCGAGTTGACTTTGTCAA
>CAYJOQ010000293.1:0-2077 GCA_964371825.1 uncultured Desulfovibrionaceae bacterium
TGGCTAGCGCCAGTGCTCCAAAAAACTCCGCACAATGAATTGTGCAGGAGTCTTGAAATATTATAAAATACTTGAGAATAAATCTCTAACTTGTTAGTTATGTATAGGTCATTTAATTTGTATGATATATTGAATATCCTAAAGCTTTTTTCAGTTTCAACTATTGAAGTAGCATTGATAATCAACGTTAAGAAAATCAAAAACAAGCTACATAGTCAGCACTGAAAAACTAAACAACTATTTGTAATTGTACACTTAATATTCAAGGGTCAACCTAGGAAAATTACCGGAAACAAAGCATGCAATGCGACTTTTTGGCAATTTATCAACAAAGAATATTTTGCATGTGTGCAATGAGTAAACATTTGTTTTTGATGGTACTCGAGGGCTCTTTGGTGCCCATGTGCCTTTTTGAATAATATGTGAAAATGTGTTACTAAGAGTTGTAATTTATTAATATAATAGATAAAATTGTAATGTAATTTTTTTATGTGAGTATGTGTATGCCAAATTTTTCTGAAATGAATTTTTTACTCATTATTTTAGTAAATATTTATTATTTTTTTGCTGCATTAGCTGTTGGCCATGCTTTATTGCATAAAAGAAATCCAAGGGCTGCACTTAGCTGGACTGTGACCATATTATTTTTACCAGGTATAGGATTATTTTTGTATATAAGTTTTGGCATTGGAAGAGCAGACAGCAGAGCTGCAAAGCTTATGCGTACTGCAAAAAATACAGTAAAAGCACAAAATAAAGTTTTTCATCATAATCCTAATGTGAGTATTTCTTCAAATCAAACAGAGGAAAGAAAATTACCTCCAAAATTTCGACGCATGAGTATTCTTGGTGAAAAATTAACAGGGCGGTATTTATGTGCCGGAAATGACATTCAAATGCTTGAAAATGGCGATGCTGCGTACCCTGCCATGATTGAATCCATTAACGCTGCCACACAGCGTGTGTATATGACCACGTATATTTTTAATGGAGGAGAAACAGGGAGTAAATTTTGTGATGCGCTCATAGCTGCTGTACAGCGAGGAGTAGATGTTCGTGTTATTGTGGATGGATTGGGTGCAAGATTATATTCCTTTTCACGTCCGTGGAAAAATCTTTCTGAACATGGAATTCAAGTAGCTGAATTTTTGCCTCCACGGTTTTTTCCGCCAAATTTCGCCATTAATTTACGCAATCACCGTAAGGTTCTTGTGGCTGATGATATTGGATTTACTGGGGGAATGAACATTGCTGATTATCATGTTGAAAGCCATGATAAATTTAGTGTTCAAGATGTGCATTTTATGTGTAAAGGCGCTGTAGTTTGGCAACTTTATGAAGCTTTTTTGTGGGATTGGGCATTTTGCACCAATGAATATACGACATTAGAAAATAAAGAAGACAGTGTTTACGGGGATACGTTTTGTCGTATAGTTCTTGACGGCCCTGGCTCTGGAAAAGATCCTTTACACGAATTACTATATGGTGCTGTTTCAGCTGCTAAAAAAAGTATTTTTATAATGACACCATATTTTTTACCAACGCAAGAATTCATGGCCAGTTTAAAATCAGCAGCTCTTAGAGGCGTAGATATTAATATTATTTTACCAATAAAAAACAATATATTTTACGTACATTGGGCTACATATCATCTACTACCAACATTATTGGAATCTGGCATTAACATATGGTATCAACCAGCTCCCTTTGTACATAGCAAGTTATTTATGGTGGATAATTATTATGTGCAAATTGGCTCGGCAAACTTGGATTCTCGAAGTTTGCGCTTGAATTTTGAATTAAATGTAGAATGTTTTGATACGAACTTTGCTAAAAATTTACATGCATACTTTCTTGAAAAAATAAAGATAAGTACGCAATATACTATGAATGATGTGAATAATAAGTCCTTGCTTATTCGCTTACGCAATGCTGCATGTTGGCTTTTTTCGCCATATTTATAGTTTGGGAGTAGTCGATGCAGAACAACACCTGAAAACGTATTGTTCTGCATCGACCAAGTTGAGAGTCCTGCATAATTATTTTCCAATTTTATTTTTGTGCTTTTGCAATAAAT
>CAYJOQ010000294.1:0-2074 GCA_964371825.1 uncultured Desulfovibrionaceae bacterium
TGATGAGCTCTTTACCTGTCATGATTAACTCCTAAATATCAGTTAGATTGTTGTTAAGAGATGCTGCTACTAACATAACAGCTGTACCTAGTTGTAAAGGATCATGCCATCTTGTGTCTGTTACATGCCATTCGCAAGGGACACAAGGTGCGGCTATATGTTTTATATCATAGTCCCAAATCCATGTGCTTTTAGCACTGTTGGGAGCTGCGTCAATCAGGGCATCCAAACTATGGATTTCCTTTTTGAGATCTTCCTCTTTGAGAACATAGTTTCTTTTACCATATTTTTCTAATGTGTCAAAGAGCTTATAAGACTTTTTTTCATCTAAATCGAATAAATAAATATGATATCCTAATTTAGATAAATATTTCGAAGCGTTAGTTCCGATAGGTCCACAACCTCGAATTAAAACTTTTTGATTATGAGTTTCTTTTTTATTTTTTCTGAGAATACTATGTAAGGCTTCGGCATAAGCATATCCTGTGGCGATATTATTATCAGCTTTGCTTCCATTTTTGTGTTCTACCATGAAAACATCATCATTTGCCCAAGCACACATTGTGTAAAGGTCATTTTCTCTATATTGACGAAAGCCTTCTTCGTCATTTGCGAGTATATCGGCTTTAATCCCAAGGTGTTCGGCAATGGATTTTATAGCTTCGCTAAATCCTACTATTGTGCCTTCACCTTGATTATTTATTGGAATTACCGCAAGGCGTTGGTTTTGACATTGTATCTTTGCACTTTCAATATTTGTGTCAAATATTTTACAACAAAGGGAAAATAAATTGTGTGAAGTGACTTTTTGGAGTCTTTCTTCATATTCATCCCAAATATGTGGTATATTTTCAATATGTGTTGTGCAAAGTCTTGTCATGCTAACTTCCGATTCCTTGAGAATTTAAAGGAGGGTTTGTATGATGTTCAAAAACAACATGATTTTCTTTGATAAAATCAAGTGCTTCTTCTTGCAGATTTTTATAAAGAATATCTATGTGTTTAGTATAATTAGCTTGTATGCTTTGTGAAACCATAATTGTTATGGCAACACTCTCGTCAGTTTTTCCCATAAGACAAGGTGTTGAAGTATTTTTTTCTTCTAAGGGGCCATGCATGGACATTATATGTTCGCCAAGTTCAGTGGCCTTATTGTTTTTATATAAAATATGTCCATAACGAACAGCACGCATTTCGTGAGCGTATGAACGTGGTACATAGTAAAGAAATTGCATTGCGAGTTGTTCAATAAGATTGATACCTTCTGCCAAATATACCGCTGTAGGGGTTTGGCTTGGGAAACGCGCATCAATTTCAAGCACTTTATACCCATCTTTAGTCATGATTACCTCTAGATCCATGAGGCCGTGAAGATTTAATTCTGTAGCTAAAAAAATAGCTTCCTGAGCAATAGCTTCTTCATCTTCAATGCTGAGACCTGAAGGCGTATGTACACCACAGCAGTCAAAATTTTCATCCATGCTGAGGGCTGTTACTGTATATGCTTTATAGTTTCCCGGCTTACCACATACTTCTACCGAGTAAGAAGGGCCTTCACAAAAAGCCTCAAAGAGCCAATTTGGAGTGCATATTCCCTGAGGGAAAATATTATAAAAACTTTGTAAATCATGAAATGTCTGTACTCCCTTGCTACCACTGCCATCACTTGGTTTGGCTATCATAGGGAACGTAATGTCGGAATTTTGTAAAAAAGGGGTTGGGATAGGTGTATTACAACGAATAAATAAATCGCGACTGGCTAATTTTGAGCTTGATACTGCATAGGCTTTTTCATCAAAAGCGAATTTCAAATTATTTTTTAGGCAAAAAGAGGTCAAAGCCTTGAGCGCTTCAGGATTTTCTGTGGCAGGTATAATTAAGTCGGCAAGTAAAAAATTATCGATAACTTTTTCGTCGATAATAGCTTTGGGATTGGTTAGTTCGGTTACATCGAATTGCAAATTTATATCTGCAAGATTAAAGGCCGGTGGGAGTGGATTCTTGTCTATCAGGCAAATCTTCCATCCTACTTTTTGGGCTAAAAAGCAAAGTTCAACACCTTGCAAGCCTCCAC
>CAYJOQ010000295.1:0-2072 GCA_964371825.1 uncultured Desulfovibrionaceae bacterium
CCGGCATCCTGGTCCCAAACCAGGCGCGCTACCAAACTGCGCCACGTTCCGCCGAGGGAATAAATAGAATAAAGATGCGTCTCTGGCAAGCAAAAAGTGACAATAAAATGAATTTTTTATAAATTTTTTTTCAACACTTTGTTTTTACTATAAAAACAGATTTTCACTCCGCGTTACCTTTGTACGCATTCACAACACATCCATCACTATTCTACCGGAGAATCAAGCCATCCTTGTAGGGTTTCTATAATCTTTTTTGCTTGATCTGCACTAGATATGGTGAATTTAGATTGCATACGATACTCACCTGCGCTTTTTTTGTATCGTCGTATAACGTATTTTTCAGGACCATAGGTATCAGTGTCATTTTTCCACTCCTGGAAGCGGAAAACAATGGTGGTCCAAGCACCCTTGGTCAATACGGCTTTATCAAGCTCTTTGACCACAACCTGACCATTTTCTTCATAATTTACTGTTAACTCATCAATGGTGCTGCTCATATTGTTCCTTTATGTTATTGCATACTCGCTAAAAAGTTCCCTACGAGGAATGTTCCACAAGGGTTCCTTTAACATTTTCTGGTAATTGCGGACGTGAAATTTCAAAATCTTTAATGGTTGGTCCAAATCGTTCAGCATTTTTAGCAGCAGAGGCTACCATAGCCATATTTTCATCAGCCATACTTAACTGCGAGCCTTGTACATAACGCCGACCCACATCTTGTAAAACCATTTCTGCTCCGCTGGCAGGGCTTGGAATGTTGTCACTCATAGAGCTCTCCTTTAGTATAGCGTAAAAATTTATCTAAGCATATTGCTTCTAACGTGTTCATCAAAAAATATACCATTAATGAGAACAACAAAACAACTGAGCATGCAGCCTTTGTACTTTAATTAGGGTGCCCATTTATTTTTTATCACGGCAGTCTATTGTAGCATACACACAACAGTCAATACTTAATATAACGCTGTTCTTTGCTGCTGGCAAGAGGATGCTAAAAAACTTAAAATTCAGGAGCTTTTCCTTCAAGTGTTTCTGCCATTTCTCGATACAAGCGTAGAGTTTCTTGGGCTTCTTCTGGGCGCAATTTGTGCAAAGCAAAACCAGCATGCACAATAACATAATCCCCAACCACAACGCTTTCTGGTAAAAGCATAATCGAAGTTGTTAAGTAGGTTTGACTTTCACCAACACGTGCTTTAGCCATGCCATTTTCTAAAAGTTCTACAATCTGTGCTGGAATTGCTAGACACATACCTTCTCCTATAGTTCTGTTAAAATTTGTTTAATTTCTTGGCGAGTTGCCTTTAAGAAATCATCAAATTTTTCTTGCACCGCTTCAGAAAGCCCTATATTCCAAGAAGTAAAATCATAAGGCTCCATGCCTAACACATGTAAATTAGGTCTATTACCATGTAGTCGCTCAGCCATGTTAAGCGAATCAATCAGATCTATATCATGTATGGAAAGGCGTTGCTTTTCATTATCCACAAGGTCAGATTCACTCAAACGGTAAATGCTCCCTGGAGTACCGTTTGCATGTACTATATCAAGAACTAATACTGCATCATACCCTTCAAAAAGATAAAAAATATCATGAGTAAATGTACCTGCTTCCATAACCGTCACATTTTCAGGAAAATCTTCTTCCAATAGTTTTTGTGCAGCAAAAACCCCTACTCCATCGTCAGTCAAGAGCATATTGCCAATGCCCATAACAAGAAGCTTTTTCATAAATATCCTTTACCAAGCCTTGTACGGTATGTTTGTACACTATGACATATTAACAAATATCTTTGTTATGAACTCTATCTCAGGAGTTTACCTGTTTTTATGAATGCTGCTTAGTCATAGTATACTGTTTATGTGATTTGAACTAGAGGAGCATACTAACATTATACGAATGATTACGCAATAAATTGCCACTACACGTATAAAAGGGAGAAAAGAACAAACTTTTCTCCCTGAGTGTGTTGACAATGTCAACACAACCGATAAATCAAGAGTAGGCGCAATTTATTTGCGTCGTTAAACGATTGATTTTCGTGCCTTTCCGCTTGGCAGCTTTGCTG
>CAYJOQ010000296.1:0-2063 GCA_964371825.1 uncultured Desulfovibrionaceae bacterium
TTTCAGCATCTACTATTTAGAAAACGCTTGTGCAGAAATTGTATATTGCTCTGAAATATAGCTTCTGCACATTAGGCTTTTTTGCCTTGCTGGAGAGTATACAACATGGATAGACCTTATAAATTTGCAGTACTCACCTATAGTACTCTTGATTCGCATTTTGCTGTGGAATTTGCCACAGACGGTGAATTTACACTAGATTTTTTTAGAATTTCTACTCACCAAGACCTTTTGGGAGTGCCAAAACTTTTGGCAAAAGGGTATGAGGCTGTATTAATTTATGGTGGCCTTGGTATTACTGTGCTTAAAGAGTTAGGCCATGCTGTTGTATTAATAGCAAAAACAGATATGGATATCATAAAAGCCCTTCAAAAAGCGCAGAAAATTTCTTCACAAATAGCCCTTCCCGTACATGAACAAGAAGGAATTGACGTGCATAGTATGTCGAATTTACTAAATATAAAGGTGCACCCTATTCCGTATTCTAACTTAAATAATTTAGAAAAAGGTGTTAAAAACGCTGTAAACAAAGGCATAAAAGTATTTGTTGGTGGTGACGTGACCTTTAGTTTTTCTGCGCAACATAATGCGCATCATGTAAGCATGACACCCAATAGATACAGCTTTTTGCAAGCTATTAAGCAAGCCAAAGCCCTTGCTAAAGCTCGTCGCCATGAGCGTGAAAGTAAGGAACAACTTGTAGCCATATTAAAATTATTTCAAGAAGGCGTGCTTTGTGTTGATAGGCATGGGAAAAATGTTTTTTATAATGATAAAATTATAAATTTACTACGCATGGGTAAAAAAAGAACTTCTCCAAATTTTGAAGAATATTTCCAGCATTTAATGATTTCAGATGTGTTGCATGATGGCCAACCTCGGGTTGATAATATTCTTACGGTAAATGGCATACCCTGTGCGGTAACGACGCTTCCCATTTCTGTGCAACGCTTTGGTAAGGGGGCTGTAACCTTTATTCGAGACTTGGATTCCATACAAACCATTACAGGCAAGTTGCGTGAACGCTGCGCAGAGTATGGTTTTATTGCACAGCATACGTTAGATGACTTTATAGGTAATACTGAAGAAATAATACGCTTAAAAAAAATGGTGCAATTATATGCCCCTCATGATGCATCTGTATTTATTCATGGTGAAACGGGTACAGGTAAGGAAATAATTGCTCAATCATTACACAATGCTAGCGATCGCCAAGAGCATCCTTTTGTAGTTATGAATTGTGCAGCTTTGCCGGAATCGTTATTGGAAAGTGAACTTTTTGGGTATGAAGAAGGTGCTTTTACAGGTGCAAAAAAGGGTGGAAAGCCCGGAGTATTTGAATTAGCGCATAAAGGCACAATTTTTCTTGATGAGATAGGCGATATGGGAAGTAAGGCGCAAATGCGCTTGTTGCGTGTTCTTGAAACAAAGGAGGTTACACGCATTGGAGGAAGTCGTGTTATCCCCGTTGATATTCGTATTATTAGCGCATCTCATAAAGATTTAACACAGCTTGTGGAAGAAGGTGTGTTTCGCCATGATTTATATTATCGCTTGGCAGGACTGCGCTTATATATTCCTGCGCTTCGTGAAAGGTATGCTGATTTTCCTTTGTTAGTGAACTCAAGTATTGCTAAGCTGACAAAATCTTCTAAAATACTAACTCCGACAATGCTTTCGGCTATGCAACAATATACATGGCCGGGAAATATGCGTGAATTACTCGCATTTATGGAAAGTTATCTCATTTTACTTGGTAAAAAACCTGTTGATGAATCATTGTTTATGAGCTTGCTTCAAGATTTATATAAGGGCAAAAAGCAGCATAGTGCTATGCCCGTATATACAGAAAGTACGACAGATGCCATGGTTGAATTAAAAAAATATCAAGGTCATAGTCGAAAAAAGCGGGCTCTAGAAGTGCTTGAAGAATGTAATGGAAGCAAAAAACAAGCAGCAGCAAAGTTAGGCATAAGCTACAATACCCTTTGGCGCATACTTAGAAGTGCCTAACAGGCTGTTGAAAAAGTGCAATCTGCGTTGTCAGACTCGTTTTTTGCTTC
>CAYJOQ010000297.1:0-2055 GCA_964371825.1 uncultured Desulfovibrionaceae bacterium
GGGCGTGCCTTTCTGAAACACGCATGGAAATGCGTTTTTCAGCATCGACTAAATATGTATGCTCAATACTGCACGTTAGGTGCTCTTAGCAAAAAAAGTATTGCCAATACATCAAGTTGACGCTGAATAATATCTTTGAATGTAGGCTATGTAATATTTATGCCTATGGCAGCAGGTGTATATATACGCAGTGCTTAGGCAATATTTTTCAAAAAGCTTGTATCTGTTAACTCTTGGAACGGAGGCCCTTCAATGCGCATATGCGCAAGAAATGCATGACGCTTATCGTTATTTTCAAATTCAAATCCCATGAGAGCACGCCCTACAACCTCACCACTGTTACTATAATTAAAATAACAAATATTACTGAGTTTTGCTACATCTTCCATAAATTCTAAAAGTGCACCGGGTCTTTCGGCAAATTCTATGAGTGCCATAAGAGGATTTTGCCAAGTATCTGGCTTTGCATGAATAATTCTAAAGGCAACATCTTCTCTTGTGCTCACATTATTGTAGGCATAATGATGCTCTTCTAAGATTTTTTCCAAAGCATTAAGGCTTTGCGTTGTGCCTTTAAACCCAAAAACAGGTAAGGCTTGCTCAGCATCATTTTTACCATATAAAAAGTCTTCAATATTAAGGTCAAGATCGTTAATAATAGTGAGGAGCTTAAGCATGGATCCGGCACGTTCATCAATAGAAATCTCGTAACAGCGTTTGAGTGTTGCACCGATGCTGGCACGACCTGCAATCCATGACAGACGTGTAAAATCCATATTGGCCCCAGAAATAACCACGGCAACATTTTTACCTTTAAACTCTTCTTGGCGTTTTAAATATGCTGCCATGCCCATGGCTCCTGAAGGTTCAGGTAGAGTACGAGCGAGTTCCCAGGTTTTTTGAATTGCGGCACAAATGTCATCATTTGATACTGTCATATAGCTGTCAATATAAGTTTTGCATAGCTCAAAGGTATAATCGCCAACGCGCTTTACAGCAGTGCCGTCGCAAAAAACATCAACTTGTTGTAAGGTTATGGGTTGTCCTGCTTGTATGGCTGCATGCATACTGGCTTGTCCTTCGCCTTCAACGCCAATAATTTCAATATGAGGAGCATGGTTTTTTAATAAAGCTGCAACGCCCGCTGCAAAGCCGCCACCGCCAATTTGCACAAATACTACATCAGGCCACACTGAACCCATGAGCAATTCATCGCCAATGGTGCCTTGCCCTGCCACAACGAGGGGATGGTCATAAGGGTGCACATAGAGCATATTATGCTCTTGGGCCGCAATGTCGGCAGCTTTTCTGGCATCATCAAAAGTGTCTCCGGTGATGATAATATCAACAGCGTCTCCACCAAGCCTTGCTACTTCGTGGGCTTTCATACGCGCAACAGTAGTAGGCATAGTAATTTGTGCACGAACGCCAAGGCGCGCAGCAGCAAGAGCCACCCCTTGTGCATGATTGCCTGCCGAGGCAGTAATAACACCCCTAGCTAAGGTTGTAGGATTTTGCGAAGCCATAAAGTTATAAGAACCACGCCATTTATATGAATGCACAGGAGAAAGGTCTTCCCGCTTTAAAAGTAAGGTGCCGCCACCTGGCTGGGGATAGTGCTCAAGTGGTGTTGGGCCGCTTACTTGATACACATTACTTCGTGCACGTGTAATGAGTTTGAGTAGGGTTTCGTCTTTCATGTGCTACATTCTCCTCGTGAGCATAGGGGCTGTTGAAAAAAACAATCTACGTCGTCAGGTTTGTTTTTTGCTCTAGTTGCGTAGCAAAAGAGTATACTTGCTTTGCAAAAAAACTTCATCTTTTACGTAGTCAATATTTTTGAACAGCCTTAATGACAATGATGTACTAAGTTTTTTTATCAAAATTTTTTTAACAGACTTTTTCAACAGGCTGAGATGCTGCTTCAAAAGGTCTTTTGGATAAGCCCTTTGCATAGTCTGTTCACGGTCTGATGTCAAACAAGCTTTAATACTCATATTTTAGTCGATGCTGAAAAACGCATTTCCATGCGTGTTTCAGAAAGGCACGCCTACT
>CAYJOQ010000298.1:0-2053 GCA_964371825.1 uncultured Desulfovibrionaceae bacterium
CAAAGCTTGTCCCTTTTCCAATAATCCCGATAGGGCTCATTCCTGCGAAGCGTCTCGGGGTGAATAAGATTATAGGCAATGTGCATATGCATGTTGTCCGTGTTGATATGGATACCGCAATGTCTTTGATGTTCTTCAAGGCCAAGGGCTTTGGCAAAACGCTCTTCAATGGCTTTAAAATCCTCCTGTGAAAGCTTGCCTTCGTCTTCCGTGCGAAAGCTCACCACAAGATGATAGGTTTTCTCTTTGGTGGTTCGGGTGTTCAAAACTTGCGTGTCCATGACTTCTTGGATGGAAAGGGCATAGTCATCACCAGCCCACGTTCCTGCGCACCAACTATAAAGGGACTTTTCCCCCGCATGGCTTGCGTCGGCAATATAGTTGGCCAAGCGCTTATAATTGTCGTTCTTGGCTTCGCAATGAACACGTTTACTAATCATGAAATGGCCTTGACCTTTTCTTTTAACTCCAATTGAAGAAGCTCTATTTCTTTCAGGAGGGGACGAATGCTCTCACGCTCCCCAGTGGCCGTGATGGACTGCTTCAGCAAACCACCGAGACGGCCAAGGTCAGCATTAACTTTTAATAACTCCCTGCGTGCCAGGGCGTCTTCCCGACTGGGAACGACTGATCCAAGACAGATCCGACGCACAAACTCCGAAATAGAAAGCCCCGAACGATTACTTGTATCGATAATTTCGGCATATTCATCTTCGGTGATGTAGGTTTTTATGATATGTTTCCGTTTTTCTTTTTTCATTTTTACTCCAAGTAAAAATACGATTACGTTGAGCCAAAGGCGAATAAGTCACCTCGTAGAGCAGGATGTAAAATGGCCATGTTTGAAAAACGTGGTACCACTTTACCTGTCCTGCCTTTTTTTATTACGAAAAAACTATCACAATACAGATAAAAAAGGAACACCATCTGGAAATATTCCTTTTATTTTACAATATGTTACATAATTTTACATTATTTTATAAATTTTTCTTATTTTTTCACTTATTATCATTATCTATATTTAATATTAATTTTCTGTAACGATTTTTACTTTTTTTTCTTGACGGCAAAATAAATTGTGTGCTAGACAAAATCCATAAGCAAATTTACTGCTAACTGACCTTGCTCTGGAGCAAGGTGTGCATAGCGCATAGTTGTTTGTAAGTTTGCATGCCCTAGCAACTGGTTAACCGTCACAATGGCGACCCCTTTCAGGACTAACCAGGAAGCAAAGGTATGTCGCAAAGAGTGAAAGACAAATTTGTCGCGAGAATCACCTACATTTTCGTTCAATCGCAGTTTTTTAACTGTTTTGCCGAAAATTTTTGAGACTCTCTTGATTGGTTTGTCGGAAAACAAGAATTGCAAGTGCTTTTCTTGATATTTACACGCCAAACTAAACGCAAGATCGTTTAATGCTATGGTTTTGCTCCGTTTATTTTTGGTATTGTGAACGACCGCTGTTCTTTGAAATTGATTGATTGATGATGGCTTAAGTGAGAAAATTTCTCCTGCCCTTAAACCAGTATGTAAAGCGAATTGCGTTATATCGTGCCATAACTCGCTTTTCAACCTAAGGGTTGTCAATAAAGTATCTGCTTCGTCTTTCGTGAGAACCCTTGTTCTTTTATTGTCAAATTTTGGCATTTCAAAATAAGGAACTTTTCCCGAAAAAGATTCAAGTTGTTTTGCCCTGTTCAAAATTGCTCGCATGAGAGATAAACAATTTTTAACTGACTGAGGGCTAAGACCTTTTGAAAAAAGATAAGAGCGATATTCTAAAATTTGGTTCATTGTCAAGCTGTCTAAGCTATCATTTTGCCAATATGACAGAATGTGACGATTGTACAGGCTAGTTACTTTATAAAGATTTTCAGGTTTAAATTCTTTAGATTTAAGGTAAATAGTCCAAAGTTCATAAATATTATACATATACGATACTCCTTTATTTGGTTATATCGTTATGACAATAAAATATTAATAGAGCAAGATGGGTGTTCGGTTTTACACACCGAGGGCCGGGAGTTCGAGCCTCTCACCATCCACCATATTT
>CAYJOQ010000299.1:0-2039 GCA_964371825.1 uncultured Desulfovibrionaceae bacterium
TAGCTGCACCAACATTAATAACAGCAACGCCACCAACTAATTTTGCAAGACGTTCTTGTAATTTTTCACGATCGTAATCAGAAGAAGTTTCTTCGATTTGAGCACGAATTTGTTTTACACGAGCTTTGATGTCTTCAGCTTTACCAGAACCGTCTACGATAGTAGTATTATCTTTGTCGATAACGATACGTTTTGCAGAACCAAGTTCAGCAAGAGTAAGGTTTTCTAATTTGATACCAAGATCTTCAGTTGCAACTTGTCCGCCTGTAAGGATAGCAATGTCTTCAAGCATAGCTTTACGACGATCGCCAAAACCAGGAGCTTTTACAGCAGCGATATTTAATACGCCACGTAATTTATTTACAACTAAAGTAGCAAGAGCTTCGCCTTCAACATCTTCAGAAATGATAACTAATGGACGGCCTGATTTAGCAACTTGTTCTAAAACAGGAAGCATGTCTTTCATGTTAGAAATTTTCTTTTCATTTAAGAGGATGAGTGGATTTTCGAGTTCACAAATCATTTTTTCGCTATCTGTAACGAAATAAGGTGAAAGGTAACCACGATCGAATTGCATACCTTCAACAGTTTCTAAAGTTGTTTCTAAACCTTTAGCTTCTTCAACTGTGATAACGCCTTCTTTACCAACTTTGCTCATAGCTTCAGCAATGATGTTACCGATAGTAGAGTCTGAGTTAGCAGAAATAGTACCAACTTGTGCGATTTCTTTTTGATCTTTAGTTTGTTTTGCCATGTTTGAAAGTTCTTTAACTAAAACTTCAACACCTTTATCAATACCACGTTTGATAGCCATTGGGTTACGGCCAGCAGCAACAAGTTTAACACCTTCACGGTAGATTGCTTGAGCTAAGATAGTAGCAGTTGTAGTACCATCGCCAGCAATATCAGAAGTTTTTGAAGCAACTTCACGCACCATTTGTGCACCCATGTTTTCAAATTTATCTTCTAATTCAACTTCTTTAGCAACTGAAACACCGTCTTTTGTGATAACTGGTGCGCCGTATGCTTTTTCAATAACAACGTTACGACCTTTAGGGCCAAGTGTTACTTTAACAGCATTTGCTAATTTATCAACGCCAGCTGATAGGCGTTCACGTGCTTTAACATCAAATAAAATTTCTTTTGCAGCCATTTGTATAATCTCCAACAATATATAATAGTTTTTTTGTGTTTATATAATATAAAGAATAAATTTAAGTTCAGAAATTTTGTGAATTTTTCAAAAAAAATAAATTTTTTACTGAGCGGAATGAATCTAGATACATGACCGAAATGAAAAATTTATTTTTTAACAGAAAAAACACAAAAGAATGAATTTTAATTAGTCTTGAATGATTGCGAGAATGTCTTCTTCTCTCATCATCAAGTGTTCAACGCCTTCGATTTTGAGTTCAGTTCCAGCATATTTGCTGAATAAAACTGTATCGCCTTCTTTAACTTCAAGAGCGACTTTTGAGCCATTGTCAGCAGTTTTTCCAGGACCAGTAGCAACGATAAGGCCACGTGATGGTTTTTCTTTTGCTGAATCAGGGATATAAAGACCGCCAGCAGTTTTTTCTTCAACCTCAAGACGTTTTACTAAAACACGGTCATTTAATGGTTTGAACTTCATGAATTTCCTCCAAAAATAATTAATCGACTTAATAATATTAATTAAGATATAGCACACAATAGATTTTGTGCTATTTCTAATTCTCTTGATATAAATAATCTTCCTTTTGATTTTGAAAAGGGCTTTAATCGATTTTTTTTTATTTTTTTTAACATTAAATAAAAAAATATAATAAATTGAAGTTATTAGAAATATTTTTTTTTTAGAAAATCCTTTTTTTCCTAAAAGTTTAAAATTTAATTTTTAACTGGCTAAAAAGAGCTTGACAGTCGTTTCAATCTGCGATAAATAATGTGTTCCCTTTTCGTTGGAGGTTATATAAATATGTATGCGATTGTAGAAATTAGTGGCAAGCAATATCGCGTTGCTGAAGGAAACAAAATTGTTGTTGACCGTATGACAGCAG
>CAYJOQ010000300.1:0-2035 GCA_964371825.1 uncultured Desulfovibrionaceae bacterium
TGTACAAAGCCCTTGCCCTCTGCTGTAGAGAGTGCTTATGAGATTATAGGCGGCGGGTGGGAACTCGGCGATGTGTTTGCCTACCTGAGAACAGGTCTAGGGAACATAAGCGAGGACGACTGCGACATTTTGGAAAACTACTGTATAACATGGAACATAGGAGCGGCACAGTGGCTGACGCATAGAGATTGGGGTATGCATCCCGATGGTTACGGAGTGGCACGTGACGAGAAGACAGAAGCTGCGTTAAAGCATATAAACGAACTGCGCAGAGAGGTGTCGGAGCCTTTGTTGGCACTCTCACGAGCGAGCGGAGCTGCACGCACGGCAAAGGAGCAGGCGGAAGCTTTGGTGGCGTTTATGACGCAAACACGCATGGCTTCGATATTGAGCGATACAGCAGATAAATTGCACAAGATGGGCAGAGCGAGGGAAGCTGCGGAATCTAAACAGGTCTGGGACGTGTTCACTCAGGCCTTGGAGCAGTTTGTGGCTATAGCCTCGGATTTAGTCATGGACTCAAATGAATTTATACGGATATTAATCTTAATGCTCTCACAATACGAGCTTGGCACCATACCCATATCGCCCGATTGCGTCATGGCGGGTGACATGGATAGAATGCGCAGACGCCATATAAAAGAGCTGATTATCCTGGGAGCGTCTGAGGAACGTGTGCCCTCGCCACGGGTGCGTGGCGGTGTGTTTTCTGAGGATGAGCGCAGGGTACTCACGGAGCAAGGGCTGGTGCTCGATGCGGGGGATGCTGAGCTATGGCGTGAGTTTTCTCTTATCTATAACTGTGTATCTTTGCCGTCTCAGGGTCTCACAATAGTTGTGCCGTCCTCGGACGCCGGTGGTGCACCCACACGTGCATCCATGCTCGTGACGAGAGCGAGAAGTATATTCGATGTTGAACTTGAGAGTGTGGATATGCGCTTGTGCAAGGCGCGTTCTAAATATGCGGCGGCTGAACTCGCCGCCTGTGAATTTTGCGGTGAGAGTGATGAGCTCACTCGTGCGGCACATGGTATTTTACGTGTAAATCAGACGCTGCGCATGGAACGTTTGGAGTCAGCGTCTAAGCTTATTAGGGGTAGGTTGTCACGCTCTGTTGCACGTGAGCTTTACGGTGATAATCCGAAGTTGTCGGCAAGTCGTGCTGATAAGTTCTCAGGTTGTCGTTTCTCTTTCTTCTTGCAGTACGGACTGCGAGCGAAGGCGAGGCGTGCGGCGGAATTCTCGCCGCCGGAATTCGGTACCTTTATGCACTATGTACTTGAAAAAGTCGCACGTGCGGTTACGGCTGAGGGTGGCTTTAAGAAGGTGACGCTTGAGCGCTTGCATGAGATAAGCGATATGTGTACGGAGCAGTATATAAAAGAGGAACTCGAGGATTTTCGTGATAAGTCCGCCCGCTTCACTTATTTGTTTAGGCGCTTGGGGGCGAGTGTACGTCGCATAGTGGAGGACATGGCGGCAGAGCTCTGCGACAGTGACTTTGAGCCTTTGGAGTTTGAATATGTGTTACCTCGTACGGAAAATATGGCGCTTGGTGGCGTTGTGGACAGAGTTGACGCATGGGTAAAGGGTGACAGGCTGTATATTCGTGTTATAGATTACAAAACGGGCAGAAAAAGTTTCTCCTTGACGGATGTTTTAAACGGTATGGGTATGCAGATGCTCATATATTTGTTTTTATTAGGTGAGCGTGGCAAGGCGCTGTGGGGCAAAACCGTTGTGCCTGCCGGTGTGTTATATGTGCCAACCCGTGATGATCTTATCAGTGCAAATTATGAGTTAAGTGATGAGGAGCTTTTAAAGCAAAGAGAGAAGAATCTTAGGCGCTCTGGACTGCTACTTGATGGAGGAGCGGATCTACTTTATGCCATGGAAAAGAGTGAGACGCCACGGCGTATACCGATAAAGTGGAAGGATGGCAAGCCCTCCGGCGATGCTTTAGCGAGTGCGGAACAGCTCGGATTACTGTCTAAGCATGTCAATAATCTTCTGAGTGGCATGGCGGCAGAGATAA
>CAYJOQ010000301.1:0-2032 GCA_964371825.1 uncultured Desulfovibrionaceae bacterium
CTTGTACCTTGAAGGTCGCTTACATCTATTAAATCACTACCTGTGCCAGCATCAATAACTGCATCGATGGCTGTATCTATTGTAATAGTATCATTACCAGCGCCAGCATAGATGAAGGTTCCGGCATTGGCTAAGTGTATATTAACACTGTCATTACCGCTACTAGCATCAATGATAGTGTTTTCTGTTTCATCGTTAACAGTAATGGTATCATTACCGTTGCCTAGGTTGATTTTGGCATTGTTGGCATCTTTGATTTTTACATTATCATGGCTTGCACCAAGAGTTAGGCTTTGACCATCAAAGTCTGTTGCAATCTGAATTTCATTGTCTCCAGCTCCAAGATTAATGGTGTATTTTCCGCCTAAATCTACGTCTTTCAAAAGAATAAGCGTATCATTACCTGCACCAGCAAGAATAGTGCCGCCATTTAAAGCAATACCAATGCCAATAGAGTTATCACCTTCGCCAGCGTTGAGCGTTCCGCCATTCATGGTGAGTACCTCTAAAATATCATCTCCATCTTGTCCATTTACTGTACCGCCATTCATGGTTTCTGCATAGAATATATCATTACCATCATTGGCATTAATAATACCCTTGGTCATGGTGGTGATGGAAATTTGGCCGCCATTTTCACTATTATTAATAACACCACCGCTCATGGTGGTTACCTTAATTTCATCACTAGCACCGGAATTTATGGTACCACCAGTCATGGTGGTTACGGTAATGCTATCCGCCTCAGCATCGTCGTTGGTGTTAATGACGCCGCCTTTAAGGTTTTGTATGATAATAGTATCATTACCTAAACCGGCATTAATGGTGCCGCCAGTCATGCTGGATGTTGTTGTAGGATCATAGATATTAATGGAGTCATTACCTGCATCACCGTTAATGGTACCGCGGCTGAAGGTAGTGATACCAAATATATCACCACCATCACCACCGTTCATGGTTCCGCCACTCATATTATTGGCAGCAAGTACATCTACACCTAAACCACCATCCATAAGGCCAGAACCGCTTAAGGTAGTGGTGACTATGACATCATGACCTTCTCCACCATAGACCTTACCGCCGCTAAGGGTGCCTTTAAATTCCTCCACATTGTCATCACCATCTGCATCTAAGGTATTGCCAATATGTATGAAGTCATCACCAGCCCCACCATCAATGGTACCATTACTCATGGTAGCTGTGGCTTTAAAGCTATCAGTATCGGTATACAATCGGCCAATTTGTATGGTATCAGCCCCACCGTCACCGTTAAGCACGCCAGTAGCCCCAAGGCCCGTGGCAGAAATGTAGTCATTATTACCACCACCACTAATAATGGCTCCATTGACAGTGTTTAGGGTAACGCTGTCATTGCCGTCTTGCATGAAAATATCTTTTAAACCAAGGCTACCGCTAAGAGCTTTATTAATGGTTAAGCTGTCTGCACCAGCGTCAAATTGCAGCCTGCCTGTGCCCAAGGTATCAAGGGTAATGCTACCGCCATCTTCGCCAGTACCAAGACCATGGACTTTAGTACCTGAATTCTTGAAAAAATGCGTAAATCCAGCATTATAGGTGCCTTTGATGGTAATATCATCACTACCGTCTGCATAATATATAAGGGTAGAACCAGTGCTTAAAGCACCAATACTTACGGTATCTGCACCAGTGCCTGCATTAACTATGGTATTGGCCACAGTGCCCTTAAGGTCAATATTATCATCACCACCAAGGGTATTAATTTCTTTTTTAAGCGTGCCTGTGCCAGCTATATTTTTATTGATGGTGATGGTATCAGCACTTGCACCAAACTCTAATAAACCAGTACCAAGGGTATCAAGGGTAATACTTCCACCGTCAGCGCCAGTAGAAAGACCCTCAAAGTGTCCAGTTATATTCTCACTTGCGTCTACATGAAGGGCCACTGCAGTATCATCATTATACGTACCTTTAATGGTAATATCATCAAGGCCATCAGTAGTATAAAGTAGGGCTGAGCTCTTACCCATAGCTCCAACACTAAATACGTCAG
>CAYJOQ010000302.1:0-2001 GCA_964371825.1 uncultured Desulfovibrionaceae bacterium
CGTTGCGTGGGTCATTAGCTCAATTGGTAGAGCAGTTGACTCTTAATCAATTGGTTCGGGGTTCGAGTCCCTGATGGCCCACCAGAAATTTCAAGCCCTTAGAGAGAAATCTTTGAGGGCTTAACTTTTGTCCTATTCTTTTTGTCGGTTCTTTTTATCCCCCACCTGTCCCCCATTTTTAGATGAAGTAGAGGGAATCTATAGGAACGAATAAATGGAATTCTCCCTAGAGAAAATAAGCCCTTCTCAAAAAAAAGCAAGTTACTAGGTTTTTACTAAAACTGTAGAGGCAGTCCCAACGCAGGACTGCCTCTACGTTTATTTACTTTTCTGGGGTATCAATGAGTGCATATGGCGTATGAATGATGTGTGAAATTTGGCATATGCAAATGCTGTATTGTTTTTGTGAAAAGGATATTGTATATGTCTACGTCAAATATTACTATTCGTATGGATAATGCACTTAAGAAAGAATTTAGCCAAGTATGTGATGAAATATGACTTTCTATGGGTACAGCATTTACGGTCTTTGCTAAAGCAGTGGTGCGAGAACGAGGCATTCCTTTTGCTTTGCATGCAGCTAAGCCCAATAAGGAAACATTGGCCGCCGTGCTTGAAGCTGAACGCATAGCCAAAGACCCACGGTGAAAAAATACGATACTTCTACAAAACTGTTCGAGGCGTTGCAAAATGAAATATAAACTGGCAAGTATCAATATATGTCGTTTTGAATATTTCTCAGATGTGGATGCTGAATTTTTACAGTGTAATTTATTACAAATATTACTAAAATAAAAGGTTTCTAACTCATGAAAAACAGTATTTTTACACCATACGTATACAAGGGAAGGGAAATTAAAAATCGCTTAGTTAGAAGTGCCACTTGGGAAAATATGGCTACGGAAACAGGCTATTTGACGGAATCACTGTATGCTATATATGAAAATCTTGCAAAAAATGAAGCAGGTATAATCATCACAGGTTACGCTAATATCTTACAAGATGAAAAACCCAATGCTGGTATGATAGGTATATATGACGACAGCTTTATTCCTCAATATAAAAAATTAACAAAACTTGTTCATAAGCACCGTAGTACCATAATAATGCAACTTGCTTACGGCGGTACAAAAACTACATATCAAGTGGGGGAGCGTGTTATCTTTGCACCCTCAAGTATACCAGAACGTGGAACAAATACACAGGGTAAAACCATGAGCATGAAAGATATTGATTATATTATTCATGCTTTCGGACAAGCCGCAAGAAGGGCATATGAGAGTGGTTTTGACGGAGTGCAAATTCACGGTGCCCATACATATCTCATTAATCAATTTTTAAGTCCTTATTATAACAATAGAACAGACGAGTACGGCGGTAATCTTAAAAATCGTTTTCGTATTTTGAAAAATATTTATGACGAAGTGAGAAAGCAAACACATCCTGACTTTATTGTTGCGATAAAGCTTACCTGTAGTGAATTTTTTCAAGGTGGACAAACCTTTCAAGAATGTAAAAATGTTTGTCTTATGGCTGAAGAAGCTGGTTATGATATTATTGAACTCACAGGCAATATTCATGCTAAAGCCAATAGTCTAGTAGGGCAGTGTTTTGATGGTAAATACATTCAAAAGGAAGGGTACTTTATGGAATATGTGCAAGAGCTTCGCCACATCCTTACAGTACCTTTGATTACGGTGGGCGGCTTTAGGAGTTTAGAAAGTGTAACTCAAGCTCTTGCGGCTGGTGTTGATTTTGTAGGTTTTTCACGGCCACTTTTAGCAGAGCCAGATCTTTTTGTTAAATGGAAAAACGGAGAAATTCATTCGGCAAAGTGTATTAGTTGTTCAAAATGTCGCACGCCTGAGGGGAACTATTGCACTCGGTTCGCTTAGCAAACAAGGCGAAATTGTACATTTAGCTTACTTTAGTCGATACTGAAAAATGCATTTCCATGCGTGTTTCAGAAAGGCACGCCCACTCCAAATACCCCTTTAGGGA
>CAYJOQ010000303.1:0-1999 GCA_964371825.1 uncultured Desulfovibrionaceae bacterium
GGTATCAATAATCAAGGCTATAATCATTATACTAATTGTAATAGGAAAAACAACATAGATATAGCTCATAGGAAAGAGTAGGTAAGGCGTTGTTTGATCTTGATTTTCAGCAATAAATGTTACGCTGTAGCGCAGTACAGCGCTGAGAAAAAAAACTACAATAATATTAGATATTATAGCTAAGAATGTTCGTATTTTAGGAGAACACAATTGTATTACGACATCAATATCAAGATGCTTTTTTTGAATAAGTCCTACGCACATCCCACTAAATACTGAATAAATAAAGAAAATTTTTATAATGTCTGTGGCCCAAGGTATGGACAGATTAAAGACATAACGCTGTATGACTTGCATAAATGCGGTTAAAAAAACAATAAGTAAGGAAAATCCACTAATAAACATAAATACGCGTTCAATTATTTTCATCTTTTTCCACACTCTCAAGTTGATGCTGTACTTGTGGCTACCCATATATTGTTTTTATGGGTAGCCATCAAATGTGTATGCTACTTAGCTGCAGCAGCAGCTTTTTTGAATTTTTCTATCATTTCAACAGGTACAGTGTCCATAGACTTGTAAAAGTCCTTGGTGGCTTCGGCAAAAGCGGCTATATCAGGATTTTTTACAATTGTTACCCCTTCCTTTTCAAGAAAAGCCAAACGTTCTGCGTCAAGTTCTTCTAGCTTTTTACGTTGATAGTCACGGGTATCAAGTGCAGCTTGACGTACGATATCTTGGTGCTTTTTGCTTAAACCATTGAAAAAACCTGGGTTAATAAGCACTGCCGCAGCACTGTATGTGTGCCCGTCAAGAATAAGGTGCTTTTGCACTTCGTAATAACGCATGGAATAAATGGTCGCAATGGGGTTTTCTTGGCCATCGGTAAGGCCTTGTTGTAACGCGCTGTAAAGCTCACCAAAGGCAATAGGTGTTGGAACTGCACCAAGTGATTTTACAAAATCAAGCCATACTTTGGAGCCTTGCACACGAACTTTAAGATCTTTTAAATCTTCAGGAGTGTTGATAGCTTTTTTGGCTGTGGTAAAATGACGAAAGCCCACTTCCCAAAAACATAGATTGATAAGACGTTTTTTGCTTATAAGTGCATTAAGTTCTTCGCCAAAAGGCCCATCAAGAACTGCATATGCTTGTTTACGAGTTTGCAAAACATAAGGAGTGATGAGCACACCCATTTCTGGAACAAAACTTGGCAATGGACCTTCAGCAGCTGCTATACCCATTTGAATTGTGCCCATACGTACGCCTTCAATGGCATCACGTTCGCCGCCCAATTGCCCTTGGGGAAATACGTTTACAATAATTTCCTTGTTGGAACGCTCTTCCACTAAACGTTTAAATTCTTCGGCGCCAATGTGGTATTGGTGTGTAGTGCTGCCACCATGAGCCAACTTAATGGTAACAGGAGCAGCTATGGCAACACTTGCTGCCAAAATATACACTAAGGCTCCAGTAAGTAACAATTTTTTCATTACATGTTCTCCTTAAAGTACGTTTAGGGTTGTATTTTGTAAAATTGTTCCGCCAACAGATTGTTGTTTACAAAACAGTGAAAAGAAGAACTTTACAAAATATACAAAAAACCAAAAATTGTCCTATCAAACTATCAATATAAATCAAATTAATGGGTATTACAAGCGGTTTTGTGTTTTTTTTAGTGCCACAAATAAAAGTGCCACTTTTTATAAATGTATGATATATATTGAAAAATAATTCATGCGTAGTGCAAATAATCCAAACCATGTGGAGAAAAATAAAATACTGTATACAATTTTTAAAGCACACAACCTATGCACAAGTGATTATTTTGTACATGGTTTATGACAGTAAAGAATGGGTATTTTTTATGATTAATGGGGTATTATATGTACATTTATATTGAGAGTCCTGCATAATTATTTTCCAATTTTATTTTTGTGCTTCTGCAATAAATTTCCTTAAGTTTGAAAATTTACTTGTGCAGGACAAAAGGCACAAA
>CAYJOQ010000304.1:0-1992 GCA_964371825.1 uncultured Desulfovibrionaceae bacterium
TTTTTACAATTTTCACAAAATTATACTGAAAAAGTAATTGTGCAGGACTCTTAAATAATTGTTTAGTTTTTCAGTGCCGACTAAATAATAAGATTTAGACGTATAACAAGGTAACTATTATGGGTTTTTTTAAAAGTATAGATAAACAATTTTTTGTTCTCACAATAAATGCTTTTGTAAATATCTTTCTTGCAGCCATTAAAATTATTGTGGGCTACATGTTTAATAGTCAATTGCTTATTGCCGACGGTGTGCATTCTGCATCTGACTTGCTTACGGATATTTTTGCCATTGTGGGCTTGCACATAGCCAAAAAACCTAAAGATGATGCGCATCCCTTTGGGCATGGTAATCTTGAGTATGTAACCTCACTCATAGCTTCCGGACTTATTTTCTTAATGGCATATGAGCTTGTGCATGAGCTTATTGATACATGGGATGTTGTAGCAACGGGTATTGATAGGCTTGTGTTTGGTGTTTCTATACTAACATTTTTTGTGAAACTTGTATTGTCGCACTATGTGTTGTATCAGGCAAAGCAGCTTGATTCGCATACATTGCGCAGTAGTGGCCTTGAATCTTTAACCGATGCATATTCTACCATACTGGTAATTATAGGGCTTTTAATCACAGATCTTGGCGTTGAGCATGCTATTCAATGGATGATGTATGCAGAAAAAGCAGCCACCATCATGATTATTTTGATGCTTGTAAAGGCAGCTTGGGAAATATTTTTTAATAGTATTGTGGGAATTGCTGGAGCACATGCCCCCGAAGAGGTGGGAGAGCGATATTTTGCACTTATTAAAGAATATGTTGTAGAACATGAAAAAATCTTTAGCATCACAGAATTTATTGTTCTTAAGCAAGGTATTGACTATGGTATCTTCATAGGTATTGCTTTTAAAGTAGATATGCCCTTGCAAGAGGCTGAATCGTACATAGCACATATAAAAAATATGTTTGATAAAGATGCTCGCGTAGTAAAAACCAATGTGGAATTTACCACAACATTTTAATATACAAAGAGAAAAGGTTTTTTGTGTCACAACCATTTTTAGCTTCAGAATTTACTCCGGCGCAGGCTCAAGATGCACGTTTTCATATAATTCCAGTGCCCTATGAAGCCAGTGTGTCCTATGGGCATGGTACAGCCAAGGGCCCCGAGGCCATATTGGCCGCCTCACAGCAACTAGAAGCCTTTGATGGGCAGTCCATGCCCGGAGAATTAGGGCTGTATACAGCTCCTGCTGTTGCGTGCACTGGTAGTGCACAAGAGGTTATGGCTGCCATTGAAGAAGCCACCGCCAAATGTCTTAGTTTTGCTGCAGCTGTGCCTGTGCTTCTTGGGGGTGAACATAGTGTTAGCTTAGGCGCTTTACGGGCTTTGAAAAAAAAATATGCATCCTTTGGCATAGTACACTTTGATGCTCACGCAGATTTGCGTATCGATTATGAAGATAATCCGTATTCGCATGCCTCAGTTATGTATCGTGCTGTGCATGATCTTGGCATACCCTTAGTGCAATTTGGAGTACGTGATTTTTGTTTGCAAGAAGTGCACGTGCGCAAGGAATATGGTGTTACTGCATATGATGCAGCATTGTTGCATGCTCAAGGTTTGCCGAGAGCTCCTATTCCTGCGCATTTTCCAGAGCATATATATATAAGCTTTGATGTGGATGCATTTGACGCAAGCCTTATGCCGGCTACAGGTACGCCTGTTCCCGGGGGGCTTTCATGGTATGATGTATTGACCCTTGTGGAGCGCAGCGTACAAGGGCGCAAGGTCATAGGCTTAGATGTGGTGGAACTTGCCCCCATGGAGCAATTACATTTTTGTGATTATACGGCGGCTAGAATTCTTTATTATATGTTAGGTATCATTCAAAGGGCAGGCTGTTAACTGCTTAAAGACGTGCTACGCACAAAATTTTTTACGATGCTTTTAGTATAAAAACACCGCACCCATGGCTAGGCGCGGTGTTTTTT
>CAYJOQ010000305.1:0-1989 GCA_964371825.1 uncultured Desulfovibrionaceae bacterium
CTGAGATGCTTTTATGGTTTTTGTTAATGTTTTAAGAGAAAAACCCCCTACATTCGCTTGGCATAGGCTTTGCTAAAAGGAGACGTTAGGTACCTTAACAAAATTTCTTATTAGCAAGGAGTAAGGCATGAAAGCCAACGAAAGACTAGTTGATACACTTATTGAAAGCGGTGTAAAGCGTGCTTTTACCCTCCCAGGACTTGGTGTAACCTGGACCCTGCCTGCATTTTACGAACGTAAAGATTCTCTTGAGCTTATTCTTTGCCGTAGCGAACAAACGGCATCTATAATGGCACAGGCCACAGGAAGACTCACAGGAAACCCAGGAGTTTTTTTAGGTCAAGGACCTTGGGTGGCAAGCACAGGGCATTTTGGCATTATTGAAGCTTTTTTTGCTTCTAGCCCCATGCTTATTGTTACTGATACTTCAGATTATGACGGCTATGGTTTGTATGGTTGTTACCAAAGCATGACAGGTGGTTATGGTGCCTTAGATATTCAAGCTGTCTTGCGTTCTTCTACAAAATACTGCGCGTATGCTACAACGCCCGAAGAAATTGTTTTTGGTGCACAAATGGCATATAAGCAAGCAAATTTACCACGAAAAGGCCCCGCAGCGCTTATTATGAAAACGTCTGCGATTAGAAAAGAATTCCCTGAGAATCCTTGCACGCCCATATATCCTTCTGCGGGGCATTATGCCTATACTCCCGCACGCCCTGATGCGCCAGTTATTGCACAATTGGCAAGCATGCTCAACGAGGCAAAAAATCCTGTATTTGTTGCAGGCAACGGTGTTTATGGTGCTTGCTGCGGTGAAGAACTTTGCAAATTAGCACAGCGTATAGGCGCAGGCGTTGTTACAAGTTATCTTGGCAAAAGTACTGTTGACGAAATGGCCGATATTGCATGCGGAATGCTTGGTACTTGGGGGCATCCAGCTGCCAATAGAATGCTCCAAAAGGCCGACCTTGTAATACTTATGGGTGCAAGCATGGGGCCTGACTATACGCGTTTTCGTGATCCTAAAATGATACGTCCTGGCGACCAAAAAATCGTTCAAGTTGACATTGATCCACGCTCTGCTGGCTGGGTATACCCTGTAGACCTTGCCATTACTGGTGATGTGGGTGATGTGCTTTCTATGCTACAAAAATGCGAACTTTCTTCAGAAAAGCATAGTTCTCGCCTTGAAGCTATTCGCGAAATTAAAGCCGCAACGGCGTATGATGCCCCTGTAGGAAATCTGCCCCCACCTGGAAAAGTAAGCTATATAGATGTTGTAAAAGGTCTGCAATCCTTCATAACCAAGGATGATCTCATTACGCTTGATGCAGGAAATAACCGCATTTGGGCAACCAACGCTTTAAGAACGCGCTATCAAAATCAACTACTAGCCCCTGGCGGTGCCGGAGGTATGGGTTGGGGTGCGCCTGCTGCAGCTGCAGCCAAACTTGCTTGCCCTGAAAAGCGCGTCACATGCATTACCGGTGACGGTGGCTTTATGATGACCATAGATTCCATAGCCACTTGTGCCCAATATGGTATCGCTGCCACCTTCCTTGTTATGAATAATAGCGGTCTTGGCATGGTGCGTGATAATCTTGCTTCTAAGCGCATAGCTTGTGACTTTGACGATATAGATTTTGCTAAAACGTGTGCTGGTATGGGTGCAGAAAGTTATACCCTTACAGATCCAAAATTATTTGGTGATGTATTACGTAAAGCACATGAAAATACCTCAGGTCCTACGGTTATTGATATTAAGGTGGACCCATACGATACCCATAAACTCGCTACAGATACGACACCCTTACCATAAATACTTGTTGTGTTATGCTCCAAAGGTTCAACGTTTTGGGGCATAACACAGCCATGAAGAGGAATAGTCATGCAAGAACGTCCCGTTGCTATTATAACTGGCGCAGCCAATAACATAGGTTTAGCTTGCGCTCGTCGATTTGCCCAAACCCATACAGTGGTTTTGGC
>CAYJOQ010000306.1:0-1934 GCA_964371825.1 uncultured Desulfovibrionaceae bacterium
CAAACGCCACAAAGTGGGGTTTGTCATTAGTCTGACTTGTACACATTTAATGTGTACAAGTTTTAAACGGGTAAAAATCATTTTTTATAAAAACAATACATTACTTTAAACATTTGCATGCATAAAGCATATATATAGAATAAAACCCGCTACAGCTATCATAATGCTAGCCATTCACGAGTTTTATTCACACAACCATACTATTCCTATAAAGCCTCTTTAATAATGTTTTCTGCATCAGCCAATGTAAGTTTGCGAGGATTATTATTAAGCAAACGCTGTACAGTAAGTACACCCTTAGCTAAACTAGGAATATCACTTTCTTTTACGCCAAATTCAGCTAAATGCTGTGGCACATTAATATCTTTTATTAATGCTTTCAAAGCTTTAAGACCCTTAAAAGCCGCTTTGCGATCGCTACAACCAGATACTTTTTCGCCAAGAAGCTCTGCAAGCTTTGCATATTTTTTTAAATTACCGCTAAAGTTAAACTTCATAACAGGCGCAAGCATAATACTATTGGCTATACCATGCGGCACATGAAAAGCACCACCAATAGAAAGAGCAAAGGCATGCACAGCTGCACAACCGGCAGTATTAAACGCCATGCCTGTGTACAAGGCTCCGCGCAATACCGCTGTGCGTGCTTCAATATTATCACCGTCAGCATAGGCTGTGCGCAAGTTTTCACTAATAAGCTTTATGCCTTCAATGGCAAGTAAATCAGTCATAGGATTGCCATTACGTGAAGTAAAAGCTTCAATGCCGTGAATAAGTGCGTCAAGACCGGTGGCTGCAGTAATACTTGGCGGTAGGCCAACAGTAAGCTCTGGATCTAAAAGAGCTACTTGAGTAAACATATGTCTTGAAACAACACCCACTTTAATTTTGTCTTCATCTACAGATAAGATAGCAATATTAGTAACTTCACTACCTGTGCCTGCCGTTGTAGGAATAAGAATTGTTGGTAGTCCTGCTAAAGGAACTTGTTCTACGCCAAAATATTCTTTAACATTACCAGTATTTGTTACAAGGATAGAAGCAACCTTAGTAATATCTAAGGAAGAACCGCCACCAATACCAAGCATAAGCTCAGCACCGCTATCCACTGCAATCTTGGCTACTTCTGAAGCTATGGCATAAGCCGGGTCAGCTTGTACTTCATCAAAAATGACAGATTCAATACCTTCTTTGTCAAGTATATCAGTAACTTTTTGAATGATACCTGTAGACATAAGCCCCTTATCAGTAACAATAAGAACTTTCTTGGCGCTAAATTTTTTAATTTCAATACCAAGATTAGCTAACGACCCTCGACCAAAAACAAAACGGGTGGGACAAGAAAAGGTTTCCATACTCTAGCAAAGCTCCTTAAAATGCATAGTTAAATGTAAAAAAACAAATAAATTAAAAAAGATACCACAAAGTATGTATTATTAACATGTACTATAGTTACTTAAACTTTGAAATAGTACACAAAAATAAAAATCATGTAAATAAGGACGTCTGTACAATTTATTATGCGTTGGTATGTGCACATTGATATAGTTATTACCAAAACAACACCCTAATAAATCGATACTAAAAAATATATAAACCCCTTAAAATACATATTTTTTATATAAAAATACAATAAAAAAAACCACCAGAAACAAGAGCATGTCATGTGGATTTATGGCGATTTTGTCATACAAAGAGAATTTTTTCACGTGACCATTAACAAAATTTTCTGTAAAGAAAATTTTACGCAGTATAAAATATGCCGTACAGCATTAATTACACAACAAACATCTCTGGAAGATATTTATGTAGCAGGCTGTTCACAAACAGTGAGGTGCGAGGAAGTGAAAAAAGTCAAGGTGCGCGGTGTATTAGACATACATAAGCAGTTTGGTTTTTTTACGCTGACGACGCAGATTGCTGTTTTTCAACAG
>CAYJOQ010000307.1:0-1913 GCA_964371825.1 uncultured Desulfovibrionaceae bacterium
CATTCGCTGTAAATCATCATGTTTCGCAACATTCATAGTCTTTATTTTGACAGAGTATTCGTATCCGTCTTGTGTAAATGGTGTTATTGATATTATAGGTGTATTTGTTTTCATATCTAAAACAATAGTTTCGTTAATCAACTTTTTGCCAAGCTCTTTAGATACTTTTCCAAATGGATAGAATAACTCTAAAAAACTATCATCATAAGGTTTATATAGTTGATATATTTTTGCGTTTTCTTCTGCTGTACAATTAGTGAACTTTATTTTTACATCATTAGAAGCAGTTACGCCATTTCCACCTTGTCTTGCTTTCCATTTGCCGGTATCAATATAAATTTCAGCATCTGGTTTGCCTATACTTTTAGCGAACGACACAAGATAATCTCTCCATTTTATCGATTGCTCAGGCATATATATTCTTGAAAGATATTGTGCACGTTCGTTATTGTTAGGGCAACACCAACAACCAACTCGGTCATAACCTAACCGATATGCATCATTAAAATCTACATTTTCACCTAATATGTATAGCCATATATCAATATCCTTCCAAAAGAATATGGGGGATGCTACTTTTTGTTTTTGTATCTTTATTGCTTCTGCATCATCTTCTACACGATTATATTTACTTCTATTAACAGATTCACACTTGCGTATACCATAGAATGTTAGGATGTTAGTATCTCTATATAATCCATTAAGCACACGTGTAATAGGACCAGTTTTAAACATTGTACAACACCAACGCATCATACGTGCAGGAGGGCCTATATCTTCACAAACCTTATAGAAATCTTGTTCTTTATTTTTAGCTGTTTTAAATATTGCTTTAGGGTTATCATCTCTAAATCTTTTAGCATATTCAATTGTCAGCGGAAATTCTAACGTAGTGTCACCAAAAATATGAACTAAGCTTGGATTGCTAAGTGCTCTTACAGTTAAATCTGCCACTACTGTTGAGTCTTTACCACCTGAAAAAGATATAACTATATTTTCTTCAGGATAGCTTTTGGCTGTGTCTATTATAAATTCTTTTGCCTCTGCAAATAACGAGTCAAGCCTTAGTTTATTTGCATTAACAAATCTGAATATTGTTTCATTAAATACAGAATAGTCATTGTTTTCTTTGTTATCTTCTAAAATTTTCAAAACATCATCAGCTGAATGTTTCTTATATACACTGTTTGTAATTAATTTAGGAATACCGTCTATATAATACCTATTATTTGAAGCCCATACAGATTTATCTTGGAAATCAAATGGCTTGGCTATTAAAATTTCAATTAATAATCGTTCCTCTGGAAAGACAGGTCTTAAATCTGCGCACATGTATTTAGTTTTGCTCCCACAAAGAGTACAAACATCTTTATCAATACTATTTGTTGCTTTGATTATTGGAGTTTTACATTCATCGCACCAATACACCTCAACTGGTATATCTTCCTCAGTTTTATTACCACATATTTCACATAAATATTCATTAGTTTCTCTATTGCAATTTTTGCACCACAAATAAAAACCCTCCTTTCATTTTAATTATACTCTATACAAAGTCCTATAAACAGTACAATTAATCTTCAACAAACTCTAAAATATCTCCTACATCACATTCAAATAGCACACATAGTTTGCTAAGCGTTGCATAATCTATTCGTTCCATTTTATCATGATACAAATTAGATACTGTAGCACGTGATAAACCTGTTCTTTCGTGCACATCTTGCATACGATATTTCTTTTCTCCCATTAATGTTGATAGATTGCATTTTATTGGCATTTACGCACATCCTCCTGATATAATTACTCATATTAATTATATCAGCTATTATCAAAAAAGTAAATAGATATGATTGCATTTTTGAACCATATATAATTATTTTTCAATCATATCAATTGGAATATTGTGTTTT
>CAYJOQ010000308.1:0-1913 GCA_964371825.1 uncultured Desulfovibrionaceae bacterium
GCTGTCAACGCTCCATAAGACTCCGCACAATGAATTGTGCAGGAGTCTTAAAATAAACCAAGCTTTGCTTCACCGTTACGTGAGAGTTTTTATACCTTTACCTCTGCACAAGTACCATTTATATAAAGTGCACTCTTTCATTTTTTATATACTATTGATGTTGGAAAATATTTGTACAAAGGCCTTGAAATGGGAGAATACACACATCATGAACAAAGAAATTCACCAAGGATGGCAGCGTCATTACCGCAAACTGTGCTCCACAAGAGAGAACGAAGTTAGCTTTCAAATTGTAGTCGCAGAAAGTGACCTTAAAATCACAGCCGAACAAGAACTTGCACGCCCCATGCTTGCAACGCTTGAGGCTTTGCGTGCTGATATAACCTCTTGGATACAATTATACCCAGAATTTAGAACCTCGCTACTTCCCCTTACCCCTCCCAGCAAAACCCATCTTATACCGTCAATTATTTTACGCATGTACACAGCAGCACAAAAAGTGGGCGTAGGCCCCTTTGCCGCCGTAGCTGGAACCGTCGCACAAATGTTAGCAGAAGAATATGTCACACAATCTCCTAATATTATAGTAGAAAATGGCGGCGATATTTATATTTATTCTACCATTGCAAGACGCATTGCCTTATTATCACACCCCCATGAAGAACATGCACAACCAGCCCTTGGTTTGCACTTTACAGCAGAAGATTTTCCCTTGGCTCTTTGCGCATCATCTGCCACCATAGGACATTCTTTAAGCCTTGGGCAGGGTGATTTGGCTGTTGCTATTGCCAAAGACGGAGCCCTTGCCGATGCTACAGCCACAGCCCTATGCAATGGTCTAAAAGGCCCTCAAAATGTGCAAAGCACTCTTGATTTTGCGCAGAAAATTACCGGTATTTTAGGTGTTTTTGTACAATGTGACGAAGCCATTGGTGCTTGGGGCAATATACAACTTGAAGCTCTGTAGTTGATTAGCCACTGTGTGCAGTTGATATATGAGAGTCCTGCATAATTATTTTCCAATTTTATTTTTGTGCTTTTGCAATAAATTTACTTGTGCAGGAGTCTTTATATAGTAATATATTTTAGCGACACTGAAAAATAAATAAACCTGAAAAACACGCTTGTGCACATTTTTCAGGTTGTTAAACACTTTTTCCGCTACTCAATAACGGAAAAAATACCAATGTAATACCTTATTTTGCAGCTTCTTCTTTTTGCACCTTACGCTTTTCAGCAGTGTTTTGAGCTTCTGCCACAAGGTCTTCTACGTTTTCTTTTAACGTTTCAACCTTACCCAAGATTGCGTCCTTGGCATCCATACTACGGCTAAGCAAGTCTGCTGCCAAAGGACGTACACCGTCATGACGCGAAAGAGCCTTAGCACCTACCGCACCAATAACAATTCCACCAATAAGAGTAAGCGCTATACGAAAAATTCCGTTCATAATAACCTCCGTTATGTTTTCATTTTGCTAAAAATGTGTGTTAGCTTCAACGTATGTCTCTTGTAGCAAATTTGTAACAAAAGAAAAAGCTTTTTTTGATAATATAAAAATCAATATTATCAACATGTTAAAAATTTAATTGATAATAAACTCTAAAATTGACGAATTTAAGACTCCTGCACAATGCATCGTACAAAGAATTTTGTGGAACACTGGCTCTAGTCATTATGGCCAAAAATCAAGGGTAAGCAAAGTTCACTTACGCTGTTACTTGGTAATCATCACGTGAAAAAGCAGCCTCTTTGTATGATAAAAATCACCAGTAGGCGCAAATAAATTGCGCCTACTGGTGATTTTTTCAGTACACTTTAACTAAAAAAACAATTATTTCAATAAGTTTATTTTTTACGGCCGACTATTATAGTCGATGCTGAAAAACGCATTTCCATGCGTGTTTCAGAAAGG
>CAYJOQ010000309.1:0-1890 GCA_964371825.1 uncultured Desulfovibrionaceae bacterium
TTATAGTTCTATCAAATAGGCATCAAGTTTTATTTTAACATGTTTTTCTTTAATGAATAAGATGGTATAATTCTTGCATGTTTATCTAGCTTCTTGTAAAAATGCCAACTCTATTGGCAGAATTAAAAAATCAAAAAGGAAAAAAAATGCAATCAAAAAATGCTTTATCAAATTTAAAAAATCGTTATGTGGCAGTGCTCAAAAAATGTGCTTTATTAAATGTTTTTGGCACTTTGACTTTTGCAACTATGCTTACAAGCCCTTTTATGGCAAGTGAAGCTCTTGCGGCAGATAATGCAAAAGATAAAACAGTTATAAGCATGGATGCAACAGACGGAAGCTTTCAATCTGGAAATTTTCAAGGGCCTGCTCTCAATAGTCCTATTCTCAATAACTATGGTAATATCAATGGCGGAGGAATTTACTATAATGGGTCCGCTAACATCAAAGCAGGCATGTTTGGCGATAATACTGGAAGCATAGATTATGCTTTTAACAATAGCGGAACTATCACTGTGAGCAGCACAGGAGAAATCTACGGCATGCATGCTAATGCTCAAAATAACGGTAACCACGTTTTCACAAATAGCGGTAGTATTAAGGTGAGCGCTACAGGAAATTTTGTCTACGGCATGCATGCTCTTGCTCAAAATAACGGTAACCACGTTTTCACAAATAGCGGAACTATCACTGTGAGCACTACAGGAACTCATGCCTACGGCATGTATGCTTATGCAGATAAAAACGGTAGCCACAATCTCACCAATAGCGGAACTATCACTGTGAGCACTACAGGAAGTTATGCCTACGGCATGCATGCTTCTGGTGATGGTAACCACACTTTTAGCAATAGTGGTACTTTGATTGTGAATGGTAGTTATAATCTCCGTGGCATATATGCTCGTGGTGATGGTAACCACACTTTCACAAACAGTGGTACTATTACTATGAGTGGCAAGAGTGATGTCAATGCCATGTTTAGTTATGGTAATGGTAACCACACTTTCACAAATAGCGGTGTGATTACTGTGAGTGGCACGGCTGAAGTCAATGGCATGTATGTTCAAGGAAATGGAACGCATCTTTTAAACAATACAGGTATTATCACAGCCAAAGCAAGTACAGGTTCTGCTTTTGAAACCTATGGGGAAAATGACTATACTGTAGGCACTTGGGCAACTACCTTGCGTACTTGGACACCTACTGATTCTGTTTTTGGTGGGAGTACTAGTACTGTGGATGTAAATTTAGCCGACAGTATATTAATTTTCCGTCCGCAAGTAAATAATAATGTGGTTGAACTGAATAAAGATTATGCTTTGACAAATTTAGTAAGTATTAATAATACAGCAACTGCTACTCAATTTGGCACAGTTACAACAGAAGTACCCTTCCTTAAGGCTGTTGTTACTGGTGGAAATTCAACTGATACTGCAACAGTTCGCCTTGATGCAAATATCAATGCTGAAACCACTCCAGGTTCTGCCACAGCTCAAGGAAATTTAGCTTTAGTTCAAGGGCAGATGAGCAATATCACAAGAAAATTATTGCAAACAAAGTACAATGAAATCTATATTGATTTAGTTTCAGATAATGGCAATAGTGGTATAGCCGCAGGTTCAGAAATGGAGCAAAACAAGTGGACTGCTTTCTTGACTCCTTATGCTTCTTTGACAAATAACAGTGAATATAATTTTGACGGTTCACAAATGGGTGTGACAGGTGGAGCAAGCTATAATTTCAGCGAAAAATTCTCTCTTGGTGCGCATTTCGACTTCAATTATGCAGAACTTGACGCAGATATTATGGATATGGATTCCGATTCCACTTCCTTTGCCTTTGGTTTGCACGCAAATTATAACATCATGCCACAATGGTATGTTTCTGCTC
>CAYJOQ010000310.1:0-1864 GCA_964371825.1 uncultured Desulfovibrionaceae bacterium
AAATTTATTGCAAAAGCACAAAAATAAAATTGGAAAATAATTATGCAGGACCCTCCATTTATGACCATTACGGCATCATATCTTCAGCACGATACGAGCTGCGTACCAAGGGTGCAGAAGCTGCCCCAATAAAACCCATGGCAAGAGCCTCATGTTTCCAATAGTTAAATTCATGCGGTGCAGGATATCGCATAATAGGCGTATGTTTTCGAGATGGGGCTATATATTGCCCAAGAGTTACATAACGGCATCCATGGGAATAAAGATCATGCAAGGTAGCGCGTATTTCCTGCCAACTCTCGCCAAGTCCTAGCATCAGTCCACTTTTTACCCTCAAACCTTGCGCAGCAGCATGCGCCAACACCTGTAGTGATTCTCTATAATTGGCCCTTGGTCGTATATGCGGAAAAAGACGCTCCACAGTTTCAATATTATGATTAAACATATGGGGCTTAGCATCACAAACCTTTTGCACATGGGTCATATTTGCCTGAAAATCTGGCACCAGCACTTCTACACTTGTGTGTGGATTAAGCTCCTTAACAGCCTTAATGGTAGCCACAAAGTGTGCAGCACCACCATCTGCAATGTCATCACGAGTAACAGATGTAATGACAGCATGGCGTAAAGCAAGCTTATGTACAGCCTCAGCTACATGTTGTGGTTCTGTCATATCTAAGGCTTTAGGCAAACCTTGCTCAACAGCGCAATAGCGACAAGCTCTTGTGCACACATGACCCATAATAATAAAGGTTGATGTTCCTCTGGAAAAACATTCGTTTTTATTAGGGCATTTAGCTTCCTGACATACGGTATGCAAATGCAAATGCTTAATCATTTTCGCCATGGGCTTAGCTTCTTGCGCATGCGGAGTGGCAAGCTTTAACCAACTTGGGCGACGTATGGGCGGATTTGGGGCAAGAGTCATTCCAAGTTCTTCAGTAAAAAACTGCACAAATAACTGAGAAACTTCAGTCATACTTACATCATGCCCCAGCTCTTGCTTAAGCGATGTGATACGCTCACAAGGATTACCGCATGGGCTAATGGCAGAAAAACCTTGCAAATCAGTATTTACATTTAATGCCATGCCGTGAAAGGTTACCCATTTACGAAGAGCAATACCAACACTTGCTATTTTGGCACCGCGCACCCAAATGCCTGGGCCATTAACGCTGCGCTCAGAGGAAAGCCCAAAAGACTGTACAGTTCTTTCAATAGCATTGAGCAAGGCATCCATAAAAAATTTTAGACCCTTACGAGGTAGCTTAATAATAGGATACGCCACCAACTGCCCAGGTCCGTGGTAGGTTGCCATACCGCCGCGCTCTACAAAAAAAAGTTCAATACCTTTAGCCTTTAATTGCGCTTCACTTAAATATACTTGATCTGATTGTGCCCTGCGCCCCAGAGTAATTACCGGATTATGCTCTACGAGCAAAAGGCCATCATGTATCTTGCCTTCTATGCGCGCAGCCACTTGGCTTTTTTGAAAGTCAAGGGCAGAACCATAGGATACGCGGTCCATGGAAAGTATTTCTAATAGTTGTTCTTGCATGCGCACAAAATAGCTAAAGGCGTCTTGCTTGCAAAGGTATTTTTTGTTCTGTGTAAGAAAAAATCTCACAAAAACTAATAACTAACTATTATATTAATATTTTTTTCTACACAAACAACAAAAACGAAAATATATAAAAAAACACTTGACCCTTAGGCCCTTTTTCTTTAGTTTCCCTTTGTCGATGCGCGGCCGTAGCTCAGCTGGATAGAGCAACAGGCTACGAACCTGTAGGTCAGGAGTTCGAATCTCTTCGGCCGCGCCACAATTTTTCAAGGCTTACGTTTGCAACGTAAGCCTTTTTTT
>CAYJOQ010000311.1:0-1821 GCA_964371825.1 uncultured Desulfovibrionaceae bacterium
TTTAAGGCGTTTATTTGGTTTTCAGTGCGGACTCATTATGTGTAAAGGGTGTGTATGGCAGCAAATTCTTGACGTTTTTTTGCTTGATGGGCTTTTTCTACACATTCTTGAAGGCACTTTTCACAAGGCTTACGTGGCACAAGAAAGCACATATATTTTGCTCTGCCGCGAACTGCAGTTAGGGTTTGCGTATAGCCTTGGCAATGATGGCAAAGTCTGATGCGTTCTTCTTGTTTGTCTAAAATGCCGTCTGTATCATAATAAATACTTTTTTGACGAAGCCAAAATCCGTCATGTGCTTTGCCTTCATTGGGCACGCTTTGCGGGTAAAAATAGGTGTTGAGTGCAATATCACATATTTTTTTAATATAATTAAGGTTTTCTGCTTCATCTGCCACGTCTTCTTCCTTCCACTGCGGTTCATATATAGCGTCAAAAGAAAGATCTGCCAGTGCAAGGCATAGGGCTAAATTTACATAGGGAAGGGCGCCACGAATAGAATACCCCCCCTCAAGAACGGCTATGTGAGGCTGCAAAAGCTTAGTTAATGCGCCATAGCCTCTGGCTGTTAAACGCATATTGGCAAGAGGGTCTGTGAAATGATTGTCTTGTCCGGCAGAATTAATAATAAAGTGTGGGTTAAAATCTTGTAAAATGGGCATGACGGCATGCTTCATGGCGTATAAATACCCAGCATCTCCGGTGCGTGGCGGTAAGGGGATGTTAATGGTTTTTCCCATGGCTCCTGGTCCGCCGCATTCTTCTATAAAGCCTGAGCCGGGATAGAGCGTACGCCCATCTTGGTGTAATGAAATAAATAAGGTGTCAGCGTCATTCCAAAAAATATCTTGTGAGCCGTCACCATGATGGCAGTCAGTATCAACTACAGCCACCCGTAAGGGAGCAGCATTATGGTGCTGCTGCGTAAGGGTATCACGCATATATTGCACCATAATGGCTTCCATATTTATATTGCAAAAACCGCGATTACCATAGCTTATGCGCATGGCATGATGTCCTGGTGGACGCACAAGAGCAAACGCTCGTTGCGCTTCTTTATTAAGAATCAGGTCTGCCGCGCGTAAGGTTCCACCTGCTGCAGCCAAGTGTGAATCTGTGCATATAGCTTCAGGCGAAGGCAGGCAAAAATGTGCGCGTTGAACATGACCATAATCGGCCATGCGTGGCCTGTATTCTTGTATTCCGGGCAGATCAAAAAGTCCTTCTTCTGCAAGTTGATCTTGTGTATACAGAAGGCGCTCTTCCCTTTCTGGGTGATTTTTTGAAATGGCCCAGTCAAAGGCAGGAAAGAAAATAACTCCCAGTTTTTGCATATTATTTCCTAGATATTATTCTTCATCTAGTTCAAGGTCCATGTCTATGTTTTCAAAAATATCTATGGCATAACGATAGTTGCTTACTATTTTTGAAAAGGTATTAAGGGCAAAAACAAAGCCTAAATTACCCTTGGCATGCGCAACAAAAAGGGTTTCATCAAAGTCTCGCAGAACAAAAAATCCTCCGGGCTCTCCTTTTATGCGGTAGACTTGGCACCAAATTTTATTGTCATCTCCAAGATTTGAGTGCACTTCCCAAGGTGCTGGGGGTGTGCCGTCTTCTTGATATTTTACAAAGGGAGTTTCAATTTGGTTAAATGTCAATTGATTGGAGCTAATACCTAGAAGAAAATGTTGTATAGCCATAAAAACTCCTTAGGTTAAATGTGAGTAGTAGGATGTTATTGTCTAATTTTATCCTTGAGCAATCAAGGTCAGACTAATGACAAACCCCACTTTGTGGCGTTTGCGCCGCTATTGTCAG
>CAYJOQ010000312.1:0-1814 GCA_964371825.1 uncultured Desulfovibrionaceae bacterium
TTATATAAAAACACTTTGATTTCTTGTAATTTTATTTACATTAATATATAATTATACACATAAGGAAAATGTTTAAAATTCTAGACATGGCAAAGTTAATAAATTTTAAATTATCAAGTGTAAAATTTGTTGATGAAAATTAGGGGGAGTATATTATGATTAACATTTTAGGAAGAAAATTTGCTAAAAAAGAGTTTAGTAAAAGAGGATTTAGCATACTGATTGCGGTGGTTATGCTCCTTGGGGTAATCCCACTTAGCGCCATAATCGGAGCTATAAGTAAAGGCTATGCCCAAGGGGAGGGCAAAGTCACCGCCTTTGGAACAGAGCTTGTGGTGGACACAAGTTACTTTGTGAATTCATACGGCGAGCTTGAACCAAATCTACTGAATTTAGACCACAACATAAGGCTGACAAGGGAAAACGGAGTCAATAAGCTATCCCTTAAATCATTGAATATGTCTTCCAGCGGGGAATTTGGCATATTGATTGAGGATATGGATGTTAACTTAGAGCTAAACGGTTCTAGCACCATTCACTTTAGCGGAGCCTACGGCATTTCTGCTCAAAGCTCAACTCAAAATTCCATCGTTACAATAAGCGGTGAGGGTTCACTTTCCACCACAGGAACAGCGGCAGGGGCAAGGTTTGATAATCTAACAATAAATAGCGGAACTCTTAACGCCACAGGAACAGACGGTTTTGGCGCAAGGGGTCTTCAAGCAAATCACCTAACTATTGAAAACGGAACATTAAATGCCAAGGGCGGAACAAGTGTTACCGTTGAAGGGTATAACAGAGTTGGCGGAACTGCCATAAATATCGTAAACGCCATGAATGTTAATGGCGGTAGCGTGACTGCAATTGGCGGTGGGTCAAATTATAGCGCCAGAGACGGTCAAGGGGGCGACGGTATTTATATCGGTGAGAGCGCTCTTACCATAGACGGCGGTAGCGTAGGCACCGTTGGCGGACAAAGCGGAAGAGTTGACTACAATTCAAGAGTAGGCTTTAGCGGCGATGGCATTGAGGGTAAGGTTGTTGTTAAAAGTGGATACCTTACAAGCGAGGGAAAAGGGTCTTACGGGCAAGAGCAATCAGGAGTTGCCTTAAGGGGCGACCTTAGCCAAAGCGGCGGTGTGGTTTCCTTTAGTCTTAGCACCAATAACAACAATCACGACACTACCTATGCCATGACCGGCGTACTGGACATCACTGGGGGAAATTTCTCTGCCATAGGCGAGGGAGAGTCTGCAAGGGTTTTCCAAGACAACAATAAACCGGATATAACAGTACCAAGTGGCGCCGGACTTAGCATTATTGCCGGGGAAAATGCTAATGTTGCAACTTCAATGAGCCAAGTAGATGAATATCACAAGCAAAAATATGTGAGCATAAGCATAACAAAGGCAGGAACTATAAGTGTTTTAGGAAACCAACTTGAAAACGGAAAAGCTTATATGTTTAACAGCGACGGTACTTTTAGTGAAACTACTTTTGCAAACGATAGCACTTACAATGTGGGTGTGTTAATTGATGGTAGCGGACAGGCGATTTTAAGGCTTAACAATCTAAATTTAGACGGTGATTTCGCAAGTGATATAATAAGCTCTACAGGGGACTTGTTTATAGATTTATATGGCACAACTAATGTGCTAAAAGACAGCGATAATAGTAATACAGGAATAAATGCAGATGGGAATATCACCATCAGAAACAGCGGTTCTTTGGAAATCCATAACAACATCGGCATTAGCGCCACGGAGGATTTCGCCATAGAGGGAACGCCAACTATAACGGCAAATACAAGTACC
>CAYJOQ010000313.1:0-1799 GCA_964371825.1 uncultured Desulfovibrionaceae bacterium
TTACGTTTTGACGATACCAATCCTACCAAGGAAGAAACAGAATATGTTGATTCTATTCGTAAGGATGTGGCGTGGCTTGGTGGAAATTGGGAAGAACGTGAATTTTTTGCTTCTGATTATTTTGAGCAATTGTACACGTATGCTGAACAGCTTATATTGGCAGGTAAAGCCTATGTGGATTCATGCTCTGCTGAAGAAATACGAATTATGCGCGGATCTTTTTCTGAACCAGGCAAAAATAGCCCGTATCGCGAGCGCAGTGTGGAAGAGAATTTAGACCTCTTTAGGCGCATGCGTGCTGGTGATTTTGCCGATGGTGAGCATGTGTTGCGGGCTAAAATAAATATGCAATCGCCAAATATTGTCATGCGTGATCCCACGTTATATAGAATTCGTCACGCACATCACCACCGCACAGGTGATGCTTGGTGTATTTATCCTATGTATGATTATACGCATTGTCTTTCTGATTCAATTGAAGGCATTACTCATTCATTGTGTTCTTTAGAATTTGTGAATAATCGAGAGCTTTATGATTGGGTATTGGAAAATCTTGGCGTGTATAGACCACAACAAATTGAATTTGCGCGTTTGCAACTTACGCATACTATACTTTCAAAACGTAAGCTCATTCAGCTTGTGCAAGAAGGGTATGTGCATGGCTGGGATGATCCGCGCATGCCTACTATAAGCGGTATGCGCCGTCGTGGAGTTCCGCCAGAGGCTTTGCGTGAATTTTGTGCTCGTATTGGTGTGGCTCGTGCAGACTCTATGGTGGATTATGGACTTTTTGAATTTTGTCAGCGTGAATATTTAAATGTGCATACTCCTCGCCTTATGGCGGTGTTAGATCCTTTAAAGGTGGTTATTGAAAATTATCCTGAGGGGCAAGTAGAGTATTTTGATATGCCTTGTCACCCTGAAGATGCATCTTATGGAAGTCGTAAGGTGCCTTTTGCTCGGGAACTGTATATAGAGCGTGATGATTTTCGTTTAGATCCGCCAAAGAAGTTTCATCGTTTGTATGAAGGTAATGAAGTACGTCTTCGTTATGCTTTTTACCTTACTTGTACCAAGGCCATTTGCGATGCTGCAGGTAATGTTATTGAGCTGCGCTGCACGTATGATCCAGAAAGTCGTGGCGGAAAAAGTGCCGATGGTCGCAAGGTGCGAGGAACAATACACTGGGTAGCAAAAGAGCATGCCATTCCCCTAGAAGTGCGCATGTATGAGCATTTGTTTTTAACAGAAAATCCCAATGCTCCAGAAGAAGGCAAAACATTCTTAGATTATATCAATCCTAACTCTCTAAAAATTGTTACAGCACAATGCGAACCAGCCTTGGCACAAAGCAAGATAGGAGAACGTGTACAATTTGAACGTCTTGGGTATTTTTGTGCAGATGCTGATAGTAAGGATGGAGCGCCCATATTTAATCGTATAGTGGCGCTTAAGGATAGTTGGGCAAAGATTGAAAAAAAATCATAACAGCCTGATAGATTTTTTATTGAGTTTGAAAATAGGGTGTTAGCGTAGTTGATGCTGCACAACATTTTTTCACATATTGTCAAGAAAGGCACGAGCTTGCGCTAAATAGTGAGCACTGAAAAACTAAACAGCTATTTGTAATTGTACACTTAACATGCAAGGGTCAACCTAGAAAAATTGCCAAAAACAAAGCATGTAATGCGACTTTTTGGCAATTTATCGACACTATTGCACCTGTTTTTCATGTGCCGACTAACGAAATTTTTCTGTAAGAAAAATTTTGCGCCCCGTAAAATAAGCCAGAACTTGCT
>CAYJOQ010000314.1:0-1792 GCA_964371825.1 uncultured Desulfovibrionaceae bacterium
CGCCATCACCGCCATCAATAGTGCCGTGAGCTAAGTAACTATTTAAGGTAATACTATCATCACCAGCGCCAGCATTAATTGCACCTGCAATCATGGTATTTACGATTATATTATCAGCCTCATCTGTACCAGTGATTATGCCACTATCAATAAGTCGATTAAACTCAAATATTTCCACATTATCAGCTACAGTGTTAAGGTCTACAGTGCTATTAATGTGTTGCTCCATTCTAAGCGTATCATCACCTATACCGCCGTCAATGCTGCCAGCATCAAGGTTGCCAACGGTAATAAAGTCATTGCCATCACCAGTGTCTATTTTTCCGCCGCTCATAATCTCAACGCTAAACTCATCATTACCAGCGGTGCCAATAATTTTGCCATTAGTTTCAATCTCTACAAATTCATATGCTTCCACATTTTTTACTAATTTGCTTAACTGGGTTAAGTCTAGCTCGGAATCTATGGTCATAAGGCGTAGAGTATCTGTGCCAATACCGCCGTCAATGGTGCCGCCAATTCTATTGGCTATTTGAATGTAGTCATTGCCAGCATTGGCATTAATAGTGCCACTAGTAAGTGTGTCTATAATTATGCTATCTGAACCAGCTGAACCGGTAATGGTGCCAGCGGCCATGTCAAAAGCAAATCCACCATATTTTGCTAAGACAAAGCCAGCATTGGAAGTTAAAATGACATTGCCGCCTTTAGCTAGGCCACTTTCTAAAAATACATAATCTTGTTCAGTGCCACTATTATTAAGGCGTATGGTTTTGTTTACGAGAGCATCCAAAATTGTTGTATCTCTACCAAGGCCACCATCAACAGTGCCACCAGTCATGGCGGTGATATTAATAGTATCTGCGTCAGCACCGCCACTTACCGTACCACCGCTTAGGGAAGTGATATAAAATTCATCTGCTCCGCCTTCACCGCTGAGGGTGCCGCTAGCCATTTTATTAACATAAAATTCATCTGCCCCATCACTGCCTTTAAGAGCTCCGCTAGCAAGGTTAAAGCCGGTAAAGGTGTCAGGATTGCCATCTTGTGCATCATCCTTAGCCACCACAAAGCCATTACCTTGAAGGGCTACATTACCACCGCTGCCAATGCCACCTGTAAGATATAGGCTATCTTGTTCAGCACTATAGTTAACAATAGATATGCTCTTTTTCACCTGATTAGTAATAGTTATAAGGTCAGCACTACTACCACCATCAATGAGTCCACCATTAACAGTGCCCACAGTAATAGTATCTACACCGATTGCGCTAAAGATTCCGCTACCGCTTAAAGTACCAACACTAATGCTATCTGCACCGTCAAGGCCATAAATGTTGCTATTGCTGGCTGTTCCTTTGATATTGATGGTATCTGCATCATCAGTACCATAAATAGTTTTATCGCTAATGTTATCACGTTCTAGCTTATTCTCATTATCTGGGTCCACATGCACAGTGCCAAAATTAATAGTAATATTACCAGAAGTTATGGAGTCTAGGCCCACAACGTCATTTACTGTAATTCCAACAGTATCATCACCAATAAAAATTGTATCACCACCCTCAAAATCATTAATGGTAATGGAGCTTTTCTTAGTGGCGTCAAGGTTATATACATCATTACCAGCTCCACCGTACAAAATGCCCTTGGATGCGCCGTTTAGGGTAATATTAAAGGTGTCATTACCAAAGCCGCCTTGGATTGTGCCTCCAGTCATGCTGGCTAGGCTAAAGGTGTCTGCACCAAAAGAACCATTCAAAATTCCACCAGTCATGGTAAAGCCATCACC
>CAYJOQ010000315.1:0-1767 GCA_964371825.1 uncultured Desulfovibrionaceae bacterium
TTAATTCTTTTTATGGACTGTTCAGAAGACCAAATTCTTTCGGAGACATAAACTGCCGCCTTTCCGTAAAATCTAATAGTTGCTTCAAAGGCCTCCCCGTCGTTCATAAACCCGAAGTAACCGTCGTCATGTTCGTCAATTTCGGGCGTATTTTCTGAGGAACGGATTGTCAGTTCAACTTGCTGTATTCTGTGTAAAAGAAGATTGCTCGGATGCTCTTTCAGAAGCTCCACTCTACCTTTATCGGTGACTTTCCAACCGTTTATATGAATGGCCTCACCAAGAGCCGTGACGACTTTTGGTGCATAATCGAATGTTTGTTCATCTTGTTGATTTTTATATGTCACCACGCAAACAGCTTTATCACGGATGGCAGTCAGTAAAGTTTTGAATATTTCTTGGTGCTTGGCGTAATCAATATATCCTCGAGTAAAACTGTGGGCAATGTGCGGCAATCCTTGCAGTGGGGTTGGACTGTCTTCAGGAAGATAGGCAATAGCTTGGTTAAGTGTTATTTCAACGTGCTTTTGAAAATTGCTAGGGAGTAAATGTGAAATAAAATCTCTGCAAAGGGCGAGTTGTTGCAAGCCTTCTACACTCAAAGAAAGCTTAGGTAATTTTTTCGGGCGTTGGAGTGCATAGAAATGTTCTCGCCCTCTTTTTTCTACTTGGAGCTTTGCATGTCCATTTTTTTCAAGCTTTTGGAGGTATCGCATCATAGTCGGCTTTGACACGTCAAACATATCTGCAAGCGCAGTCAACGAAATCGGCTGAGCGTTCATTTGCAGATAAGTGAAAAGTCTGAGTATATTATCAAGGGCTTGTGTGTCGGGGTTTAGTTTTTTTGGCATGGGTGGTGCTCGATTGTTAGAGTTTATAATATTTTACCTTCGTATTCATTTTATAACCATTACGTTTCATACTATGAAATGATGATACGATAAAATACGTTATACATGCAACAGGAGTTATTATGGACATACATCAGTTATCAAGAGTATTCGAGCTAAATAAACAACTTAAGGATACTATGGATACCTCAAAAAAACAAGATGACGAAATCACAGATGAAATCACCGACGAGCTTTGCCGTTTAAATATCACACACATTGAAGAAGGTTCACTTATTTTGCGTTCACTCGGCAAGATTGATCAAGATATTGAATGTACTTTATGGAAATGTATAACAGATAAAATTGCCGACTATAACTATAAAGATTTATATGGTGATATAAATGACTTACCTGATGAAGGTTTATGGAATGATATAATCGACTCAGGTGATATGGAACAAGAAAACGAGCACAATCAATTATGGTGGGAAGCCGAGAATCATTTTGGACTCTTTTATCCCTATAGATGGGCAGAATGGAAAGATGAGAGCGACATCACAAAGAAGTTTGCATTTTCCGATTCATATGAGGGATATACTCCATTTTCCTATCTTAACGGTATGATACACAATAAATTAATGATTGAGTTTCATATTTCATCCTCATTTGATTTTCACCCCTATCATGGAAAAAAGCTTCGTAGGGAAGAAATGATACAATATATAAAAGATACCGACCTAAGGAAAAAAACAGGATTTCGTTTTTCAAAAGGCATGAAATCTCTATGCTACCCTTTAAATTTAAACTTTGCGCAACTTCAAAAAGATTATCCCGATTTTACAGCGGTCAGAAAACCTCTGGAAGAAGCTATGGATAGGCTTTTTGAGAATATACATGTATTTGATGAGCTGATTGAAAAATATCGGCAGGTAGT
>CAYJOQ010000316.1:0-1756 GCA_964371825.1 uncultured Desulfovibrionaceae bacterium
GGATACACTTTTAAAGACAAGGGTAAATTGCTTACAGCGCTTACCCATTCTTCCTACGCTAACGAGAATAAAATACAAAGTTATGAGCGATTTGAATTTTTAGGAGACTCTATTTTAGGCTATATTGTAGCTTGCTATTTATTTGAGAATTTTCCGAAACTTCCTGAGGGTCAGCTTACAAAAACAAGGGCAAGCCTAGTTTGCGAGAAGTCGCTTTGTAAGCTTTCTAAAGAGATAGGTTTAGGTTCTTTTATGAGGCTAAGCAACGGAGAGATACGCTCTGGCGGTAGAGAGCGTGCAAGCATTTTAGCAGATATGTTTGAGTCTGTAACTGCTGCAATTTATCTTGACAGTGGAGACGTAAATAATAGCAAAAACTTTGTTCTAAAATTCTTAGCTAAAGAGGTTAAGGGAGCAAAAAAGAACAATTTTAAAGATTATAAAACTACCTTGCAAGAAATAATTCAGCAAAACCCTCAAGAGAAGCTTAGCTATGTTGTGGTAAAAGAGACAGGCCCTGACCACGAAAAGCATTTTGTGGTAGAGGTGCTTTTAAACTCAAACAGCATAGGCAAAGGCGGCGGAAAAAGCAAAAAAGAGGCAGAGCAAGAGGCGGCAAGGGTAGCATTGGAGTTGATGGGTTATTAAGCATAGTAATATATCTATTTTTGTGCCACATTTGGGTTGCCCTTGCAGTTGCAGTTTTTGTAATCAAAAAAGAATTACAGGGCAAATTAACCCACCTAGCATAAATGATATTATAAGCGCAGTGGAGACCTCGGTAAAATATAACCCCAACACAAAAAACACCGAGCTGGCCTTTTTTGGTGGAAGCTTTACGGCTATTGATGAAAAATATAGGCTAGAGCTTTTAGGCGTTGGCAAAGAGCTAGTAGAGAAATACTCGTTAAAAGGCATAAGAATTTCTACAAGGCCAGACTGCATTAACAAAGACATTTTAAAAGAGCTTAAAGAGCATAAAGTTAGCGCTATAGAGCTTGGTGCGCAGTCTATGAATGACGAGGTGCTACTTAAAAACTCTCGAGGCCACGACAGTAGCTCAGTAATAAAGGCTTGCAAGCTAATTAAAAGCGAGGGCTTTGAGTTGGGGCTTCAAATAATGACAGGCCTTTATGGCTCTAATGAGGAAACAGACATTAAAACTGCTTTAGAAGTTGTTAAGCTTAGGCCAAACACATTAAGGGTGTACCCCACCTTGGTTTTTAAAGGCACTCAGCTCTGCGATTTATATGAAAGTGGCGAGTATAAGCCACAAACTTTAAACGAGGCTGTAAGGCTTTGCGCTTACATTGCTAAAATTTGCGAAAATGAGAATATAAAAATTATAAGAATGGGTTTGCATGACTCAAGCGAAACGTCAGGTGCTGTGGCAGGGCCATATCACCCCTCGTTTAGCGAGCTGTGCCAGAGTTATAATTTTTATGAGCTTATGCTTAAAAAGCTAAAAGAGCTTAAGTGCAAAACTGCAACTTTTTATGTGAATAGCAAAGATGTTTCAAAGGTAATTGGGCAAAAAAAAGAAAATGTAGAGAAACTTAAAAAACTTGGCTACAATATAAAAGTTAAGCAAAAAGATGATATTCCAACCGGGGAATGCAAATTGGAGATAGAGGATGTTACTTAAGTCTATAGATATACAAGGTTTTAAGACCTTTCCTGATAAAACTAGTTTAAAATTTGACGATAAAACCGTGGCTGTTGTAGGCCCTAACGGAAGTGGAAAAAGCAATGTAAG
>CAYJOQ010000317.1:0-1721 GCA_964371825.1 uncultured Desulfovibrionaceae bacterium
AAAATCTTTTGGGCGTTAGCAAAAGTTTTCCGCCCCCCACAAAACAAAAAAATTATTTTAGACTATCGGCGACGGTTTTTCCGAATTGTCCAAGGTCACGGATGACGGTGATACCGGCTTCTTCCATGGCTTGAATTTTATCTTCACCTCGTCCTTTGGATCCGGAGATGATGGCGCCTGCGTGTCCCATGCGTTTTCCTGGGGGTGCTGTGAGGCCTGCGATGAAGCCGAAGACGGGTTTGGGGTATTTGCTTTCTTTGATATATGCGGCGGCTTTTTCTTCGTTATCGCCGCCAATTTCTCCGAGCATGCATACGGCGTGAGTTTCTGGGTCATCGCGAAACATTTTGAGAAGGTCAATAAATTTGAGTCCTGGAACGGGGTCACCGCCCATGCCGATGACGGTGCTTTGTCCTAGGCCGTGGCTTGTGAGTTGGTGTACGGCTTCATAGGTGAGGGTACCAGAGCGGCTGATGAGTCCGATATTTCCTTGTTTGTGGATATAGCCTGGTTGTATGCCTATTTTGCATTTGCCTGGGCTTATGAGTCCGGGGCAGTTGGGGCCTATGAGTTTGACATTTTTAGCATTGAGGTGTGCTTTGGCGCGAACCATATCAAGAACGGGAACGTGTTCTGTTATGATAATAACGAGTTTAATGCCGGCATCTGCGGCTTCGCAGGCGCCGTCGGCGCATCCTGCAGCGGGGACGAATATTACTGAGGTATCTGCGCCGGTTTTTTCAACAGCTTCTTTGACGGTATTAAAGATGGGTATGCCGTGAACTTCTTGTCCGCCTTTTCCTGGGGTTACGCCGGCAACGATATTTGTTCCGTAGTCAAGCATTTGTTGACCGTGAAACATGCCTTCACGTCCTGTGAGGCCTTGTACTAGTACACGGGTATGTTCATTGATTAAAATGCTCATGTAATCTCCCTTAGGCTTGTTTGGTCAGAGCGGCAATTTTGTTGGCAGCTTCAGACATGGAATTGGCTGTAACTATATTTACGCCACTTTCGTCGAGGATTTTTCGTGCAAGTTCCACATTGGTACCTTCCATGCGCACTACGAGTGGAAGTTGTAGATCTATTTCTTTTACTGCTTGTATTACGCCTTCGGCAACGATGTCGCAGCGTAGGATACCGCCGAATATATTAATAAGAATGCCACGCACTTTAGGGTCTGAGAGCATGACTTCAAAGCCTTTTTTGACCATTTCCACATTGGCGCCGCCGCCAGCGTCGAGAAAGTTGGCAGGTTCTGCTCCGGCATTTTTAATGGCATCCATGGTGGCCATGGCAAGGCCTGCGCCGTTAACCATGGTGCCTACGTAGCCATCAAGGCGTACGTAGTTTACGCCAAGTTGTGCAGCTTTACGTTCGAGGGGGTCTGCTTCGTCTGGGTCTTCGAGGGCTTGGATTTCTGGGTGTCGTTTAAGTGCGCTTTCATCGAAGTTCATTTTGGCATCAAGGGCGATGAGGTTGCCGTCATTATCGATAGCTAGGGGATTAATTTCTACTTGTGTAGCATCTTTTTCAATGCAAAGTTTTACAAGGTTGGTGATGAGGCTGATGCCTTGGGGTATTTGTTGTGGTGTTAGGCCGCAACCAAAGAGTAATTGACGGGCTTGGAAGGGCCATATTTGGTGGGCACCATCAAGCTGTGTTGTGAAGATGCGTTCGGGGTGTTTTTCGGCGACTTCTTCAATGTCCATGCCGCCGTC
>CAYJOQ010000318.1:0-1710 GCA_964371825.1 uncultured Desulfovibrionaceae bacterium
GTGGGCGTGCCTTTCTGAAACACGCATGGAAATGCGTTTTTCAGCATCGACTAAAATAGGTTTATTCTTTTTTAAAAGCGTGATAATACACAACAACGGAATATGTACTAAGGCCTCACGTAGTCTTGTGTAAGGTTTTTGTTTCTTTGCATCAATAGTGTGAAATGTACTATCATTACATGATGTTGAATGTATACGAACGTGTGCAGAGAACTCGTTATAGAATATGTGTGCACAGAAAAGGGAATAAATTCATGACAAATTTAAACAACAATGCATTTAATACATTGCCAAAGCCCTCAACAAAAAGGGGCAATGCCTTTAAACTTGGCCTACTAACTGCCGTTGTAGTTATTGTAACAAGTGTAAGTATTTTTTGGCTTTCTCGTGATGAAGAAACCAAGGAAGAATTTACAACTACCATTAAGGATAATGTAGACTCTGTTGTAAAAGACACTCCACTTGAAAGTGTAAGCACGCTCATAGCCCCGCCGCCGCCACCACCGCCATCGGTAGTAACGCCGTATACAGCTCCTGGCACATTGGCAGGGCAAAATATTCAAGGTTCGCTGACCAGTGCAGAAATCTCTAAAGAGGCTGCCCAAGATGCAGATCAAGATTTGACACAAAAGAGTGAAGATATACAAGGGCAAGATGTAACTGAAGTTAGTGAACAAGAATCAACCGCTACAAATCAAGATTCTACAGCACAGGCAACTGCATCAGCTCCCCCCGTTGCACCAGTGACACCGGTTGCACCAGTTACGCCCCTTGTTCCAAAAGTGAAGGAAGATATAAAAGTTCCAATGCTTTTTGTAGATGATGTTGCACAATTTTTTGTTGCACAATACACGCCAGGTAAGGGCACAGCTTTAAGTCTTTCATCGTTAAATTTGCGCTATGGGCAAAAGATGCTGCATCTTATGCCTAAGGATAGCCAAGATGTATTGGGAGCAAGACAGGCTCTTTTGCGCTATGCCTTTAATCCTTCCATGCTCAACGCCCTATATAATTTGTATGCTGAACGCTTTTTAGATGCCCTTGAAGTGGCTGCACAATCCCCTACCAAGGGCGAACCCTTAGATGCTTTGCAGATGTCTAATATGTTTAAGGCATATTCTGCTGAGTGCCGCAAGTTAAGCGGTATTTTTGAAGGAATAAGCAAAACTCCAGATTTTTTAGATCGTATGCAAGAAATGGCACAGCTTTCGCAAAACTCTTTAGATATTCATGCTAAAATGACTAGTGCGGTTTTTGATTTAGATGCTGCGCGGGAAGAAAAAAATACTGCAGGTGCACAAGCGGCGCAAATGCGTATTGATGGACTTAATGCGCAATATCAACGAGCCCTTCTTGATCGCAGATCTGCCAATGAAGATTTTGTTCGGATAGTGAAAAGGCATGGCCTTGCCGCCCATAGTGCTGATGCAGACAGCATTCTTTTTATCGCTAAATGGCTTGAGCGTAGGGCAGAACAAAAGGTAGATGTTATAAAAAGTGCAGCAACAGTGGCAAGCTTACTTGATTCTTTTGCTTTAGAATTAAATAAAGCTGGTAGCGTTGTATCAAGGTAATTTAAGACTCCTGCACAATTCATTGTGCGGAGTTTTTTGGAACACTGGCGCTAGCCATGGCGACCAAAAATCAAGAGTAAACGCAATTCACTTGCGCAGTTAAGCGATTGATTTTTGTGCCTTTTGTCCTGCACAA
>CAYJOQ010000319.1:0-1690 GCA_964371825.1 uncultured Desulfovibrionaceae bacterium
ACGATTGATTTTCGTGCCTTTCCGCTTGGCAGCTTTGCTGACAATAGCGGCGCAAGCGCCACAAAGTGGGGTTTGTTATTAGTTTGAGGAGGCGTTGCGCCTCCTTTTAGAATAGTAATATATTATTTGCCCATGGCATTCATAAAATCTTTATTACTCTTGGTCACGCGCATTTTATTAATCAAAAATTCCATGCTGTCTATGGAAGACATAGGTGCTAAAATCTTGCGCAAAATCCATACACGGTTGAGAACTTCTTCGCTAAGAAGTAAGTCTTCTTTACGGGTACCAGTTCTATTGATATCAATAGCAGGAAAGACGCGTTTTTCTGCAAGGTGACGATCTAAATAGATTTCCATGTTGCCTGTACCTTTAAATTCTTCAAAGATAACTTCGTCCATACGTGAACCTGTTTCAATGAGAGCAGAGGCAATAATAGTAAGGCTACCACCTTCTTCCATATTACGCGCAGCACCAAAAAATCTTTTTGGGCGCTGTAAGGCATTGGCATCAAGGCCACCTGAAAGAACACGTCCAGAAGGAGGTGTAACAGCGTTATAAGCGCGACCTAATCGAGTGATAGAGTCAAGTAAAATAACCACATCACGTTTGCGCTCAACAAGGCGTTTGGCTTTTTCAAGTACCATTTCACACACTTGTACGTGACGCTGCGGTGGCTCATCAAAGGTTGAGCTAATAACTTCGGCTTGTTTAACAGTGCGTTCCATATCAGTAACTTCTTCAGGACGTTCGTCAATAAGTAGTACGATAAGGTATACGTCTGGAAAATTAGCATTAATTGCGTTAGCAAGAGATTGCAAAAGAATAGTTTTACCCGTACGAGGCGGAGCTACAATTATGCCACGCTGACCAAGACCAATGGGTGACATAATGTCAATAATACGATTGGAAAGGTTTTTTTCCCCATTTTCCATGGTAATTTGGCTGTCGGGGTAAATAGGGGTAAGGTTGTCAAAAAGAACAAGATTTTTTGCATATTCAGGCGGCTCAAAACCAATTTCGGTAACCTTAAGTAAAGCAAAATATCGCTCTGCTTCTTTGGGCGGGCGAATTTGACCAGAAACTATATCGCCCTTACGTAATGAAAAACGACGTATTTGTGAAGGGGAAACGTAGATATCGTCTGGTCCTGGCATGTAACTACACGAAGGAGAGCGTAAAAACCCAAAACCGTCTGGTAATATTTCTAAAACTCCATCACCATAAATGGCACCATTTTGCGAAGAACACGATTGCAATAATGAGAAAATTAGTTCTTGTTTTCGCATGGAGCTAGCATTTTCTAAGCTATATTGCTCTGCTAGCTCCATAAGTTCATGCATACTTTTAGTTTTTAATTCTGAAAGATTTAAAAAACTCTCCGCAGTAGGTTCTGGGGCAACTTTCTTTTTGCGCATAAAAATCCAATAGTTATGATTTGTGCTTGTGAAGCTTTACACGCAAGGAAAGCACGCAAAGCATAAGCTTGTCTACAGTAATGTGTGGGGACAAGAGGAATATCGAAGCGAAATACTCTTACCCTTATTTACTAAGCAAAGCAAGCAAAATATTTCAGCATGAACAAATAATAACGTCTAGATATTGTAAGTATGGCAGTTCTAATTTTTAAGTTCTTGCTGCGGGGGATAGTATGCGAGAATGTCCTGACGTAAACTTTGCTCGTCTTTTT
>CAYJOQ010000320.1:0-1683 GCA_964371825.1 uncultured Desulfovibrionaceae bacterium
GGCTAGCGCCAGTGCTCCAAAAAACTCCGCACAATGAATTGTGCAGGAGTCTTGTAGTAAGGCTCCTGAGCATTTATTTTTTTGCGCAAATTGCCATGCGCAGAACAAAAGGCACGCCAGCTCCAAATACCTCTTTCAAGGCTGCCAGAAGCACGTTCTGGCCTATTTTCGATGCGCAACATATTCTTTGCAGAAAATTTTGCTCGTCGTCACGTGTAAAAGAGTCGACAGTAATAATATTTTATTTTATAAGACATTACAATTGATAACAAAGCTCTTTTCATGAGTTGTACGCTGCTATGATTAATATTACTGTTAAGCGTAAGGATATACAATTCAATGAAGCAATGAGGCCTGCATATTATGATGATACGGTATGCACTGTGTAAGAATATTTATCTAAAGGATATACTATGCCATTACCTAAGGGATTTTTAGTGGCTTCAGCCAATGCCGGTTTTCGCAAGCAAGATAGAGACGATGTGGCGGTGCTTGTGTCTGCAACGCCTTGTGCTGTGGCAGGTGTTTTTACTACTAATGCCTTTAAGGCAGCTCCTGTGCTTGAGTGTCAGCGCCTTTTGACTGAGGGTAAGGAAATACGTGCTGTACTTGTGAATTCAGGGCAAGCCAATGCGTGTACAGGCGATGAGGGTCTTATTCGTTGTAAAAAAACCAAACAATTAGTGGGTGAAACATTTGGCATTGATGCAGACAGTATTTTACCTATGTCAACCGGTGTTATTGGCGGCCAATTTGATATGCAGCTTTGGCAAGATGTTATGCCTAAGCTTAAGGCGAGCTTTGGAACCAAGGATGAAGAAAGTTTTACACGAGCTATGATGACAACTGATGCCTTTCCTAAGTATACGCAGCGAACGCTTACATTAAGTGGCGGCACAGTAAATTTTGTGGGTATGGCTAAGGGTGCGGGTATGATTTGCCCCAATATGGCAACCATGCTTGCGGTGGTGCTGTGTGATGCTAAAATTCAACAAGATATCTGGCAAAAGCTTTTTGTTCATGCTGTTGACGTTACGTTTAATAGAGTTACGGTAGATGGTGATACATCTACCAATGATACGGTACTTGGGCTTGCCAATGGTTCTTCTGGGGTTATGATTAGCGATGCGGACATTGCAAGTCTTTCGGCCATGCTTGAAGAAATGTTGGGCGCTCTTGCATATATGCTTGTACAAGACGGTGAAGGCTCTACCAAGGTTATTCATATTCATGTGCATAATGCTAAGGACGATGCAGATGCTGAAAAGGTGGCACGCACTCTTGGGCACTCACAATTAGTAAAAACTGCCATGTATGGGCGTGATGCCAATTGGGGGCGTATTGTTGCGGCAGTGGGCCGTAGCGGTGCTGATTTTACTGCCGATGCAGTACGGGTAACTTTTTGTGGTGTAGAAATTTTTGCGCAAGGTCAACCTACTAGTGGCAATCATGACGCCATCCTTGAGGCTCCTTTGAAAGAAAGAGACGTGACTATTGATATTGACCTTGGAAATACAGAGGGCACAGGCAAATATACCCTACTTGCGTCAGATCTTTCGCATGAGTATGTGAGCTGTAATGCTGATTATAGATCATAACAATAAACATTCTGGCGTATTTTAGGCCACAAGTTTGAAAATTTACTTGTGCAGGACAAAAGGCACAAAAATCAATCGCTTAACT
>CAYJOQ010000321.1:0-1674 GCA_964371825.1 uncultured Desulfovibrionaceae bacterium
TACATTATTCTGATAATGAAATTACTATATAGAGTTAGTTAGAATAAATTCTATTAGTTATGGAGTCACTATGAAAAGTAATATAAAATATCTTTTGTTCTTTTTGATGGGAGCTCTATCTGTCTTTAGTTATTATAACACTGATGCAATTATTGATATTACTGTTCTGGCATGGGAAAAAGGAGCAATTAGTTTCCTTGGAACAATGCTGACAATTTTTGCTACTTTGTTTATCTATTTTCATAAAACAAACAAAGACAAAGTAGATAATGATATAAAGGCGCTAAATTCCTCAATGCTCATATTTTTACAAAATTTTTCCATAGCAATCGAACCCGTAATTCAATGTTCTGAGAGTGCAAATAGGAGCAGTAACGACAACATAATTAAGATTCAAGAATTCATAATTTGTAAAGAAAATCTTTCGTCTATTGACATTAGTTCTTTAATTGGTGCGACAAATGAACAAAATATTTACGACTTATCTTGGCTAAACACACAATTATTTTATCTTCATGAAATTATGAATAAAAATAATACACTAGTACGAGAAAATATAAGTTTAAAAACTGTGTCCAAGGATCAACTTACACTTGCCTATCTCGGTAATTTAAAAGAGGCTTTAGGTATTTCACTGGGAATAGCAAAAAAAATCCTAAATGTTTATAAGTCGCTTGAAAAAGATTTATCAAAAATTACTCCTGTTAAATTTATGCCAGATGAAAATACTTTGATTGAGATCATTGAAAGATGCTGTACTCAGAAGGAGTTTATTTCTTTGGTTTTAGCCAACAAGATAAAAGAAGATCATAGTGCGTATCCCACTTTACGGTTTGTAGACCACTTGCTGTATATTGTTTATGATAATACTAGGACTGAAACATATCAATTTGATTACTTTATAGATGAATACAACATGGAGCTTATCAAGGCTAAAATGGTAATCTACTCCGAAAGATATGCTACATCTGTAGAAAACTCTATCCGAACATGGCGAAATGAAATATTAGCAAACCAATGTATACTACTCTTTCAGCAGGCTTATACTCAAAAGAAAAACTCTGAAACAGTAAATGAAGAAGGTGTGGAAAATAGTACAAATATAAATAATGAAGAAAATTCCTAAGTAGATTAATCAAAATTTAAATTTCAAAAAAATTCTTCACGGTATATCTAACGATATTCCCAAAAACATCCGCTTTCACCCACCACAATCCACCCAATTTTACATGGTCGTACACAAAAACGTAACAAAAAATGAAAATATTTTTTTTCGTTAATAAAATTACATTCTTACACCGCTAGTTCGATTCCCTCCGTCTCCACCAGAACAAAAACAAATAAGCCATACAATATTTATAACATATTGTATGGCTTTAGTTTTTTCTTTATTTAGAATTCTATGGGATTCTATAGCATACGTTGACATACTGTAAATTTTACAATATATTTTCCAGTACATGCTTTTTTGATGTAGCAATGTACTGTATTTTTGAACTATCTGATATCAATAGTTTTTATGAAAGACTGTATGGCGATACATCAAAATCAAATTACAGTACAATCGTACTAAATTACATTCTAGATAAATTTATACCACAGATATACTGTAATAAGTGTTCACTACTGTTCGGCTAAGCAATCAGCTTCAACATGCTACAATTATATAAGTTT
>CAYJOQ010000322.1:0-1637 GCA_964371825.1 uncultured Desulfovibrionaceae bacterium
GACAAACCCCACTATGTGGCGTTTGAGCCGCTATTGTCAGCAAAGCTGCCAAGCGCAAAGGCACGAAAAATTTTTCTTACAGAAAAATTTGTTAGTCAACACGTGAAAAACAAGTGCAATAGTGTCGATAAATTGCCAAAAAATAGCATTACATGCTTTGTTTACGGCAATTTTTCTGTGAACTCTTAAAGCGTGAGTATTTGTAATTACAATGGCTTGCATAGTTTTTCAGTGCTGACTACATATCTATACTCCAAAAAACGTTTACGCAAAATATTGAGTAAGGTTTTTTGGAGTATTTATTTGCAGCAACAGACTATTACAGCATAAAATTTTTCATTTCTTTACCCACCTATGCAGATGAATGCTTGACAAGACCCCACAAAAAGATTTATGGATTTTGTCCTTTGGAAGCATAAAGCTTTCATACACTTTATGGAGGAATCAAATGCCTACTATTAATCAGCTTATCCGCAAAGAGCGGAAAGTGGTTGTAAAGCGCAAAAAAACCCCCGCATTGCAGGCTTGCCCGCAGCGTCGTGGTGTTTGCACTCGCGTTTATACCACCACCCCAAAGAAGCCTAACTCAGCTTTGCGTAAGGTTGCTCGTGTGCGTCTTACCAATGGTATTGAAGTAACGGCTTACATTCCTGGTGAAGGTCACAATTTACAAGAGCACTCCGTGGTAATGATCCGCGGTGGTCGTGTAAAAGACTTACCCGGTGTACGTTATCACATTGTTCGTGGTACTCTTGACACTGCAGGTGTTGCAGATCGTCGTAAGAGCCGCTCTAAGTACGGCGCCAAGCGTCCTAAATAGTCACTTTTTTTGTTTGCGGTAATGTTTGCCATGCTCTTTTGACTCCAAAAAGAGCGGGGCTGGTAACATTACGGTCAAGCGCAATTTATTTAAGGAGAGTCTCATGCCCCGTAAAGGACCTGTCCCCAAAAGGGAAATTTTACCTGATCCGCTTTATAATAGCCGCCTTGTTACTAAATTCGTAAACCGTCTTATGTATGACGGCAAAAAAGGTGCTGCGGAAAAGATTTTTTATTCAGCTTTAGAAACATTAGCTGAAAAAACCGGTGAAGAAGCCATGCGCGCTTTTGAAAAGGCTTTAGAAAATGTAAAGCCTCACTTAGAAGTTAAGGCTCGCCGTGTAGGCGGTGCTACATATCAAGTGCCTATGGAAGTGCGCCCTGATCGTCAAGTATCTTTATCCATTCGCTGGCTTATTAACTACGCACGTTCACGCGGCGAAAAAGGCATGACTGCCAAACTTGCTGCAGAGCTTTTGGACGCATTTAACAGCCGCGGCGGCGCTGTTAAGAAGCGTGAAGATACGCATCGCATGGCTGAAGCCAACAAGGCTTTTGCCCACTACCGCTGGTAGTTACAAAGGCGGAAGACTGACCTTAGCCGTCAAAAACAATCTATTGTGAATTAGTTTGTCTTTTGTGCATGCAAGGGTTCTTTAGTCTTCCGCCTTTATTGTATATATGAACATGATGCCACACCCTTAAGGCTTTTTACTTTGGTGCGGCTTACTAAATTGTATAAATCCCCATTTTTATTTTGAGGAGATACCACAGTGTCACGTACCGTTGCCATTGATAAACAGCGTAATATTGGTATT
>CAYJOQ010000323.1:0-1623 GCA_964371825.1 uncultured Desulfovibrionaceae bacterium
ATCAAGAGTAGACGCAATTTATTTGCGTCGTTAAACGATTGATTTTCGTGCCTTTTCGCTTGACAGCTTTGCTGACAATAGCGGCGCAAACGCCACAAAGTGGGGTTTGTCATTAGTCTGACAGAAAATAAATTTCGGCTGGCTTTGTTTTGCTCGCCCGTTGCTATGGGGGGCGGCATGCCACATCCTGTGGCATACTGTTCTTTTTACTCTTTAATCTCTTTGCCGAGACTTGAAATATGAGGGCGCATACCGTATTCTTACTGTCGTCAAGTAATGAAGCTTAACTCTATTGTTACTTGTACATGAATTTTTGTGAGCGCTGAGAAATTTTTTGCAAGACCGAATTTACTCAGAAAAATGAATCATTTTTATAAAAAATGGAGAATTATCATGTCCATCCCATCCAATCCCTCGGCGGCATTTGCGCATTTGCAGCAACAAGAAGAACTTTTACTTTGCCGCACATATGGCCGTTATCCTCTATCTATTGTCCGAGGAGAGGGGTCCTTAGTATGGGATGTGGACGGCAAGGAGTATAAAGATTTTTTAGCTGGAATTGCTGTAACAAACCTTGGGCATTGTCATCCCGAACTTTGCGATCGCATAGCTAAGCAAGCACAAAAGTTATGGCATGTGAGCAATCTTTTTTATCAAGAAGAGCAATTGGCTTTAGCAGAAAAATTACTCTCTACCTGTCACATGGAAAAAGCATTCTTTTGTAATTCAGGTGCAGAAGCCAATGAAGCCCTTATTAAGCTTGCTCGGCGGTATATGCAAAGGGTTAAGAATCGTGATGCGTATGAAGTGATTACCCTAACGGGCTGTTTTCATGGACGTACCCTTGCAGCTGTGGCTGCTACGGGTCAAGAACGCTTTCAAGATGGATTTTCACCCATGCCTGAAGGTTTTAAGCAGGTTCCATGGGGAGACTTAGAGGCCCTTCGTGATGCCATTGGGCCCAAGACTGCTGGAGTATTACTTGAAGTTATTCAAGGTGAAGGCGGAGTGCGCCCCATGAGTCACCAATACATTCACGCCATTGAAGCTCTTTGCCAAGAAAAAGATATTCTTTTTATGATTGATGAGGTGCAAGCTGGCCTTGGGCGCACAGGGAAATTTTGGGGTTTTCAGCACTATGATGTGACGCCGCATATTATAAGTTCTGCCAAGGCTTTGGCCAATGGCTTACCCATGGGAGCTATCTTGACCACCAACGAAATTAGTCAGGGTTTTGCTGTGGGCAGTCATGCCACAACGTTTGGTGGTAATGCCTTTGTGGCAGCTGTAGCTGATGCGTGTGTTGAAATTATGTTACGTGATGACCTTGCAGGCAGAGCCCTACGTGTGGGTAATACCTTTATGGATAAGGCTCGAGCCCTTGGCCAACGCCTTCCTGGAACGATTAAAGAAGTACGTGGCCTTGGCCTCCTTATCGGTATTGACCTTGTACACCCGGGTAAGGAAATTTGGCAAACATTAATGGATCAAGGTTATATTTGTAATTTAACACAAGATACAGTGCTACGACTTGTGCCGGCCTTAACGGTTGAAGAAGAATATTTGGATGAATTTTTAGTCGCTCTTGAAAAATTACTGCAAAAACACGTGTAAGGACAGCTG
>CAYJOQ010000324.1:0-1619 GCA_964371825.1 uncultured Desulfovibrionaceae bacterium
CTGCGCTGTAAATTTACCATTAAATATACCTCTAAATTTCATTTGCTTTTGAAGTTTATGGCGTTTTCTTTGAAATGTAAATCTTGCGTCGACACTATCTAACATATACAACATTTTTAAGAGATAATAACATGAAAACTTGCACACAGCAGACGTACATTGAAGATGAAGATATATTCCAGCGTAATTCCATGGCTGAAAAAATGATTATGTTACTTACATCTGAAGTAGACATCTCTCCCATGCTCATTGATGGTGACTGGGGAACAGGAAAAACGGTATTTTGCCAAAAACTTATAACTAAATTTAAGAAAGAACATTCAAGGTATGAATCCATCTATATTGATGCGTTTAAGGCAGACCATGCCGATAATCCTTTAATGACGGTTTTAGCTGCTATATTCACAAGCATTCAAGGGAAAGGTAGCGGAGAAAAGCGAAAAAGGCTTATGGAAAAAGCTGTGCCCGTGCTTAAATTTGTAACTAAATCTTTAGGAAAGGCAGTCATAGGGCATATTTTTCGCCAAAATGCAGATGTAACTTTGTCAGGTCTAGAGGAAGAAATGCGCAACGCAGCAAATGCAGCTTCTGATGCTGCCATAGAAGCTACACTTAAAAACCATGCTGAAGCTGAAAGCAGTATTTGTGCCTTAAAGATTCTTTTGAGGGAAGTAACACAGAAAAACCCTATGGTAATTTTTGTGGATGAACTTGACCGTTGTCGCCCTGACTTTGCTGTGCGAATGCTTGAGGTCATCAAGCATATTTTTGACGTAGATGGCGTACAGTTTGTTTTAGTTACCAATACAAAGCAGCTAATAGCTGCCATAAATCATCGCTATGGGGCAACCGTTGATTCTAGCAAGTACTTAGATAAATTTTTCAAATTTAGCTGTCTTATCCCTGAAGAATTACAAGGAATAAGCTCAAGAAAACGACTTGCCAGCTTAAAGCATTTAAATATGTTATTGGGACAAAGTAAAAAATTAAAATATTTAGAAGAGTTAACGATTGCAGACAGTCCACTTTTTATGGTGATAGCCCTAATTGAACTACATAATTTATCGTTACGAGATGTAGAAAAAATTACACGATATTTGGAAGTTCTTTTAGTCGTAGATGAAAATTGTATAAGTAGTATTTATAATATGGCATATGAATTTTTTGGAGTTTTCTGCTTTTGTATGAATCCTCAATTAGCTCAAAAAATTATTAGAAAAGAAGTTGATGCTGTAGAGCTAGGTAGTTATTTACGTCTAGATTTGCGGCCCGAAGGTAACCACTTACAACATTACTTTGCTAGCGCTAGTGAACTCGTATGCCAATGTAAATATGGCGTTGAAAATATTATTAAAATAAATAACTATAAACACACGCATTGGGGAAAAGTTTTGTCCATTCGTGAAATAGAAGGTTGGAAATATACAAATGATATACTTTTCAAAGTTGAAGCTACCATAAAAAAATTATCTTTGTGGAAATAAGTATTTTATTCTACAATCTTCTCAAAGAGAGGCTTTAATTATAACCAAGGCACACCCCATGAGCAAAAAACACCTCACAGAGCAAGAAGTCCGCACTCGCTTCATCACGCCAGCCATTCAAAAAGCAGGATGGGA
>CAYJOQ010000325.1:0-1601 GCA_964371825.1 uncultured Desulfovibrionaceae bacterium
TTCACAACATTATACTGAAAAAGTAATTGTGCAAGACTCTTTTTTATGTACATTGCCAAACAATAGACATGTATTGTAGTCAGCATTAAGTGTTATATCATGAACCATAAAAAAGTATTTATCTACTTTTGATAATTAACTTTTTAATTCACAGAACAAAAAAACGTTTACAATTTCTAAGCATCTGATATAATTTTTTCGAAATCAATTTTGAGGTACATATGAAAAAATATATCCTAACTGCTGTATGCCTAATCTTCATGAGCGGTTGCCTTCCAAATGCCATGGAAAAACCCTTAGTAGAAATGGCACAAGCTTTAGAAAACAGAAATGCAGCGCAATTTTTAGCCCAAATAGATATGCCCCTTTTTGCCGAAGCTGAAATGGAAAATACCAAAAATGCTAACCCGGCATTACAAACATTAGACAATATGGGAAAAATGCTTGGGCTTAATAATATTCAAAATTTCTTTGGTTCTTCACGCCATATAGAACAAAGTGCTACCGAACGATTTACTCGCGGTGTAAGTACAGGCGAACTCATCTTGTTTTGTCAAAAGGCTACCACGCCCAATTGCCCTTGGGTAGCACAATCTTTGTTAGATGCGAAGGTAAAAAAACTTTCAGACACAAGCGCTGTAGCCATGGTTACAACACCGGCAGGAATCACATCATGGTTAGCTCTGGCAAAAATTCACGATAGCTGGAAAATTGTTGGCAAGGCCCCCTTAGAATCTGAAGCTGCGTACCATGCTGAGGCTGCCATAAACAAAGACATAGCAAAACCTTCTTCGCCTGCACAACCAACGCCCCAAATACAGCCTGACGCACCTGCTCCTCCGCCTCCGGCAAAAAAAGCTCAAGAAGGCGTGGTTCGGCTATAAATATGCAGTCATTATTTTATAGCAAATGTAATTTGATATTAGCTTCAGCCTCACCAAGAAGGCAAAGATTTTTTCATGAACTGGGTCTTGCATACACTGTAGTTTGCCCCCACGGCATTGAGCCTTCACCCATACCGCATGAAGATCCTGCTGTGTATGCGCTACGCGCAGCATCTTGCAAAGCTACATTTGTGGCACAAAGTCATAAAGAATCGGTGGTGATTGCTGCTGATACTGTGGTTGCGCTTGACGGCAACATTCTTGGCAAACCCTTAGATAGCGACCATGCCTTAGCCATGCTTATGCAACTTGCCGGTAAAAGTCATACTGTGTTAACTGCTGTAAGTATTTACTACCCTCACACTGCACATATTTGTGAAGAACATTTTTACACAACAACCACAGTACACTTTTACCCCTTTGAGAAAGAAGTATTAGAAAATTATGCCACTTGTGGAGAGCCCATGGATAAAGCAGGGGCCTATGCCATTCAAGGGCAAGGTGCCTTCTTGGTGGAAAAAATTGAAGGGTCTTGGTCCAATGTAGTTGGTCTTCCTGTAACGGAATTGGTACAAAGATTGATGCAAAAAGATTGCATAGCACCACGTGTACATAAAAACAGCATAAACTACTAAGCTCATGGACGCTGAATAGCACGTATTATAAGACTCCTGCACAATTCATTGTGCGGAGTCTTATGGAGCGTTGACAGCAGTC
>CAYJOQ010000326.1:0-1568 GCA_964371825.1 uncultured Desulfovibrionaceae bacterium
CCATTGTAACTACAGGCATTCACACCTTAAGAGGTCACAGAAAAATTGCCGAAAATAAAGCATGTAATACAACTTTTTGGCAATTTATCGACACTATTGCATCTGTTTTTCACGTGTTGACTAACAAAATTTTTCTGTAAGAAAAATTTTGCGCCACGTAAAATAAGCCAGAACTTGCTTCTGGCGGCCCTAAAAGGGGATTTGGAGTGGGCGTGCCTTTCTGAAACACGCATGGAAATGTGTTGTTCAGCATCAACTAATTAATACTGAAATAATATTTTTCATACCTCAAGTGTAATACAAAAATCACCAGAAACAAGAGCATGGAATGCGCATTTCTGGTGATTTTTGCTATACACAGAGGGTATTTTTTAGATTCGACTCTTAAGATTATTGATATAAAAATGCAGGCCTTTGTGGTTGGAAAGCATGAACAATAGTGCGCGCTCCTTCTGCCAATTCCTTTATGAACTCAGGAGTTGTAAAGGCTTCCACAAGGGGCGCATCTGGTGATGCAGTTGTTATGGAGTAAAGTTTTTTAAGAGCTTCATTTTGCCCACCCAATGCATCAATAAGGCCAAGCTCTTTAGCATGTCGCCCCGTAAGAATACGACCATCGGCAAAAGTATTTACTGTTGCAATGGGTAAATTACGCTCTTTAGCTATAAGCTCCACAAATTGGTTATGCATATCGTCAATTACCCCTTGAAAATATAAACGCTCTTCAGGCGTGAGGGGCTTGTTTATATCGCCGGCATTTTTGTATTGCCCTGCGATTATGTTTTGTTTATCCACACCGATACGCTCCATAAGCACTTGCGCTAAAGGAATATCCATACGAACTCCAATGGAGCCAGTTATGGTGCTTGGGTTTGCAACAATATGTTCTGCTGCTAGAGCCACCATAAGGCCTCCAGAAGCTGCAGCACCCCCCATAGACGCTACCACAGGTTTACTCTTACCTACATCACTTAAGGCAGCATACAGCTCTTGCGAAGCTCCAACACCTCCGCCACCAGAATCAATACGCAATAAAACGCCTACGATGCTAGGATCTTTTTGTACTTCTCTTATCCATTCAAGTGTTTCCGCAATGTCGCCGATTTGATCTTCTACTCGCACAACAGCTATGCTATTTTCTCCAAGCATGTTATGCTCAGGTAAAAAGCTACCTACAATACCGCATACAAGCAAAACCCAAAAACCCCAAAAGAGTATGGGGTGTCGCTTACGAAACGGTTTTGGTTGCAAGGCTTTGAGTAATTGCGTTAAAGCTTTGTCCGTTAAAATACACGTATGGGTATCAGATTGCGCGCAAGCTTGTTCATGTTTTTGTTCTTTATCAAAAGTAAAATTTTTATCCATAAATAATCTCCTTGCAAAGTATGGTTTGCTTACAGTATCTGTAGGATTCTAAAATATCCATAAAGAATATTAGTGCAAATTTTTGGTTCTGTGTCAAAGATAAAAAAAGGGGAGATTACTCTCCCTTAAACTGATGACAAACCCCACCTTGTGGCGTTTGCGCCGCTATTGTCAGCATAGCTGCCAAGCGGAAAGGCACGAAA
>CAYJOQ010000327.1:0-1567 GCA_964371825.1 uncultured Desulfovibrionaceae bacterium
TAAGGTATGAATGCCTGTAGTTACAATAGCTTGTATGGTTTTTCAGCGTCGACTAATTATTGTATGGTCTTTTTGCGAGGCTTCACGTAGTGTTTTTTTGCAAAATTTTTATACAGAGCTTTGAGGAGGATTTATGCGCGAAATTCATATGGATGCCGTCACCAAAACCGTGGCAGAGCTTGCTGTTAAGGCATGCTGTGTTTTGCCAAGTGATGTATATGCATCCTTTAAAAATGCCATGGAAAGCGAACCTTCGCCCGTGGGGAAAAATATTTTAGAACAACTATTGAAAAACGCAGACATAGCCAAAGAAAATGCTATTCCTATCTGTCAAGATACGGGACTTGCAGTGGTTTTTGTAGATCTTGGGCAAGAGGTGCGCTTAGTTGGCGGAGATTTTGAAGAGGCCATTCATGAGGGCGTACGTCGTGGTTATGTGGACGGGTATTTGCGTAAATCGTGTGTGGCAGAACCTCTTTTTGAGCGCCGTAATACTAAGGATAATACCCCGGCTATTATTCATACTCGCATTGTTCCTGGTGACACTTTGACTATTCGTTTTGCGCCCAAGGGGGCAGGGTCTGAAAATAAAAGTATGCTAAAAATGCTTGTACCAGCAGATGGCATTGAAGGCGTACGTAAGGTTTTTTTAGAAGCAGTAAAGTATGCTGGCCCCAATTCTTGTCCTCCCATGGTCATTGGTGTGGGCATTGGGGGCACCATGGAAATGGCGGCCATCTGTGCAAAAAGAGCTGCGGCTCGTGATATTGATACGCACAATAGTGATCCTCGTTACGCAGCTTTTGAACAAGAGTTATTGGAGCTTGCCAATAAAACCGGCATCGGCCCGCAGGGGCTTGGCGGTAAAAATACTGTGATTAAAGTTCACGTAGAATGGTATCCAACACATATTGCAAGTCTTCCTGTTGCTATAAATATTAACTGTAATGCGGCTCGTCATGCCGAAGCTGTGCTTTAGGCAAGTAAGGAGGAATCTATGTCTGATACCAAGAAAATCACTGCCCCTTTTGATGCGGCAACGGCGCGCTCCTTACGTGCCGGCGATCGAGTACTTATTAGCGGAACCATTATCGCAGCTCGTGATGCTGCGCATAAAAAACTGGTAGAAACTCTTGATGCAGGTGAATGTTTGCCCGTAGATCTTACCAATGCTGTTGTCTATTATGTTGGGCCAACGCCGGCTAAACCTGGACAAGCTATTGGTGCTGCTGGGCCTACGACCTCCGGACGAATGGATGCGTATACTCCTCGCATAATTGAGCAAGGACTCAAAGGCATGATAGGCAAGGGTTATCGTAGTGCAGCTGTTCTTGAAGCTATGAAAAAACATGGCGTGCCCTATATGGCTGCTGTGGGTGGTGCTGGTGCTCTTATTTCACAAAGTATTAAAAAGTATACGGTACTTGCCTATGAAGATTTGGGGCCTGAGGCCGTAGCTGCAATGGAAGTAGAAGATTTTCCTGCCATTGTGGTGATAGACTGTGATGGCAATGATTATTATGAACAAGGACAAGAACCGTATAGAGAAATCTAAGTGCCGTAAAAT
>CAYJOQ010000328.1:0-1552 GCA_964371825.1 uncultured Desulfovibrionaceae bacterium
ACAGTGCAGGCCTAAAAGGCACGAAAATCAATCGCTTAACGGCGCAAGTAAATTGTGCAGGAGTATTATATTGTATATGGAGTGATTATTTCCTTACGGAAAAAATATTGTGTAGCAAATAAAAAAACCACCGAGAAAATCGGTGGTTTTAATTTTTTATTCATAAGTCCCTCCTGATGTGCATTTGTCCCAATAAGAGATTTTCCAGCTCAAGGTAGAGCACCTGTGAGTCTTCAAGCCTCAAGCTGGAAAACCTGTGGGGAGGGAATATGTATACAACCTTTATGCTGCTATACTGGCAATAAGATCGCGTGCATTTTCATTGGTTGGATCGGTGCCAAGCACTCCTTCAAGATGTTCCTTAGCTTCGTCATTACGACCAAGGGACATTAAAATTCCTGCAAGACTTACGCGAATAGCACTGGACTCGCTAGATGCATGCATGCTCGTTTCAAGAGCAGGTATAACATCTTCGAGACGATTTAAGTGATACCCTTCGCGCACAAGGCAATTTAAAGCTACCATATTTTCTGCATTAAGTTTAAGAGCTCTTGAAAAATGGTCATATGCATCTTCATGAGAACCTAATTCCATGTATACAAGGCCCATACCAGCTAACGTTTTGTCGCTTTCTTCAATGGAAGCTGCTTTAGAATATAGCACCATGGCTTCATCAAGCTTGCCATGCTGCACAGCAACGGTAGCAAGGCCAAGATATGGAGCAACTTGTGCGCTGTCACTGTTAATAGCCTTACGGTAATACTCTTCGGCCTTATCAAGGTCGCCCATGAAAAGGTAGCACTCGCCTAATTCTTTGTTAATTTCATAATCGAGTTGACTCATGGCATCCTCCCCAGGATGGATATTTAAGATGTTATCGATAGCCAAGGGCACCATGCCGCAAGGCCTACCATGCTTTGGAATATGCACAGTTTATGCCACCCTAAATAATATTTATTATTACCATGTGTTATGTTTTGTTTTATTAATTTTATGGAAAAAAATACCTATTTCTGAAAAAAATATACTAGCACCGTGGGCATTTTTTTCCTCTCCATAAGTATCTATTACCTCGTATATAACGATTTTTTTGCAGTATAACACTTCATATCTCAAGACTCCTGAACAATTCATTGTGCGGAGTTTTTGTGAAGAGATTGTTTTCGTTTGTGGTCCAAAAGGCATGGATTGCCACGGAAAAGGGCTAGAAGTTTTGTCTTCGTATATAATATATTGCAGCCCTTTTCCTCGCAATGACCTTGAGCTACGAACGCAGTAACGAAATAAATGTACTTCGATTCGAAGTTTGAACTTCTTAGCCTTATCTGCACGCGATTCAACGTCATTGCGAGCCCCTAGCCGTTGGTGAGCAAAGCGAACCTTACGGATAGGTAGCGTGGCAATCCATGCCTTTTAATTGTCGCATAGAAAGATATTCATTGAAAAATCAATTGTATATGAGCCTATTTACGGGCTGCAAGTAACAAGGATGCAAATGTCAGGCCTTTACAACGCCCCTGCTGAGAGTCCTGCATAATAGTCGATGCTGAAA
>CAYJOQ010000329.1:0-1536 GCA_964371825.1 uncultured Desulfovibrionaceae bacterium
TTGCCTCCAAATGCCGCTTTGCGGCCGCCAGAAGCAAGTTCTGGCTCATTTTACGACACGCAAAATTTTTCTTACAGAAAAATTTTGTTAGTCAACACATGAAAAACAGGTGCAATAGTGTCGATAAATTGCCAAAAAGTCGCATTACATACTTTGTTTTCGGCAATTTTTCTGTGAACGCTTAATATGTGAGTGTTTGTAATTGCAATAGGTTGCATGGCTTTTCAGTGCTGACTATAATATGTCTTCAAAAAACATTTTTACCTACACTATTGAATAGGAGTTCAACATGCATACCCCCTTTGAGCAAACGCTTTTTTCCATTGCCTGTATTGGCGAAAATGCAGATGGTTCCATCACACGACCCGGATTTTCTAAGGCGTATTTCGCCGCTGTAGAGGCTACTAAAAAGCTTATGCATGAAGCTGGCATGCACGAAATATTTGTGGATGCCATAGGTAATGTTTGCGGTATTTGGCGTTGCGGTAAGGAAGATTGTAAAACTATTATGGTGGGTTCACACCTTGATACCGTTCCTGGCGGTGGCAAATATGATGGTGTTTATGGTGTTGTGGCCGCCATTGAGGCTGTGCGTAGCATAATTGCACAAAACCCCAACGCATACTGCGACATTGAAGTATGGGGGTTTAATTCTGAAGAATCAAGCCCTTTTGGCGGTACTTTTGGCAGCCGCGCCGTGTGCGGGCAAATAAAAGAAAGCCAAGAAAACATACATGAAGCCCTGGCATCCGTAGATTGCAATTTTGCTCATGTACTTGCTTGTTCACGTGACCTTTCAAAGGTGGCATGTTACCTTGAATTGCATATTGAGCAAGGAGGTTTATTACACAGCCACGGTCTTGATGTTGGCGTTGTAAGTGGTATTGTTGGCATTACCCGCTATGAAATTACTGCCATAGGCCAAAGCAATCATGCCGGAACAACCATGATGCCACACCGGCGCGACGCTCTTGTGGCCATGGCTAAACTTATTGTAGATGCCGATGCCTTTGCAAAGAAACTCGACCCAACCTTTGTACTTACTCCTGGCACCATCAGTGTAACTCCTGGGGCTGCCAATGTTATCACCGGTTCATGCACCGTGTGTTTTGAAATGCGTCACCTTGATCATGCATATATTGAAAAAATGCTAGAATATATTCAAAACACTACCAAAAGCATTAGCGAGCAGTCCAAGGGTATTAGCTGGAAAATTACTAAACTCATTGATAAACTATCAACACAGTGCGACCCCCATATTGTATCAACACTAGAAACAGTCTGCCAACAGGAACAAATAAAGTTCATGACTATGCCAAGCGGTGCAGGGCACGACGCCAACCCTCTGGCTCATTGTGTGCCTGTAGGCATGCTCTTTGTACCAAGTAAGGACGGTATCAGCCATTCTAAAGAAGAATATACCCATCCTGAACATTTACTCATAGGGCAAAAGGCTCTTGCTAAAGCCATTGCTGTGTTAGCAAGTGGCTAAAAAGTACACTTCACAACATATACCCATGCGATATATTCTCGATA
>CAYJOQ010000330.1:0-1534 GCA_964371825.1 uncultured Desulfovibrionaceae bacterium
GATTTGTTGACGTGCAGTTGTCAGGCCGCAAGTCTATTTTACAAATCAAAAGGAGGTTTATCTACTGACTTATAGCTGTAAGCTTTTTAGAACCTCCCGCCTAGCGGGAGGTTTTCTTTTCCACAAAAAGCCCCTCACTGCATATGCAATGAGGGGCTTAGAGTATCTATTAATAAACTAAGATATTAGCCTTGTACCAATTGAGTTTGAATAAGAATGGTGATTTGATCATCAGTTCCAGCATTCTTAGTGTACTCAGTAAAGCCATTTACTGTATTTTGACTGTTTGTGACAGCGTCCCACTCTGAACCAAGGTCATACTTACCTTCTTTGTTTTCAACAATATTCATATTAGCAAGTACTTCATCAACGCTTTCGCCATTAACGTTCTTACCACCGATGACAACTTCCATATTCTTAATTTGGTCGTTGTTCATAGCGTCCTTAACGCCATCTAAGTTACTGGCATTAACAAGTAATACGTCAATGTCGTCGCCGCCATCTACAAGAACATCATCAAAATTAATGCCATCAAGCTCTATTTTGATAAGGTCTTTGCCGGCACCGCCAAGAAGGGTGTCTTGACCTGCGCCGCCGTGTAAGAAGTCATTACCTGCGCCGCCATCTAAGGTATCATTGCCAGATCCGCCAAACATGATGTCATCACCGCTTCCGCCAAGAAGAATATCATTGCCACCAAGGCCAAGGATAATATCATCACCGGAACCGCCATAAATGGTGTCATGACCTACATCACTATCGTCTTCTAAGTTCTCTACAGCAGCTTCAAGAACATCAATACCTGCATCTTGAGCCTTAGTAATCAACTCTTGTACGAGCTTTCCGCTGTCTTCAGCAGAAGTAGTTGCGCTTAAGCTTGCGCTGCTGAATCTTTCAGCTTCAGCATCACTCATACCTATATCTTTGGCAAAATCTTCCAATTGATCGGTTTTTCCATCACCTATGATGAGGTCATCACCACCTTGACCGAAGGCAATATCATCACCTTCGCCACCGATTAGCACATCAGGATCATCTTCACCAGCTGTACCTTCCGCATACTCTGCAAACTCTTGAGCATTCTTTTCCAAGTAAGTCATGATTTCAGTAGTAGTTGGAACAATAGGATTACCATTTGGATCTAGCAAGTTACCATTTTGTTCTGCCACATATTTTTCAAGAGCGGCATAGTCCATTCCGCCAATGAGAATATCATCACCCTTACCGGCATCAGAGATGCTTAAGTCAAGGGCTGAGTGCTCATAGTAGCCACCGGTAGGATTAAAGAGGTCCTTAGGATCATCAGTAACAGTTATTGTTACCCCAGCTACTGAAGCAAAGCAGTTGTTTAATGTGGTATCCAAATCCTTACCAGCTTCAGAGTTAGGATCTTCAAAACCCACCACAGTAAATGAGCCATCCTCACCAAGGGCAGCTTCAAACTGACCTAAGGGCAAGTCAGGATGCCAAACTTTCAAGGTAAGCTTGCCATTACCGGCATCCACAAGAGTGAGGTTATAAGAATCAGTAGTTA
>CAYJOQ010000331.1:0-1526 GCA_964371825.1 uncultured Desulfovibrionaceae bacterium
TCTTCGGAAGAAAAGCGAAGAAAACCCCATGAAAATGCAGGCGAAATCGCGTAGCGACTTGCTTTTTTATCCATCTTGACTTTATGTAAAACTGTATTTACATTATATGTACAGTAACTATAATAGGAGTCAACATGGAATTTGAATGGGATGAACAGAAAGCGAAGTCCAATATTTTGAAACATAGCGTTTCCTTTGATGAAGCTTCCACCGTATTTGATGATATGGAAGCCCTGCTCATTCATGATCCAGACCATTCAGATGTTGAAGACAGGTTCATTTTACTCGGACTAAGTCGACGTTCCAAGATTCTTGTAGTTTGCCATTGTTATAGAGAGTCTGAAACTAAAATCAGAATAATTTCAGCACGAAAAGCCACAAAAAATGAAACAAATACATATCAAAGGAGTAAAAATTATGCGTGATGAATATGATTTTTCAAATGCGATAAAAAATCCCTATTCGAAACAACAAAAGGCGACTGTTACCATTCGCCTTGATTCTTCAACTATTGAATATTTTAAGAATTTATCGGAAAAAGTGAATATCCCTTATCAAACGCTTATTAATTCTTATCTCACCGATTGTGCTGTCAATAAAAAACAACCTGTTTTTTCGTGGGAATAATCATTGCGTTTTCACGATTAACGTGAAAACGAGGGTGGCGGAGCGGTCTGTGTATGAGTAGCTTCTTTTGATTTTTCTAGAGTAGCCACATTCTTACGGGAATTTTGCTTGTCTTTTAATTTGTATGGAGCTTTTGCTTTCTCGTATTTTTCAGCCAAAAGCTTTCCCTGTTCGTTGCTTATAATATCTTTGCCGTTATCAATAATTTTGCCTCCGTTGGCAAGGCGGAAGACAAGGTGACCGTGTCGGCTTAGGGTGTAGGTAAAGGCTTGGTCGGCTATTGATTCAAAAATAGCTACTGCGGTGAGTTTTTTCTTGGTAGTGGAGGAAAGTTCGGTCGTAAGGATTTCTAGTTTTTGGGTGTCGATTTGGACTTGTTTTTGAAGCGTACTTGCAAAGTTGCGGTGTGTTTTGTAGATAAATTCCTTGGTATTAGGTGTTTGGTTTGGGGCTGTGGGGGACGTGTCTTTGTTGGCTTGATTGTTTGGGGTGTTTGCTTGTTGTCTATGTTGCAAGGCTTTCAAAGCCTCTTCATTGCCTGCGTAGGCCTTTGCTCTCAAAAAATCTATCCAGTTGTCAGTGTTGACGGTCATTTCTTGGCGTAGGCTTGTTATTTCTAAGCGTTCCATTAGGCGTGCTTTTTTGAGTAGTTCATTGCGTTGGTATCGGCTGACCGCAAGCCCTGTAATACGTATTTTTTCTTGATAGTATCTCGCCTTTATAGCTTCAATTTCTTCTTGTCGGCTTTCTTGAATAAAAGCTTTCCATAGCTCCTTTGATTGTTGGCTGTGGCGTGGGCGTTTTCTATACCAGTCTTTAGCTTTGTACGTCCCTTGTGGGGGCGTATATTGTCCGAAGCGTTCCGTAAGTTTTGCATAAGAAATCTCCCTGTCAAAACG
>CAYJOQ010000332.1:0-1454 GCA_964371825.1 uncultured Desulfovibrionaceae bacterium
AATTTGAAATTACCTTAACTAAAAGTTCATCTGCTGTTATTTCAGGCAGTTCAAATTCAGAAACTTTGATTTTATTTTTTCCGTAAAGCACGGCTGATTTTGTTTTCATTTTTGTATCCTTTCTTATTTGGCGGGGGTGCTTGAGGGTTCAAATCGAAGATTTGAAAGGCGGCTCTTGAAAATGTGCCAGTGGCACATTTTAACCGCCGTGGCTTTTCCGCAGAAAAGGAAGCCCTCCTCAAATTAGATAAACCGATGTCATTTTCATGTGTGAATACACGAAAATGAGCCGTAAGGCATTATTTTTCGAAGAAAAATAATCATCGGCAGCTTGTCGAAAAAGTCCTTTGGGACTTTTTCGACAAGCTGAGAGCTAAACATCCGATTATCCCGATTTTTTATTTAATGTACTGCTACAACTTCTTCAATAAGTGTGTTAAGATTTGGGTCATTCATATAGTTTTTGATTGTAACTATTTTCTTGTCTGCAAATTTTAACAATGCTCTTTCTTTTAGACTTTCGTGAATAACGATAACATCGGCAGTTTCGGGAATTTTTTCAATAGCATAGTTTTCAACTTTTGCATCAATATCAAGTGATTTAAGTTTTTTGTTGAAAGTTGTTGCACCTAAAGCACTACTTCCAAGTCCAGCATCACATGCAAAAACGATGTGCATTTGTGCGCCAGCTTCTTTGTTGAAAGTGTTAGCAAAAACTTGTTTTCCTTCTGCTTTCATCGCTTTTGATTTTTGAGTTGACTCTTCAAGTGCTGTATCATCTTCTGTAACTTTACTTGTTTTCAAAATTAGTGAAGCAAGTGCAAAGCTAACCGCTGTTGCAATAAACACACCTGCAATAACTGCTAAATGGTCGCCACGAGGAGTTAGAGCCATGTATGCAAAGATAGAACCAGGGCTTGGACCTGCAACAAGTCCTGCATCTAAAAGATCGAATGTAATAATACCACATGCAGAGCCTGCAATCATCGGTAAAATCATTATAGGTTTCATAAGTACATATGGGAAATAAATTTCATGAATGCCACCTAGGAAGTGGATAATCATAGCACCGGGAGCTGATTTTTTTGACATACCTTTACCAAAAACAGCAAAAGCAGCCAAAATACCAAGACCTGCACCAGGGTTTGATGCAACCATGAAGAAAATTGATTTTCCTGTTTCAAGTGCATCTTGCATACCTAGTGGGTAGTAGATACCTTGGTCAATAACATTGTTTAGAAACAAAACTTTAGCAGGTTCGTTAACCACAGCTAGTAGTGGTAAAAATCCTGTTTCGACAAATGCCTCAATAGCTGCAACGACAAATTCGTTTGCCATTTCAATAGCAGGGCCAACAACATTATATGATAATAATGTTAGACCCAAACCGATAATACCAAGTGAAAAGTTGTTTACAATCATTTCAAAGCCAGCAGCAATTTTGCCGTTAACAG
>CAYJOQ010000333.1:0-1442 GCA_964371825.1 uncultured Desulfovibrionaceae bacterium
ACTGAAAATATTGGCGTCCCCAAGGGGATTTGAACCCCTGTTGACGGCGTGAAAGGCCGCTGTCCTGGGCCGGCTAGACGATGGGGACGTCTTGTCGTGAAATTGGTTATAGGCGAAACCGACCCCGACGTCAAGCTTTTTTTTCAATATTTTTAAATTTTTTTATTTTATTTCAATCCTCGTATAATTGTAGTTGTTTATTCTGTGTTTTTAATGTTGTGGTTTTTTTATTTTATTTTATTAATACAGTATATTACAGATTGTTTTGTGCTTTGAAGTGGTTTTGTATTCTTTATTATAGAAGTGTGATTGTTTGCCTATATCCTAAATAAGCTCTCTCTATTTGAATTGAATTCAGATGCTTATTTTCTAAAATGTGCCTAATTACCCATTGAAGCTTTACTTTTTTATTGTAGAATACAGGATGGTATGGGTCCTATTTAAGCATTTTGACAAGAAGCAAAATGAGGCATTATGTCCATGCTTTTAAAGCCTAACAGTGTGAACAAGAAGATTTATATTTTTTAAACTTTGTCCTTTCTTTTATATAGTTTTTTTTGGGGGAAAGGGGAGAATTGTCTCATGTCATTCCAATTCTCTTAAAGCTTAACAATATAATATGATGAAAAAACATACATTTTAAAAACTTACCTTCCCATTATTAAAGTTTTTTTTGGAAAAGGGGAGGGTTTGGGAGGGGAAAAACGCTTTTTTGTTCACAAAAAAGGTTTTTCCTTTCCCAAGAAATAATAAAAGTAAGAAATAATAAATTGAAATGATACACAAAAAGGATAGTCGCATGAAAAAATATTCTATTATACTCAGTATATTCTTGGTATTAGCCTTAAATTCTTTTGCATTTGCCAATGCGGCGGGTGAAAAATTTATGCAGGCTCTTGAAAAGAGTGATGTTCAAGGTATAAAACGAGGGTTTGCGGCCGGTTTTGATGTTGATGTGGATTTGAGCTATATAGTACAACGAGAAGAAGGTTTTGAAGGTGTGACTCCTCTTATGTGGGCGGCATCAACGGGAAATCTTGTCGTAGCCAAATTTTTAATCCAAAATGGCGCAAACATTGACATGATGAATGATCCCAGTGATATGACGCCTCTTATGTACGCAATTGAAAATGGTCACAAAGAAATGGTTAAATTTTTACTTGCCCAGAAAGCTGATGTCAATAGGATGAGTTATAGAGGTTGGACAGCTCTAAAAAGTGCTGTGCTTTATGGTCATGACGATATAATGCAACTTTTGATTGATGAGGGTGCAAACGTCAATGCATATCTTCCTCTTTCGAATATTGTTGATACGTCTTACAGTAGCGCTCTTATGAATGCTGTCTGGGAAAATCGACTTGAGGCCGTTAAAGTTCTCATGGATAACAATGCAAATATGCATTTTAAAGACAGAGATAAGGAAACGGCTCTTATGCATGCGG
>CAYJOQ010000334.1:0-1433 GCA_964371825.1 uncultured Desulfovibrionaceae bacterium
TTGGAGGGACTGCCATTCCTATTTGTTTGCGCACACTTTCTTTAGAGCCTAAAAATTCATATGTATCTGGGAAAGTCTGTAGCCTCGCTCTTTCTCTGTTGGTCAAGGCTCTTGGCTCATCATAGTGATAAATATGTGTACCGCCACCACCTGAACCGGTAACAGTATATGCAGGTTTGTTAGGGTCTAATCTTTTATAAATCTGACTGATTTTTGCTCCTTTGACATTTAACCTTAAGTGCTCAGGCAAGTCAGCATTAAACGCATTTTGTCCCGGCTTTATATGTTTTAATCTTTCCGTTACAGTAGCCGATTGCTTTGTAAGTTCATTATTTAGGGCATCTGTAGGTATTCCTGATAAAGCTGTACGCACGGAAATATCAGCATCGGAGTATAGCTTTGGGCTTGGTGGCTTAAACTCATAAGGCAAGTCAGCACGGATACCTACAATTATAATTCGATGCCTTGCTTGTGGAACTCCATATTCTTCGAATTTATATAGGTGAGGGTAAACTCTATACCCATAATCACCGGCATTTTTTAAATCTTCCAGTATCTTCGAGAATGCATTACCCTCATTTGCGCTCTTTAATCCACCGACATTTTCAGCTAAAAACCATTCAGGGCTAAACTTATCAAGAGCTTTAACTCCATATTGGTATAGTGGACCGAATGCACCATCGACACCTTTTTGCTCACCTACAATTGAAAAATCGTTGCAAGGAAAGCCGAAAGCAAGTGCAGTAATATCTTCTAATACATCAAAATCAAGCTGACGAACATCTCCGTGAATAACAGATGAGGTAGGAGCTTTACAGATATTGTGTTGGTATGTGTTGCAAGTATCGCTATCATAATCATTTGCCCATTGATGAACAATCTTAAAAGTATTGTTCCCACATACAGCATTCATAGCACCATGAGCTATGCCACCCGGGCCGCAAAATAATTCACCTAATCTAAAAGTACACATAATTTCTCCTACACTTTCTCGCCGTTTTGTAATATAAAGTTGCGCTCAAAGGTTGCTCCTACTGCTTTGCCTATCATTTCAAGGTCTGCAACAGAGAAGCTTTCTCTTTTCATTTTGGAACTAAAGTTCTGCGGAGTTTGCCCCATTCGTCTTGCAAGCTCTGCAGCACTTATATTTGAGCGAACACATAATATTTTAATCTGCTCGGATATTGTCATATTCATCACCTAACATTAGCTTAATATATTTGTTTATATTATAAAGCTAAAAGTTTATAAAGTCAAGATATTTTCTTAGCTGAATATAAAAACAGCACAGTAATCTTGTAACGATTGCTGTGCTGTTTTTCCGTATTCAGTTGATTTTGACCCCGTGGTCAGTTTTTGTCTTTGTTACCCACGGTGTTTACTGTGAGGAATTTTTAAATACATATTTTTTAAAATAAGTAAAGCATTTATTT
>CAYJOQ010000335.1:0-1418 GCA_964371825.1 uncultured Desulfovibrionaceae bacterium
ACAGGTGTAATAGTGTCGATAAATTGCCAAAAAGTCGCATTACATGCTTTGTTTTCGGCAATTTTTCTAGGTTGGCCCTTGCATGTTAAGTGTACAATTACAAATAGTTGTTTAGTTTTTCAGTGCTGACTAATTAGCATCATACATGTCAAAATATGCAATCATATGTGCTATAAGGAGATTACAGTGTCACATACCAAGGTACATAAAACCATCGCTGAAATCAACGAACGTATCAAAGCAGGTACAGCTGTGGTACTTAATGCAGTAGAAATGACTGAAACCGTACGACGCCTTGGCAAAGAAAAAGCTGCTAAGGAAGTTGATGTTGTTACAACAGGCACGTTTTCACCCATGTGTTCATCAGGATTATTGTTTAACATTGGTCAGCCTGAACCTCCTGCCATGCGTAGTACTAAAATGTGGCTTAACAAAGTACCGTGCTATACAGGTATTGCCGCAGCTGATGGATATGTAGGTGCTACTGAAGTACGCGACGATGACCCATTAAATACGCCCTATCCAGGGTCATTTCCCTATGGCGGAGCACATGTTATTGAAGACCTTGTTTCAGGAAAATCTCTACACTTGCAAAGTGAATCCTATGGTACTGACTGCTATCCGCGTCGTACTCTTGATAGACAGATAACTTTACAAGATTTATCCTTTGCAGAACTGATTAATCCTAGAAATTGTTATCAAAATTATAATGCTGCTGTTAATCTAACCAATCGTATTATATATACATATATGGGGCCATTACGCCCACGTATGCAAAATTTAAATTTTGCTACGGCCGGTCATTTATCCCCACTATTTAATGATCCTTATTTACGCACCATAGGCCTTGGAACTCGTATTTTTCTTGGTGGTGGCGTTGGATATGTTATAGGCGCTGGCACCCAACACGTAAGTAAGCCAAAGCGCAATGAAAGAGGTATACCACTTGGTGCTTCTGGAACCCTTATGCTTAAGGGTAACCTTAAAATGATGCAATCAAAGTATTTACGTGCTCTTTCTCTTTTAGGGTATGGATGCAGTATTTCTGTAGGGGTTGGTATTCCTATTCCTATTCTTAATGAAGATATGGCATGGTTCACCGGGGTTGATAATGGTGACATTCTCATGCCTATTAAAGACTACGGTCATGATTATCCTAATTCTGTTCCCAAAGTCCTTGCGCATGCGCCATTTGATGAGCTTCTGAGCGGTGAAATAGAACTAATGGGACAAAAAGTAAAAACTGTACCTATGACAAGCTATCCAATTTCTTTAGAAATTGCAGATACCCTTAAATCATGGATTGAAAAAGGTGAATTTTTACTTTCTGAACCTGTTGAAAGAATAATTTCTGAATAAATAACTTAAGACTCCTGCACAATTCATTGTGCGGAGTTTTTTGGAGCACTGGCGCTAGC
>CAYJOQ010000336.1:0-1410 GCA_964371825.1 uncultured Desulfovibrionaceae bacterium
TTTTTTACAATTTTCACAAAATTATACTGAAAAAGTAATTGTGCAGGACTCTTTTATTATGAAAAATATTTATATTACTGCACAATATGTATATAATACATTAAAATATTTCTTTTATTAAGGAGAATATATGATTACTCTAACCCCTCGTGAAATTGTAGCTGAACTTGATAAATATATAGTAGGGCAAGAACAAGCTAAACGTATGGTAGCTGTGGCAGTGCGTAATCGATGGCGCAGAAGCCGTTTAGCGCCTGAGTTGCGTGATGAGGTTGCTCCTAAAAATATTATTATGATGGGCCCAACAGGTTGCGGGAAAACAGAAATAGCCAGGCGCCTTGCTAAGTTGTGCGGCGTTCCTTTTGTTAAGGTTGAAGCTACAAAATTTACTGAAGTTGGTTATGTGGGGCGCGACGTAGAATCTATGGTACGTGACCTTATGGAAATAAGCATTAAACTTGTGCGTGATGAAGAAAACATTCGTGTTAAGGAAGCTGCTGAAGCTGCAGCAGAGTCTCGCTTACTTGACTTGCTTTTACCTGCTTCATTTGGTGTAGACAGTGGTCGTGATTCTACGCGCGAAAAATTACGCCAACAATTTCGTTTAGGATTTATGGATGATAGAGAGGTTGAAATGGAGGTGCTTGAAAATTCAGGACCAAGCATTGATGTTTTTGCCATTCCTGGTATGGAAAGCATGGGCTCGCAAGTAAAAGACATGTTTGGTAAGGCCTTTCCTCCAAAACCTAAAAAAAGAAAAATGAAAATTCGCCAAGCTTTTTCAGTGCTTGTACAAGAAGAATCAGGTAAACTTGTAGATGAAGAGGCTATCATGGATCTTGCTCGTGAGCGAGTAGAGCAGGGTGGTATTATTTTTATAGATGAAATAGATAAGATTGCGAGCAGCTCTGCACAGCGCTCATCTGATATTTCGCGTGAAGGAGTACAACGAGACTTATTGCCCATTGTTGAAGGCAGCGCTGTAAATACCAAGTATGGAATGATTCACACCGATCATATCCTATTTATTGCTGCAGGTGCTTTTCATTTTAGTAAACCTTCAGATCTTATTCCAGAATTACAAGGGCGTTTTCCCTTACGTGTAGAGTTACAAGCCCTTGGTAAAGAAGAATTTTTACGCATTTTAACAGAACCAGACAACGCTCTTACCCGTCAATACGTAGCTCTTTTGGCAACAGAAGGCGTAAGCATTAATTATACACAAGAAGGTATTGAAACTGTTGCCTTATTTGCTGAACAAATTAATAGCCAAACAGAAAATATCGGAGCACGACGCCTTTATACCATCATGGAAAAAATACTGGCTGACATCTCATTTGACGCACCAGATGAGGCTGGAACATCAATTATGGTTGATAAAGAATATGTGGAAAAGCATCTTGAAGATGT
>CAYJOQ010000337.1:0-1406 GCA_964371825.1 uncultured Desulfovibrionaceae bacterium
TTGTCAATTATAACTGATATAACAGAGATTTTAGAGCTACAAAAAGAAAAAATTGAAAAAGATCTCAACACAATTATAACTGATCATTTGCCTTTGGGTATTACGTTTTGGAGCTTAGAAGGTAAAATAGTTAATTGTAATCAAGAAACTTTGCGTATCTTTAAATTTGATACCAAAGAAGATTACATGGCTAATTTTAAGAACGCTTCACCTCCTTACCAGCCTGATGGGCGAGATTCAATGGAGGCGGTGGCTCAAAACCATCGTGATGTGCTCAGAGATGGCTATACTCGTTTTGAATGGCTTCATAATGACACTGAGGGCAACTTTATCCCCACTGAAATTATCATTATCCACACTAAATTAGGTGATGAAGATATTATCATTTCTTATGTTAAAGATCTGCGGGAAGTAAAAAAAGCTCAAGAACTTCTGAAAGAATCTGAACTGCGTAACACCATTATGCTTGATTCCATGCCCATGGGAGTCAACTTTTGGGATAGTTCCAACACTCTTATTTATAGTAATTTGGAATCAGCCACCCTCTTTGGTTTTGAAACAAGTGAAGAGTATATTAAAAACTTTCATAAAATACACCCTAAATATCAACCTTGCGGAACACTTTCGACCGATTATGTAAAAAAGCAAATAGAAATTGGTTATGCCCTCGGCAAGGTCAGATCAGATACTACTTGCTTAAATGTCGTCACCGGTGAAGAAATCCCGGTGGAGCTTTATATTGTGCGCACTTCTTACCAAGGGAAAGACGGTCTCATTGTCTATTTCAGAGATTTACGCGAACAAAAGACCATGTTAAAAGAACTTGCCGATAACGAGCAAGAATTGCGTCATGCCAAAGAGTTGGCTGAGCAAAGTGCCAAAACCAAAGGAGAGTTTTTGGCCAACATGAGCCATGAAATTCGCACGCCGATGAATGGCATTTTAGGGCTCTTGCACCTTTTAGAGCAGACTTCTATGACGGAAACACAAGAAGATTATGTGAAAAAAACAGTTTTTTCCGCTAATAATCTCATGCGGATTATTGACGATATTCTCGATTTTTCCAAAATTGAAGCCGGCAAATTAGAAATGGAAAAACATCCCTTTGTCCTTAAGAATATTTGCCAAGATATTAAAGATTTATATGGCCCTGCAAGCTTGGAAAAAGGTTTGAGCTTAAAGGTTGAATCAGGTGAATATGACACGCTATTATTGCTTGGCGATTCCTTGCGCGTACGGCAAGTTCTGTTTAATTTGATTAGTAATGCCATTAAGTTTACTGATAACGGTGAAGTCTCTTTGAAAATAGAGGGTAGTTTAGAAAGCGAAAACATGCTCAATTGCCGCTTTGCTGTGAGTGACACAGGCATTGGCCTTTCTCCCTTTCAAGTAGAACGCCTCTTTTC
>CAYJOQ010000338.1:0-1402 GCA_964371825.1 uncultured Desulfovibrionaceae bacterium
AAATTGCGCCTACTTTTGATTTATCGGTCGTGTTGACTTTGTCAACACTCTCAGGGGAGAGAATATTGTTCTCTCCCCTGTATTATTTAGTTGATGCTGACGATTATTTTTTTACTTCTGTGTACTCAGCATCCACAACATCATCGTCTTGCTTTGAATCTGAAGCTTGTGCACCGGCACCATCTGGGCCTGCACCAGCGTTTTCAGCACCGGCACCTTGTTGTTGATAGAGTTGCTCGGCAAGCTTGTGTGAAGCTTGTGCTAACTCTTCGGTGCTTGCTTTAATGGCATCAGCATCTTCACCGCCCATAAGGGTACGTAAGGCTGCAATCTTTTGCTCAATATCGCCTTTAACAGCGGCATCAGCTTTTTCACCAAGATCTTTAAGGCTTTTTTCTGTGCCATAAATGAGGCTGTCTGCATGGTTACGTGCTTCAATAAGCTCTTGCTTTTTCTTGTCTTCGCCGGCATGAGCTTCGGCTTCACGTACTAAGCGTTGAATATCATCTTCGGAAAGGCCTGAAGATGCCGTAATCTGAATAGATTGTTCTTTGCCAGTACCAAGGTCTTTAGCAAACACGTTTACAATGCCGTTGGCGTCAATATCAAAAGACACTTCAATTTGTGGCACACCACGTGGTGCTGGGGGAATGCCTGTAAGGTCAAAGCGAGCAAGAGTCATATTGTCGCTAGACATGGGGCGTTCACCTTGCAATACGTGAATGGAAACTGAAGGTTGATTGTCGGCAGCGGTGGTGAAGGTTTCGCTTTTACGTGTTGGAATGGTAGTATTGCGCTCAATAAGTCGTGTAAATACGCCGCCCATGGTTTCAATGCCAAGGGAAAGAGGCGTTACGTCAAGTAAGAGCACATCCTTCACATCACCAGCTAAGATGCCGCCTTGAATGGCTGCACCCATGGCAACAACTTCATCGGGGTTTACAGAGCGGTTAGGCTCTTTACCGAAGAATTCGCCAACTTTCTTTTGTACAAGGGGCATACGGGTCATGCCGCCCACAAGTACAACTTCGTCAATTTCAGAAGATGAAAGACCGGCATCGGCAAGGGCTTTGCGGCAAGGCTCAATGGTGCGCTCTACAAGGTCTTCTACCAATTGCTCAAGCTTGGTGCGTGAAATCTTTACCAATAAGTGCTTGGGGCCATTTTGATCTGCAGTGATAAAGGGCAAGTTGACTTCAGTTTCCATAGATGTGGAAAGGTCTTTCTTTGCCTTTTCGGCAGATTCTTTAAGGCGCTGAAGGGCCATGCGGTCTTGGGCTAAGTCTATGCCATTATCTTTTTTGAATTCTTGAACCAAGAAGTCAATGATGCGTTGGTCAAAGTCTTCACCACCAAGGAAAGTATCACCATTGGTTGCGCGAACTTCAACAACATTATCGCC
>CAYJOQ010000339.1:0-1335 GCA_964371825.1 uncultured Desulfovibrionaceae bacterium
ATATCGCCGACGCATGGATTGAAAATAATGTATACGGCTCGGATCATTGCCCGTTAGGACTGGCGCTAAACATAGACTTCTAACATACGGCAAACACGGAAAATAAAAACAACCATAAGAAAACAAAAACTGTTACCAAAAAATCAAGTGATTATCATTCATAATCAAAAATAAAACAGGCTTTAAACAACAAAAAACCCGAACATCCTAAAATGTTCGGGTAAATATGGGGCGAATGAAGGGGATTGAACCCTCGGCAACCTGGGCCACAACCAGGTGCTCTACCAACTGAGCTACATCCGCCGTAGAAGATGATTTTTATGCTAAAGATTTAATTTGGTCAAGCTTTTTTTTCAAAAAAATTAAAATTAATTTCGGAGTGCTCATGGATAGTTTGATTATGGAGGGTGGCGTTGCCCTCAAAGGTAAGGTAAAAGTAAGTGGATCTAAGAACGCCGCACTGCCAATTTTATTCGCCTCCATACTCTTTAGCGACACAATCAATTATACCAATGTTCCTAATCTCAGGGACATTCACACGACGGCTAAACTTCTCGAAACACTTGGTTTTCAAGTAGAATTTGAAAATAATTGTATGCAAGTCAATCCTATGAGCGAGCTTTATTCGGAAGCTCCTTATGAGCTTGTTAAAACCATGCGTGCTTCTGTTTTATGCCTCGGACCTTTGCTTGCTCGTCTCGGAGAAGCGAGTGTTGCCATGCCGGGGGGATGTGCAATCGGTGCTCGTCCTGTGGATTTACATCTAACCGCCCTTGAAAAAATGGGTGCAGAATTTACCCTTGACGGTGGCTATATTAAGGGGCGTTGTGAAAAACTTCGTGGAGCGCATATCCATTTTGACTTTCCCACAGTGGGAGGAACGGAAAATATTTTGATGGCCGCTTGCCTTGCAGAAGGGGAAACCATTTTAGAAAATGCCGCGCGTGAGCCTGAAATTGTGGATTTGGCGAATTTTTTAAACGCTTGTGGGGCTAAGATCGAAGGTGCAGGACAGCCTTGCATCAAAATACAAGGGGTTTCTTCCTTGAAATGTGAAAGCCCTTACGCCATTATGCCCGACCGTATCGAAGCGGGAACGTATCTTATCGCCGCCGGCATGACCGAGGGAGAAATCATTGTGGAGGGTTGTCCTTATCATGAGATGGAAGCCCTTTGTTCTAAGCTTATGGAATGTGGCATAGAGCTTGTTCAAGACGGGGATTGTGTCACTGCAAGAAAGAAATTTGATATATTACGGGCGGTTGATTTCAGTACGAGACCTCACCCCGGCTTTCCGACAGATATGCAAGCCCAAATGATGGCCATGCTCAGCCT
>CAYJOQ010000340.1:0-1318 GCA_964371825.1 uncultured Desulfovibrionaceae bacterium
ATACGGGCTTAAACCTGTATCGAGAGTTCAAATCTCTCCCTCTCCGCCATAAGTAGCAACAAAATAATCCAAATTTGACCGCAAAGTCTTGTACATACAGGCTTTGCGGTTTTTCTTTTGCCCTCATTCTGTGGGGTCGTCCGATGGAAACTAAAAAAATCCCCTCTTGTCTGGCTAATTTTCTGGGTATATATAGTGGTGAGTTCACACCAAAAAACTTACCCAGCAGGCGGCCTAAAAGTGCAATCTACATCGCCCGCTTTAGAAGGGCTTGTTTTTTATTACGGTCAAGTACCATAAGAGTCCGACCCGAAGGCTTGTAGCCGTTAGGTAAGGAACGAACCTTATGGATATCGTGCGCCTAAGCGGCACTTCCTTCACAAAAAACTTTGTCTTCCTTGTATATTACACTTTTTGACCCTCTGCTTAAAGATAAGGAGGATTATTCTATGTCATTAACAATCAAAAGGATTGAAGCCGCCGGTGTGTCTTGCCTTATGTTTTCAAAAGAGCTGTACCTTTGGTGATGCAAACGACTTATCATAATCTCACTACATCACGGTTTTGATGATACTTGGGGTTTGAAGGGGGTTACCCTTCACCAGCCGTGCAGTATATAAAGCGAAGCGTCTATACAAAACGTAGGCTGGGCTTCGAACTGAAGATTGGGCAAAGTGGCGTGAATTTATGCCGTTTGAAGGATGCATGGTGTCAGTATGGGTGACGTGACTGTGTCATACCTTGTCAACGAGAGTGCTATTTGATGCTCGTAGTGGGTACATATGGTGTCGCCACCGTGTAAGCATCTGGTCAAGGAGGGTGCAGTTTCGTGTTTGCCCTTGGTCAGCATATGCCCGTGACTGTGTGGTATCAGGGCGCAAAGCGGCACATGAAAATCACTCATTGTTGCTCTGCCTTGACAGTTTACTTGTCATTGAGTGTATGTATAGCCACCACCTGTCGTGCCGTTTGCGTAGCAATAGAGTATGTGCCATGGGGTTTTGATTTGTGGCGGCGTGCGTCTTTGCCGTGAGTTTGCCCTGAAAGCGCAAGCCCTTGTATTGTAAGCCCTTATATTTGACAAATATTGATTATCTATGTATAATTCGTAAGATAATAAAAATAATGCATATCACTTTCAAAGTTAATTATATATAATTTTATTTTAAGTAAATCAACATATTACCATATTTACCTTTTGACGAAAATTTTATGGATTGCTTCGCGTTGCTCTCTGTATCCGTAAGGTTCGCAAGCTCACCCAACGGCTATGCTTCGCACCCTTCGGGCAAGGCTACGCTCGCAATTGTTGACCTAC
>CAYJOQ010000341.1:0-1310 GCA_964371825.1 uncultured Desulfovibrionaceae bacterium
TTTGAAAACTTTTTTACAATTTTCACAAAATTATACTGAAAAAGTAATTGTGCAGAACTCTTATTATTCAGAATGGCACGCCCGCTCAATCCCCCTTTATATATCAAAAATCACCAGAAATGCGCATTCAATGCTCTTGTTTCTGGTGATTTTTTCATTTCACTTGAACTATAAAAAATTATTATTTCAGCATGTTTGTTTTTCAATGCTGACTTATTGGACATTATGCAAATGCATCATTACGCTGTAACTTGCAAAAGTTCTTCTACGCTTAACCGCACTTTATGATCTGGATTAATATACGTAAATTGCACACGATTGCTAGTATCTACAACAATAACCGCCGGTACAGGCAAATTGTGGTGTGTATGCCCTGAGGCAGCCTCTAAATCTATTTTATGCTGCTCTTTGTACATTTGAACTGTAGCATCATCCACATGATGGGCAAGTCCAAATTCTGTAGCAGTTTGCATGCTTGCATCTGAATATAAGGGGTATTGTAACTTTCTACTGGTGCTTACATCTTCAAGACCTTGAATAGTATCAGGGCAAATGCCTACCACAGTATACCCACGACTTTGTAAAGTGTCATAAATACTATTTACTCCCGCTAACTGCGTGAGACAAAAACGTCACCACGAACCTCGATAAAAAATAATCACAGCAGCATGACCATGCGTAATTTCATGTAAGGAAAGCTCTTTTCCATCCATTCCGACAAGATAACTATTGGGAATTACATCACCAACATTAATAGGGGTAATACTTTCAGGCGTAGAGGCTACTTGCATATGAACTCCTTTTGGTTATACGATTGTACTAAGTGAAACATCTTTCAATCTTTACATAGTTGATGCTGAAAAACACATTTTCATGTGTTGTTCAGAAAGGCACGCCCACTCCAAATGCCGCTTTGCGGCCGCCAGAAGCAAGTTCTGGCTTATTTTACGTGGCGCAAAATTTTTCTTACAGAAAAATTTCGTTAGTCAGCACATGAAGAACAGGTGTAATAGTGTCGATAAATTGCCAAAAAGTCGCATTGCATGCTTGGTTTTTGGCAATTTTCCTAGTTTGCTCCAGCATATTAAGTGTACAATTACAAATAGTTGTTTAGTTTTTTAGTGCTGACTACATAGTTAAACCTTAAAAAACGTGTTTCCACGCATTTTTTTCAAAGGCTCGCTCAGCTAAAATACCTTACACGCTACATCATCTAAGATATTATATGTTTGTAAATTTGAGAGCATTTGTCAATATAAAGAGTCCTGCACAATTACTTTTTCAGTATAATTTTGTGAAAATTGTAAAAA
>CAYJOQ010000342.1:0-1305 GCA_964371825.1 uncultured Desulfovibrionaceae bacterium
GTAAGTTTAATTTCTCCGTTTGTGGCGGTTAGATTATTGATACCCTTAAAATTAAGTTTAACAAATGATCCTAGCATGTCACCCTCTAATTCTGTAAAGAGGAGTGGGCTCAGTTTTAATTTTGCCTTTGCGGTTAGCGAAACCGGATCTTTAAAATTGAAACCGTCATAAGGAGTAAACTGTATATTTTTCATATTTACATCGACAGTGTTATTGAGCACAGTAAAATCTATATTTGCCTTAATGTGCGTGTTATATTTATCGTACTGGGTCAAGTGGGTAGAGTGGGAGAGGGTGCCAAGAAGGTTGAGCTCAGCTGTTTCGCCTTCAAATAAATTGATGAGGTCAAGATTAACGCCGTCAAAATAAAACATATTCTCATCTTCTCTGACTACAAATGAGCTGTCAGATAAGGTAATGTCTTTTGAGCCATGCAGGAGTAAAGTCTTTAGCAGAGGAGTAATGTTGTATTTTTTTAGTTCTTCGGTTTCTTGACGTACGATTTTTGCAGAATAGGGTATCTTTCTTGAATCGTACATATCTGCAAAATCGTCTCGGGTATTCATAAAAAAACGCATTTTATCAATTTTTATACTAGGAAACTCTATGGATCCCCATAAAAGTGGTAATAGGGATATTTCAAGCTTAGCACTGTCAAAGGTTAGGCGACAATAATCATCCCCCCAAGAGGATTTTGCAAGATTCACTGCCGGTTTTGGAAAGAAACTAATGCTTGGCAATTTTTCCATATAAAGTGGAGATCCGGAAATTGTTTGAACATAGCTACTAAATTTCCTCAATATATAATCACTGTTCATCGATACGAAAATGTAGGTGCAACAAAAGAGTGATAAAAGAAATAAAACAATACTGGCGAATGCTTTTATTTTCATAATTGAAGATATCCCATAGGTGAAATTTGAAATAGAAATCGTTCTTTTCTAAAATGACATCAATAGTATACAGTAAGGGGTAGCAGTATGTCAAAAGAAATATTGAAAAATATAGTTTGTAATGTACTGAATTAATAAATGATATTGTATTTAGATAAAAAAACATTATATTTTTCATTTTTTTGCTTGACACTTATGGTCTGTTGAGCTATTTATATTTTCGCGAACGGAATGGGGTGTTAACTCAGTCGGTAGAGTACCTGCCTTTTAAGCAGAGAGTCGCAGGTTCGAATCCTGCACACCCCACCATCCACTTACCGAGTTATAGGATTTTTCTATAAAGCAAGCCGAAATTTCGGGGTGTTAACTCAGTCGGTAGAGTACCTGCCTTTTAAGCAGAGAGTCGCAGGTT
>CAYJOQ010000343.1:0-1303 GCA_964371825.1 uncultured Desulfovibrionaceae bacterium
GATTCTACATTGATTCTTCGTCCAGGAACAAAGGCACAAGGTTTTGAATACGATACAAAATACGAAGTCACTGATATGGTAGTCAATTACACTACAAGTTCTTCTGGTGGTTCTTCTCCTGATGTAATCTTAGGAACAATACAAAATGCTATTGCAGAAGTACCTTTCCTTATAGCAAATCTTGATAATAGTGTTCAAGGAAAGCCAACAGTAAGTCTTAGCAGAAATGTGAATGAAGACACAGTTTCGCCTGTGCAATTAACAAAGCTTTCTGTAGGCAATGTACATAATAAAACTACAAGATTAGCAAATAGAAAAATCAATAAGATGATTGAAAAACGTATGGCTAAAAACTTGAAACAAGTTTCTCAAAAAGCCTATGAACAAGGCGTGATTTTAGCAGGCGATATGATAACTTATGCTCCTAGCTACCAAGAAAATAAATGGGCAATCTATTTAGATGCTTATGCTGGCTATTCAGGAAATAGTGAATACAATTTCGGCACACACACTAAGGGCATGACTTTAGGCGGAGAAAAAGCAATATCCGATAAATTCAATGTTGGCTTTGCTTTAGACTTTAGTGATTCTGCAACTGACGGCCAAGACGGTTTAATTGCAGATTCAACAGACATTACTTTAGCAGCAAATGCAGATTATTTCATCAATTCTAATTGGTATGTATCTGGAACTATGGCTCTAAGTTTTGGCGAAAATGATATGGATTATATGATTTCTCCACTATTATACGCAGAAGATAATTTCAATTCTCAAGCTTTCTATATGGCTGTAAATACAGGTTATGTTTATGAAATCAATGAGAATAATATCATCGTGCCAGAATTTGGACTTTCCTATCTTTATAGCCAAAACGACGATATCACAATTGATTTTGCCTCTTCTGATGTTTATGACATGCATATAGCTAACGATAGCTTCTCAGCTCTCTACGCAAATCTTATGGTGACATGGCAAGGACAATACGATACAAGTTTTGGTGTATTACGTCCTAGTGCTGGACTTGGTATACGTCAAAACTTGACTGGATCTGACTTTGATTCAAGCATACAAGCTCTTGGCTCAAACTTCGACACTGTTGTGACAGAAGACGACACAACCTTCCTCACAAATCTTGGACTAGAATGGCAAAATGGCAATTTCAGCATGGGTGTGAGCTATAGCGGCGGCTTTGGTAGCGATCAAAGTTCGCATGTTGGTAATATTAAGTTCCGTTACGAATTCTAGAAACCTTATTTTGGCTCGCTAGCATCGTTATAGAAAATTTTTCTTTCCGTCATTTAGG
>CAYJOQ010000344.1:0-1299 GCA_964371825.1 uncultured Desulfovibrionaceae bacterium
ATGCCGTCAAGCTTCCAACTACCGTCACTAATAGGACGTATAAAGTGCCATACTTCACGCACTTGTGTTGTATCTTTGCCTGCATCTTCACGCATTAAAACGTCAAAATATACAGTTGCTAATTGTTCGTTATTTTCTTCTTTAACGCTGAGTAATTGTGCATTTACAAGCAACACTTCCGTTTGACTTGGGTTTGGGTCTTCAGCAAGTTGTAACTTCACTTCATTGAGTACAGCTTGGCTTGTAAATAAAGCAATATCATCTATATCACGTTTATCCCAAGATGCTTGTAAGCGATTAAAGGCCATTTTTGCACCTTTTAAAAAGTCTTCAACGTCAAATCCAGCGGGAACTTGTGGGCTAGTAGAGGCATGACTTTGTGCGTTTTGTTGTAAATTTGACCATGTATCATTTTGTGATTGTTGAGATTGGTATTGCATTCCACTAGGCGCTTGATTGCCTCCTTGGGCTGCCCCATAAGATCCAGCCATTTGTGCGGCAGGCCGCGCACCTCCTTTAAAGCGTGAAAAGAGCTTAAAGGCAATAAAGAGGAGCCCAGCTATGAGTAAAATATCCATTATGCCGCCGCCGTCAAAATCACCACCAAAAAGCAATGCACCAAGAAGTGAGCCAGCTAAAAGACCGCCAAGCATGCCACCCATACCGCCAAGGAGGCCGGGTTTTTTCGCTTGTGTGGTTGCTCCTGGGGCTGCTTGTGTTGTACCTGGTTGCTGTTTGGTCGGAGCTGTTGTAGAGCGCTGCATAGATGGTTTGCTACCAAAGGATTTTCGACCACCAAAACGGGCAGCATCAGCATCTTGAATAGCAATGACAAAGAGTGAACCAACAAAAAGTAACATGGCAAGTAATGCTTTAAAAGGCATGAATATCTCCTGATTAAAGTTATACTTATGGAATGTATCCATAAATTTTATAAACATACATTGTAAGGTACATAGTACCTTAGTTTTGTTATTTACCAAATGTTCCAAAGGAACATTCAGACTGATGACAAACCCCACTTTGTGGCGTTTGCGCCGCTATTGTCAGCATAGCTGCCAAGCGGAAAGGCACGAAAATCAATCGCTTAACGGCGAAGCAAAGCTCCGCCTACTCTTGATTTATCGGTCGTACTGACTTTGTCAGCACTCTCAATGTTCCAAAGGAACATTGAGCAGTCTATAATGTGAATAGCACTTATCTCATATGTGTTCTATGATGCTTTTACAAGTCTTGTGCAGCTATTCAGTACCGACTAAGTAGTACATATAACGCAAATAGTCATATTTGCAAATATAA
>CAYJOQ010000345.1:0-1250 GCA_964371825.1 uncultured Desulfovibrionaceae bacterium
TTCCTCTAAAACGAAGCGCCACCTTTTCCCCGAGGGTGGCGTTAGTTTTATTTTGTGTTTGTGTAACGTTGTTAAGTAGTACTCATTCCTTACAATATCTACAAGCCGCTTCCTGTGATAAGTCGGATTACTATGGGGAGAGTAAAAAGGGAAATAATAGTTCCTATAAGAGTTGTATTGGCGCTCATGTTTATAAAAGTGTTATGTTTGAGCGCGATTATGCTACATATAACAGCGGTAGGCACAGCAGAAACTATAGGCATGACAATATAGTCGAGTGTTTTTCCATTAAACATATATATTAAGAGAGCCACAAAAAAGGGTGTCATAAAGAGTTTTGCAAATAAAAGGATGATGATGAGACGTGCGGATCCCTTTGGACTTTTATGTCCGTCACGCACGGCTTTCAATTGTCTATACAGGGTTATCCCCATACAAAAAAGAGCGCAAGGAGCGGCGGTTGTGCCAATCATTTTACCGATTTCCAACAAAGATTTATGAAACGGCAAGGCGACAGGGCCGACCAAAATCCCTGCGCAAACAGCGATTAAAGCAGGATTAGAATAAAGGCTTTTGGCGATGATGTGCAAAATCTCCGTAATGCGTAATTTTTCTTGATTCATGCTATTACTTAAGGTGAGTAAAACATCGGTAGTAATGAGATGCACGGTGAGAACAACGGTGGAAAGTCCGGCTATGGTCAAAACTTGTGGGTTATCGGGATAGAGTAATTGAATGATAGGTATTCCCATAAAAGAAGCGTTGGCAAAACAAGCCACAAGGCCTGCCATAAGGCTTTCCTTCCATGAAACTTTGAGGAATAAGAAAAGCAGAGTGATGCTGATTTGTACCACAAACATCCCTGCCATGTTTCCTAACATGCCCCCAAAGGAAAGCTGTTCGGCTGTGGTTGTAGCCATGATATAAAAAAGAAGCATGGGCAGGCCAAACCAGTAAACAAAAAGATTAATGCTTTTGGCGGCATCTTCCGGTAAAAATTTTTTATACTCCGAAAAAGCTCCGATGAGAATAATTCCGAAAACAGGAATGAGGGTCAGAAAAATATTAAGCATGATTAATTCCGAGTTTACTGGTGTTACACTGAAGTGATGATAGATGGCGCATGATAAACACTTATTCATAACTATGCAACGATTTAGATTGTAACTATCTTTGTGGTTATGTGCGTTCTTGTAGATTAAATTATTGCTTTTTTTTTGACAATGCAGTAGAAAAAGCTGTCTTGGTTC
>CAYJOQ010000346.1:0-1250 GCA_964371825.1 uncultured Desulfovibrionaceae bacterium
TGCCACTGCCGGCATTGGTATTTCCGTCATACACCTTTGTAAGTTCAAAAGTTCCGGCGGACACCGTAACGCTCTTTGGAGCTATGGAATAAGCCGTTGTATTCTCCTGAGGCAAACTGTATTGTTCTGCATCTTCACCGGCTAAGGTTGCAGTTGCCATGTAATTGTCACCCTTGTTTGTTTCGCCCCCGGTAACTTCCACACGAACATCGTCGGGCGTGCCGTCGTTATTGCTGTCCATAACACCTGTTATACTTGCCGTTGGAGCTTGGGTTTCGCCGTTATAAGTAAGCTGGGTATCACTCCAAGTAAGCCCAAGACTGCGACCCTTAACTACAAGCTTATAGCTTGCAAAGCCAGCTAGCAGTTCATCGGTGTTTGGCGTACTCGCAGAAATGGTTGTCTCCCCTGCGCCAACTATAGTCACTTCACCGCTGTTTTCATCAACGGTTGCAATACTTGTATTACTACTTGCGTAAGTCACAGTGCCGCTCGCATTTTGCACTTCTTGTTTAAATGGTACATCTCCAAGAGCCTTAGTGATTTCTCCTTCATTAAAGCTCAAATTTTGTGGCTGATATGGAGTTTGCGCTGTAAGTACCGGGTGGCTGAACCACCAAGACTGATTAGGGGCAAAAGTTCCACTCTCTTTTTCGTTGGCAAATAGGATTTGCACACTACCCTTGGTGTCTATGTTTTCGGGTAATACAAATGTAAGGTCTGTTCCATTGCTCTCTCTACCATTTAAACTCAATATCTTTCCATAGTATAAAATTTCCTTACCACTAACCACGATGGCGCTTATGTACTCATTTTCTCCAACTTTGGCATCTTCATAGTCATATGTGGCAACTCTGCCGCTGATGTTTAGGTTTCGCACAGAGAACCACTCTCTGCTTTCGTCTAACAAGGTTAGTTTCCAGTCTTGGGTTGGGATTTGCCCGCCTTGGCGCTCTCTATTTTCATAGAAGTTGCCAACGCCCACATTACTGCCCTCTATAACACCGTTGTTTATTTGGGTGGACAGCACAACTTTGCTTGCATCAAGGGTGAAATTAACATTGTCGGCATGTTCTTTTAAATTGTCTTCCCCATTGCCCACTAAAGAATTGACTTCGTCCTGTGTTAAGACTGCGCCAAAGGCACCACCACTGACGGCGGCTTTTTCCACCTCGCTTAAGCTCTCGTAAGTTATGTTTTTATCGTTGTCGTTTAACATTCTGTTAGCATTGTTTAAGCGGACAAAGGAG
>CAYJOQ010000347.1:0-1242 GCA_964371825.1 uncultured Desulfovibrionaceae bacterium
TTATGAAAAATCGTTTTCTTTCTTTGTCGTTGATCGCGTCTTCGCTCCTTTGGACGGCCTGCACCCCGCAAGACCCCGCACCTATGCTGATGTCTGCTATGAGCATGCAACGACCGATTATTATTTTGCATACAAACGATGTACACGCAGGCATTGATGACAATATCGGTTATGCCGGTCTAGCCGCCTATAAGAATGACATGGAAGCAAAATATGGCGAAGATAATGTTATTCTTGTGGATGCAGGCGATGCGGTGCAAGGGGCTAGCGTGGCCATGCTTACCCAAGGGGAAGCCATCATTAAACTCATGAATGCTGTGGATTATGATTATTTTGTGCTTGGAAACCATGAGTTTGACTACCAAATTCCTCGCATGTTTGAGTTGACCGACATGCTTGAAGCAGAAGTTGTTTCTTCCAACTTTATGGATTTGAGAGATAAGGAATCTGTTTTTTCAGGTTATGAAATCCACACCATTAACGGTGTAGATATAGCTTTTGTGGGTGTCAGTACGCCCGAATCCCTCACAAAGGCCAGTGTGCAATATTTCCAAGACGGAAAAGGCAATTTTATCTATGGTTTTGAAGAAGACAAAAGTGGAGAAAAACTTTATAAAAATGTACAAAAAAGCATAGATATGGCCTTGGCAGACGGGGCAGAATATGTGGTGGGTCTTGTACATATGGGCATCGATGCCGTTTCAAAACCTTGGCGTTCGACCGATCTTATTGCAAATACCACAGGCTTTGACGTCGTGCTCGACGGTCATTCTCATTCCGTTATCGAAGGGGAAATTTATAAGGATAAAGCCGGTAATGACGTTATTTTGTCACAAACAGGCACTAAACTAAACGCCATCGGTCAAGTCACCATCGATCCAAACAAGTCCGATAAAGAAGACATTGTGGCGGTACTCGTGGGGCAAAACGGTTCATACACAAAAAAAGACGCCGAAGTTCAAGCCTTGGTCGATACCATCAAGGACGAGTTTAAAGCAATTTTAGAAAAAAATGTGGCTTATACCGAATATGAACTCCTTATGAGCAAAGGCGACGAACCTCTTGCAAGAATGGGAGAAACCAACCTCGGCAATTTTATCACCGATGCTTATCGTGAAATCCTCGACACCGATGTAGCCATTATCAACGGTGGCGGAATACGCGCCAATGTCGATAAAGGAGATATCACCTTCAATGAAATTATTAACCTACACCCCTTTAGCAATAATATTATCTCCGTTG
>CAYJOQ010000348.1:0-1237 GCA_964371825.1 uncultured Desulfovibrionaceae bacterium
TCAAATAAAATCCGATGTTTTGTGATATAAACATCGGATTTTTTTGTTTTAATCGTTTAGAAAGAAATTCTCAGTTTGTCCGATATAGTCCAAGGTTGTCCATCTAAATCTACATCATTTTGGGGAAAATATGGGGAAGATGGGGAAATATTGAGAAAAAAATGGGGAAAATTGTAACCATGCTAAATTTCTAGAAAAATAAACGTAAATATTTTACTTCACACTCTTGATTTTTATTTTTTCCAAACTAAGAAGAAGGAAAAGCAAGTTTTTGCTTTTAGCAAGACGTTTAATCTGGTGGCTCATTGCTACAGTTCTAAGCAAAATACGCACGTCTTGCCTTAGCTAATAAAATTTAAAAAAGGGTGATTATTATGCCACAATTAACTGCTATGAAAATTACAAAAAGTAAGGCTAAAGATAAACCATATAAATTAACAGATTTGTACGGCTTATATATTCACATTATGCCTACCGGTCGCAAATATTTCCGAGTTAAGTATCTATTTAACAACACCAGAAGTGAAATGACACTTGGAGAGTACCCATTTATAGGTTTGGAAGAGGCTCGCGATAAAGCAAAAACAATAAGAACAGAAGCTATAGCCGGCACCAATCCAAAAGAGTCCAAGCTAGAAACCACGCCGATAACATTTGAAGACGTGGCCAACGAATGGCTAGATAAAAAAGAAAAAGAATGGAAACCAACACACACTGAAACTGTGGTTCAACGATTGAAAGCGTATATTTTTCCTCAGATTGGAAATATGCAAATTAAAAGCATTCAAATACAAGACATTATTCTTATACTTAAAGGTATTGAAAGACAAGGACATACTGAAACCGCCAAACGTACCCATGGAATTATTAAGAATATATTTTCTTTTGCCATTGCGTCAAACTATTGCCCACCGCTTCCCATCCAAGATTTACGCGCTATCCTAAGCTCCAAAAAGCCAGTTCCAAGAGCATCTATTACAGATGAAAGCGGAATTGCTTTGCTTATGAAAAACATTTTTGAATATCCAACTCTAAGGATGAAAAATGTCCTCCTTTTTAGTGCTTACACTTTTTGTCGCCCCGGAGAAATAAGAAAAGCTGAATGGGATGAAATTGACTTTGATAAAAAAGAATGGCGAATTCCCGCTGAAAAAATGAAAATGAAAAAAGAACACCGAGTCCCTTTGTCTGATCAGTGTGTTGAAATACTCAAGAATCAAGAGCAGTATAAGTCTTC
>CAYJOQ010000349.1:0-1226 GCA_964371825.1 uncultured Desulfovibrionaceae bacterium
AGAATCCACATCACTGTCAGCACCTTATTAGGGAGGTTGGGACAACCTACCGTAAAGGGTTTTTATTTTATTTACGTCAGGATGTTCCATCCTTCCTTTGATTTGAGTTAACGGTGATATGGATTCTCACGTCGTGATGTTCCATCCCTCCTCAGAATGACGTTGCTTTTGCGATAGTTTTAGACAAATAAAAGCTACTCTACTATAACAAAAGAACTTAATTTTGCAAGATGCTATAAGCTGAACGTAGTGAAGCAAACGGCGAACGCAAAGGGTAAGGAAAGGGGTATTCTAAAGGGGAAAAAACTAGGGATTTATCCCTTGGTTTTCCCCTTTAGTGCCTTTAAAAGAGGATAAAAAGGAAGCTCCCTAAAAGAACACTTTTTTATTGACCTTTTCCCCCGGTGACTTTAGGGTATTTTTTTATTTTTAACTTTTTCCACTCACAAATATATGACAACTTCAGAAATTTTTATATTAGCCCTTGCCCTTTCCATGGACGCCTTTTCCGTGGCTCTTGCCACAAGTCTAAAGGGTTTTAATAGTTGGAAGCATATTTTTCGTATGTCTTCATATTTTGGTTTTTTCCAGTTCCTTATGCCCGTTCTCGGTTGGATGCTGATGGTACATTTTCAAAGCTCTGTTGCCGATTACGCAAAGTACATCGCCTTCACTTTGCTTTGCGCCATAGGGGCAAAGATGATTTACGAACAATGGCAAGGAAATAAGGAAGACGAAGAAAAGGAAGAAAACATCCCCACTGCAGGAACAGCCTTAATACTTTTGGCCGTTGCCACCAGCCTCGACGCCATGGCAGTCGGTATTTCCTTTGCATCTCTGAACTATGAAATACTTTATCCATCTATTTTGATAGGAATTATTTGCTTTATTACCACTATTCTTGCCATGCAGTGCACTAAGCTTATAGCTCAAAAATTTCGCATTATTGCCAACAATGCCAATTGTATAGGAGGCACTATTCTTATTCTTATTGGGATAAGAATTCTTTTCACCTAACTTTTTAATTACTCAATGGAATAAAGGGAAACATATCTTTCCCTATAACATACACCTAAACACACAGGATACACACATGAGCACAGAAAAAACTTCCACCTTTTCCAATGGCCTTATTTGGTTTGGGGCTTCCGTTTCCATTGCCGAAATCACCACAGGCGCATGGCTCGCACCTTTGGGGCTTACAAAGGGCATTGCCGCCATTATAC
>CAYJOQ010000350.1:0-1204 GCA_964371825.1 uncultured Desulfovibrionaceae bacterium
TCTGTGCATCGTTTACATCGGCGGGGTCAGCCTCTTTTGCGATGAACTCAACCGTCTTGCCCTCGGCTTCGTCTAAGATTGCATCCAACGCCGCTGTGTCGAACTCGGCTTCGATCTCATCATCACCGTTGACGGTCAGGCTATCGCCACTCTCTGCAAGCTCCTTGAAATCGTCGCTTGTGAGTGGTTCTTCTGAATCAACTACATTCTCAGGCGTTGTTGCACCACCGCCGCTGGACGGGGTGGTGAAGAACACATGCGAGCCGGTCAAAACGGTGTAGTTGGCTGTGTCGCTCGGGGTGAATGTCCAACCAAAGGCGCGGTCGGCCTCGACTTTCGTGCTTGTCACATCGTCCCAATGGATGGTGCCGCCGGTGAGCGTGCCAAGATTTAAACCGCCGTCTGCCAGAGTGCTGCCTGCGCTTGTGATGGTGGCAAAGGTGGGTGCGCCCTCGGGCTTTGCTTTGTTGATGTTGAGTGTGACGGTGATGTAGTTGACTTCGTGGGTTGCTGCAGCATCGCCTGTCGGGGTGAATTTCAGCGTGACGGGGATGCCACTGTTGGCAGCGGTGAGGTTGGGGGCACTCTCAATCGTCCAGTCACCCGCAACGCCGCCACTGCTCTTGGTGAAGCTGTCTTTTGTTACCGCAATGCCGGTGTAGGGCACGGTGAGGTCGCTTGCCGTGAGGGTGGGGATGGTTTTATCGGTTCTTGTGACATTGACAGAGATGGTGAAATCCTCATAGTTGGTGGACTTGACTTTTATTTCGTAAGAGCCCTGTGCATTGGTAATTCCAAGAATATTGCCATCTATACCACCGCCGGCGGGAGGCTCAAATGTCACCCCATCACCCAAGGGCGCTACAATGGGGGTCAAGTCCAGCGTTAAAGCATTGTCTACAGCGTCCACAATGACAGGGATTGTGACATTATGGTGGGGCGCTTGTGCAATTGAAAAGTCTGTCACATATATGCCTCTGGCGGTTTCGGTTTGGACGGTGACGAGGGTGTTTTCATAGATGCCTGCATCGCTATGGCTTGTGAGCACGGCGCCGTCTGCGGCGGTGTAGACTGTAGAAACAACCGTCTGTCCTGTGACCATAGGCATGGGCAGTGGCTGCCCATAGGCGTTGCCCTGCAGCTGCTCTTTAATATCATCTGTCCAAATGCCGGGTGCGCCGTGGGGGGGATAGGCGCTGCCGCT
>CAYJOQ010000351.1:0-1199 GCA_964371825.1 uncultured Desulfovibrionaceae bacterium
GTTTATGGTGATGCATATATCACTATGATAGGTGGCACGGTTAACGGCTCTGTTATTGGTAGCTCTAATTTTGTACATGAATATGTCGAAATTAACCTTTTTTTAAACGCTTCAAACCAAAAACATGATACATCTATTATCACTCAAATAATAGGTGGCACTATTAAAGGTAATATATTTGGCGTTGGCGCCGATGAAGCTGTATATTTTTGGGATGATGAAGTTTTTACAAATTTATCTTCTCCTTATAAGCATCTATACATCTTCTTAAATGATGGCAATATTTTAGCGGGCAATATTTATAAGTATCAACACAGACTATTCCCAGATGATATATTACCTGATGCTGCACTTGGTCAATCCACCGTGGTAATTGATAATTCTACAACTCAAGTTGGCGTGCAACTTGGAGATACAGATCTTGCAACTGCCACAGCGGATATTTCAACTGCCATAAATAATATACTTAGAAGAGAAATGGAACCTACATTTACAAGGGATCACTGGAGAATAAGAGGAAACGTTAATTTACAACTTCTTACTACAGGTAATATTGAAATAGCCCAAAATCAAGAATTGTACATTCCAAACGAGGCTAATTTAATTGCCGGTGAAAATGGAGATATAACCTTTAAAAACATTGGATACATAATCACCACAAAGCCTACATTAGATGAAAGCATTGAAGACAACAATGTAAGTGGTCAAACCAACATAGGTTCAAGGATTTATCGTGGAGGAGCTGGAATGAGCATCAGTGGTTTACGAGATGCTACCTACACGCAAAACCAAAGTGCAACTGCTTTAAATGGCACACCTGCTAAAAACAGTATGTTTACTTTCCTTGGAACTAAAGTGAATAACAACATTGGATACAATTGGACAAGTGGCGTCACTTCCTTTGGCACAAATGCCACCATCACTCCAAGCACTGCCAGTGTTGGAAGCAGAACTTATAATGTTACAGCTATTTCACAGCATCTATTTGAATCTATAAAAGATTTAGACATCCTTGGTAGCATAGTAGCAAACGGCAGTGCCACAATCGTGGTTAACGCAGCTATTCTTCCTCCTCCAACCACAACAACTGGTGGCGGTGGAACTACACCAACAACCGCAACAGGCGGTGGCGGTACAACACCAACTACAGCAACCGGTGGTGGCGGTGACACAACACCTACAACTGCAACACCTACAAC
>CAYJOQ010000352.1:0-1167 GCA_964371825.1 uncultured Desulfovibrionaceae bacterium
GGCATTTGGAGGCAACGTGCCTTTCTGAACAACACATTTTCATGTGTTGTTCAGCATCGACTATTATAGTCAGCACTGAAAAACTACGCAAACCATTGTGATTACAAAACACTCACACATTAATAGTTCACAGATAAATTGCCGAAAACAAAGCATGCAATGCGACTTTTTGGCAATTTTTCGACACTATTGCACCTGTTTTTCACGTGTTGACTAACAAAATTTTTCTGTAAGAAAAATTTTGCGTGCCGTAAAATGAGCCAGAACTTGCTTCTGGCGGCCGCAAAGCGGCATTTGGAGGCAACGTGCCTTTCTGAACAACACATTTTCATGTGTTGTTCAGCATCGACTATTATAGAGTGTGAAAAATATCTTATTCATATTCTTTGCAAGTTATATACATCAATGTGCCGAAAAGAAACAATTTGCTTCTTTTCGGCACATTGCAAGTTTTAGATATATGTAATTTATTTTACAGAAATTACTTCAATCTCAAAGGTGAGTGTTTTTCCTGCAAGAGGGTGGTTTGCATCTAAAGAAATGCTGTCTTCATTCACTTGGCAAATGGTCATATTCATATCGCCATCTTCGTTAGAAAGGTGCAATTGCATACCAACTTCTGGCGTGATGTGTTCTGGAACTTCTGATAAAGGAACGGAGAAAATAAGTTCTTCATCTGATTCGCCATAGGCTTCTGCAGGTGGGATGTTTACAGTTACTTTATCGCCTACGTCCTTACCCATAACAGCAGCTTCAAAGCCGGCAATGAGCATGCCCTTTCCAAGGGTAAACTCGAGGGGGTCGCGCTCAACGGAAGAATCAAAAACTGTGCCGTCATCTAAGGTGCCTGTATAGTGTACTTGTACGGTATCGCCATTTTTTATGGGCATGGTGTACTCCAAAATTTAAAGTCTCACGGTACTGTGAGCTTTCTCACAGGTAATCATAAAAGTGTGTTTGGCAAGGGCTATGAGTGTTTTTATTTATTTAGTCAGCACTGAAAACTAAACAACTATTTGTAATTGTATACTTAATATGCAAGGGTCAACCTAGAGAAATTGCCGAAAACAAAGCATGCAATGCGACTTTTTGGCAATTTATCGACACTATTACACCTGTTTTTCATGTGCCGACTAACGAAATTTTTCTGTAAGAAAAATTTTGCGC
>CAYJOQ010000353.1:0-1126 GCA_964371825.1 uncultured Desulfovibrionaceae bacterium
TGGCCTGTGAATAAGGCTATTTTTCTTTCTGCCCCTTTCTTTGAGGGAGAGCCGCTTTTTCATCTTTGGGAAGGCAGTGTACAAGCTACACATACCTTTTTGTCGCATAGTGAAATAGAAAACATTGCGCCCTATGTGCCAGAAGGTTTGAAAGGTATACCACAGTTATTTGTCGCTTTTGATGAAAATAAAGCTCCTATAGCTTTCATGGGCATTGATGGTGATAAAATTGAAATGCTCTTTGTGGCGCATGATAAACTACGGCAAGGCATTGGGAAACTCCTAGTAAATATGGCCTTACAAGAACATGGCTGTAAAAATGTATGTGTAAATGAGCAAAATCCTGAGGCTGTAGCATTCTATCAACATATGGGATTTAGCATTACAAAGCGCTCCGAGCTGGATGAACAGGGTAATCCCTACCCCATTTTACATATGCAGTATGTGTAGCCACATATTTACAACGCAAGCGAAGAGGAAACATTTTACGTATGCATCAAAAATTTCTATCCATGTTGCAAAAGCCAGCCCTTTGGCAGCGTAACCCCGAAGTTTTTTGGTGTGATGCACATATTTCTAAAAGCCTGTTAGAGATGCATCTAAATCCTCATTTAGAGCTAGCTAGTCGCAGGGCAGATAGCATTGAAAGCTCGGTGACGTGGCTATCAAGTGTTATAGCAGGTGGAAGCACTATTCTTGACCTTGGTTGTGGGCCTGGATTGTATGCAAAAAAATTATCAGCATTGGGATATGCCGTTACGGGCATGGATTTTTCTCAAAACTCCATTAACTACGCCAAAGCGCAAGATGCAACATCCAAGTATATAAATCAAAATTATTTGGATATGGATTTTGTAGAAGCCTTTGATGCAGTTCTTTTGATATATTGTGACTTTGCGGCTTTAACTAAGGAAGAGCGGCAAATTGTGCTCAAAAAAATACATAGAGCTTTGAAGCCTAATGGAATATTTATATGTGACGTATTTACAGAGCACTCTCAAAAAAACAAAATCAAAGCACCCACTTGGAATTTTCATGAGCAGGGTGGTTTTTGGAGCCATGAGCCATATGTATGCTTAGAAGCTACGCATCTATATGAATATGAAAGAACTTCTGCTGACCAATA
>CAYJOQ010000354.1:0-1090 GCA_964371825.1 uncultured Desulfovibrionaceae bacterium
ATATTGAAATAATCTTTGTTAAAGATGTGGATGAAGTTTTACCCGTGGCCTTTGGCATAGATATTAAAAATATCTTTACCCACGACCAAGACTGCGATTTCCTCAAAAAATTAAAGGTCATACCAGAAGCAAGTATTGCTCAATAGCACGTGTTATTGCAATTTGGTATTTTGAATACTTATTTTGCAAAAATATAGGTAGCTTATTTACCCAACAGTAAATAAAATTTTTGTACCGTTTAATCTAAACCTATTGGAGAAAAAATGGCTCTTTCACAACTAACAGAAGATACACCATGTTTCTATTGCAAAACAGTCGTCCCCAAAGGAGGCTGTGTTTGTCCAAGCTGTCAAGCAGAACATCATATGAAAATGGTAATTAAAAAAGGTGGGCTTCACAGCCTTGCAGGTTGGTCTTTCTTTTTCAGCCTTATCGCTGTCGTTTACTATGGCTTAGGCACCGGTAGATCGTTTTCACCCACTATCTTTCAACTCTTAATCGTATGGTTTGTTGGATCCATAGTTTCAATCTTCGTTCTTGGGTATTACACCAAAAAGAATGCTAAACCTGAATATGGTTGGATGCGTAAAGTCGTTGGATAAGCATTAGGATTCATAGATAGAGTATTAAAATACGCAAAGCCCATGGTACTTATACCGTGGGCTTTTTTTGTATGCAAAGCAAATTTGACAAATAAATAATCATAAGATAATCTAAGAATCACCAATGATAACAGTTTAATAACAATAATCTTTATAAAACAAATTATGCACATAACACTTAGGAGAACATATGATTAAAAATATATCAAAAGCAACTACAGCCCTATTGACAATCTCACTTCTCGGGACTTCCTTTTTTATAGCAGAGAACGCAGACGCCAGATCGCCCCGAAGAGAAGAACAACGTCACCTGATCAGCGTTGAGCAAGCCAAACAAATCGCTCTTCAACACGCAAGAATCCGTGCGCAAGGCGTTTACTTTTCAAAAATTGAACTCGATAACGACGATAATAGACCCGAATACGAGCTCGAATTTTTTCATAACGAAACCGAATACGATTACGAAATCAATGCCCGCACAGGCAAAG
>CAYJOQ010000355.1:0-1088 GCA_964371825.1 uncultured Desulfovibrionaceae bacterium
TTTCTTCAACCTTTACTTCAGGGTAATGAGCTTCCACAAGCATAAAACGATCCAAATTTTGTTCCTTTAAATTAAAAGTTTATTCCTTGACTTATATCTTAATTTTGATAAAATTTTGATATAAACAGGAGGTTGTTAGTATGCCGATGATAAGACCAAGTTCAGATTTAAGAAATAAATATTCTGAGATTTCAGAGTATTGTCACCAAAATGATGAACCTATCTTTCTTACAAAAAACGGTAGTGGTGATTTGGTTGTCATGAGTATTGAAAAGTATGAACAACTTATGGCTTTATCGGAGCTTAAAGTGGCTCTTTATAAAGGCCTTGAAGATGTAAAACAAAACAACACAAGAGATGTACACGAAGTTTTTGAACGATTGGGATTATAATGAAATTTTCCATACAAGTTACTCAAATCGCTGAACAAGACTTGCAAGGAATTCAGCAGTATATTTCTCAAATACTAAAAGCAGACGCAAAACCGCAATTGAGTAGATTGAAGGCCGCAATTCTTACATTACAAGAATTTCCCTATCGAAATTCCATGATAAAAATGGAAGAATTTTCAAAACAAGAAATTCGTCATCTTCCTGTTGATAACTATTTGATTTTTTATACCATCAAAGAAGATTGTGTCTTTATACTTCGCGTGCTTTATGCTAAAAGAAATTGGAAGTTTCTTTTATAATTTCTTATGCTTGGCTTGGATTTTCAAAGTTGATGCCTCGCACGATTTCTGTTTGGAACGGGTTATCGTAATAGTTGCCACGGTCATCGTTGTCTTCAAGGCTTTCTCCGACGCTAAGCAAACGGTATTGAAGTTCTGATTCTTCGGTTTCGTCTTCGTTATCAATACTGTTTACAAATTGTTCAATAAATCCAACACATGGAAAATGGGTATACCACTTGACCCAAGGCCAATAATACAAATAGCTTTCATCCTCTGTGCCTTGATGAGCAAGTTCTTTTTGTGCATGCGTTAAAAGCTTTTGAAATTCTTGTTTAGTTGTTTCGTCCTTGGTTTCCAGTTCTGTCATCATTTTGTCGTGTGCCGCTTTATTGAGGCACAGTGAAATTTCTGAATA
>CAYJOQ010000356.1:0-1070 GCA_964371825.1 uncultured Desulfovibrionaceae bacterium
ATTATACATGTTCACAATTCGAACAATTTGTTTACATTATGATTTTATTCAAGCATAATTTATTTTTTTTGTAAAGTGTTTTTCTGAAAGTTATATAATTCACTTGCATTTTGTTTACATTGTGAACAAAATAGTCACCATATAAGCGTTCTTATGCTTAGAATTGGTATGTGTAAACTACTTCTAATACTATGGTTTTATGGTATTTATTTACTACTGTGCTGTTGGATTGAGTTCGATTACAGATGGCGAAGCTTTTTAATATTTTCCGTAAAATTTTTTTATAAAAAAAGGCCACTCAATGGTGACCTGCATCTTCGATGTTTCTTGGTATCTTAAAATTTCATGTCTCATATGTTTAATTTTGCGCTTGTGCAAAAGAAGATTAAACTCTCGGTTCCAGATGCCTAGAAATTCAATAGTATTTTTATTTCTTAGCCATTTTTCAATGAGCGCAGACCCATTATCGATATTTCTTACCATATCCGTTAGGGAGATGTAGTCTTTCTCATCAAGGCTCATAATAGTAATGGAAACGCCATCAACTTCAATTTTTGACATAACTTACCTCAAAATGCTTCATAAGTTAGTCTATACTACAATAAAGTATGATAATAGGCAATCACAACCGATAAATAATTTGTTTTTAGGGTAAATTGGTGAAAATATGATGTTGGTTAGCAATTATGCAGATTTGTTGTAGCACTGAGAGATGGTACGAGATGAATTGTTATAAAAAGAAAATATGTACAACTTTCTATAGATAAGTAATTTGTGGCAGTGTGATTTGAAGATTTTTTGTATTCAAATTTATTGAAGTAAGAAACGCTTGTAAGATTTTAGATAAACTACGATTTTATATAAAAAACGTTCATCAAATTGCAATATCCCACAAAAAACACATCCATATCAATATTTGCTCTTTCAGCTACCGTGCATACCATAGAAAGGGCAGTCAGCACGTTTGGATCTTGTTCCCCTCGTTCCACCTTTTGGATACTTCTGATGGTATAAGCGCTCTGTTCGCTCAAAGTTTTTTGAGTGACCTTGTGTTGTATTCTAAATTTCTT
>CAYJOQ010000357.1:0-1062 GCA_964371825.1 uncultured Desulfovibrionaceae bacterium
AAAAAGAAATACTTAAGCCTAAAAATAAAATAAGCGAGACAATAGAAGAAAGTGCTATTTTAAATAAAATAGAAAGATAGAGCGATGATTTAATTTTATTTTTCAACACAATAACCGCTACCCCAAATTGTTTTTATATATTTAGGATTTGCAATATCATCTTCGATTTTGTTTCTCAAATTTCTTATGTGTACTGAAACGGTATTATCGGAATTTAAGATATTATTTGTTCCCCATACAGTTGCATATATTTGATCGAGGCTAAAAACTCTATCTCTATTATTCAAAAAAAGTTCAAAGATTGAAAATTCAAGTTTTGTAAGCTTTATTTCCTGCCCATTTTTATATACGACTCTTCTTGCATGATTTATAGTCAAATCACCTAATATAGTTTCATCATTTGATGAATTTTTCTCTGTATACGTTCTAAATCTACGTACATTTGCTTTAATTCTTGAAATTAAATCAATAGGATTAAAAGGTTTTGTGATGTAATCATCAGCACCGGATGAAAACCCTATAAATTTATCAGTATCTTCTGATTTCGCGGTAAGAAAAATTATAGGAGTATGAAAATTTTTGCGTGCTTGAACAGAAAATTCAAGACCGTCCATCTTAGGCATCATTGAGTCCAGCAATACGAGGTCAATGCTGCCATCTAAAAGCTTAAGAGCTTCAATTCCATTTTCAGCTTCAAGCAATTCACAATTTTCATTTGCTAAATAGAGTTTAATTAATTCGCGCATGTCTTTTTCATCGTCAACGATGAGTATTTTCATAAAACCCCCTGCAAATTAAGCTCAAAATAAGTTAATCTGAGCTCGTAAATACATGAATTTCACTCTTTAGTAAAGGCAAAATATTTTCTTTTATGAATAACAGCTCATGCTATTGCCTTCCGTTTACAACTTTTATTTTTACTTGCTTTGGCAAGTAAAAATAAAATAGTTGAGGGGGGTTGGGGGAAATCATTTCCCCCAAAAAAAGAAAAACAAGCAAATTGGAATGACGTGGGGCATAGGCAAACCGGAACCACTTAAACATGACTTATCAGGGTGTCGG
>CAYJOQ010000358.1:0-1032 GCA_964371825.1 uncultured Desulfovibrionaceae bacterium
CTGTTGAAAAAGTCCGCTTTAAAAAAATTTTAGGAGTGTATATGAAACGTATACTTACCATTACAATGGCAATCATTTTTGGATTACATGCACAAATGGCTTATTCCTTCTCCATTGGCGGCAGTGTAAGTGGAAGTGGCTTTGGTGTTGGTATATCCACAGATGGTTCTGTGAGAGTTGGTGGAAGTAAGGGCCCTGTGAGTGGTTCTGTGCGTGTTGACAGCAATGCAGATTCCAGCACCAACACTCAAAGTGAAAGCATCACTGCCGACCCTGGCCAAGCTTCACCACACCATACCTATGGTGAGCCTATTTTTGAAATTAGTCCAGCTGATTTGCCAAAATATAAGGGTAAAACACCCAAGGTATATGCAAGACTGAACGGCGCTTTGATTTATCCTGAAGTTATTTATTTGTATTATAACAAAGTGGACAAGCAAATTGAAGTCAAAATTGTTGAACCTGATGGAAGCATTCGACATAATGCCATGCTTGATAAAGACATGATTGTAAGAATGCCCAAAGGTGATTGTAAACTAAAAAATAATGAATATATTTGCCCGAAATAATTAATTGATGCTGAACAACACATTTTCATGTGTTGTTCAGAAAGGCACGTTGCTTACAAATGCCGCTTTGCGGCCGCCAGAAGCAAGTTCTGGCTCATTTTACTGCACGCAAAATTTTCTTTGTAAAAAATTTTGTTAGTCTTCACGTGAAATACAGCCACTTTGTATAGCAAAAATCACCAGAAATGCGCATTTTATGCTCTTATTCCTGGTGATTTTTTCATTTCACTTGAACTGTAAAAAATTATTATTGCAGCATAATTGTTTTTCAGCATCGACTATTTAGAATTGTAAAAAACAGTGTATTATTCTCTAATAGAGCGTTATCACATGACTTTTTTATAGCAGTCCCCATATGTATATATGCATCGCAAATATACATATGGGGACTGGCTTTTTTCCCACAGGTTATCAGGCTGTTGAAAAAGTGCAATCTGCGTTGTCAGACTCGTTTTTTGCTTCG
>CAYJOQ010000359.1:0-1025 GCA_964371825.1 uncultured Desulfovibrionaceae bacterium
AAATCAAAGATTTAAAAGCCAGTGCCCGATTATTTGCATTCCCCGGCTACGTGACAACTGCCACTTCTCCTTAAGAATGCAAAAAACATTCCACCACATGGTCGTCAACCATGCCTATTGCTTGCATAAAGGAATAGATTATAGTAGAGCCTACGAATTTAAAGCCCAGCTTTTTTAAATCCTTGCTGATCTTATCAGACAGGGGAGTGTTGGCAATGGGTGGGTCACTTGCTTTAAGATGAGACACTATAGGCTTGTTATCTACATACTTCCAAATAAAGCTGTCAAAAGAGCCATATTCCTCTTGTACCTTGATGAATGCTTTTGCGTTGCCCACTATGGCGTTTACCTTTAATTTGTTGCGTATTATGCCTTGGTTTTGTAGTAAACTATCTATTTTGTCCTGATTATAATTTGCAATTTTTTCTATATCGTAGTTGTCTAAGGCTTGCCTGTAGTTTTCTTGCTTTTTAAGTATGGTTATCCAGGATAGACCTGCTTGCATACACTCTAATATTAAGTATTCAAACAGTTCTTTTTCGTTATGAGTGGGCTTTCCCCAGTGTTTATCGTGGTATTCCATATAAAGTGGGTCATCACTGCACCAAGGACAGCGGCTTTGGTTTTCCATTGATACGCTCCTTTTATTTGTTGAAATTTATCGAATATTGTAGTATTATCGAGTTGATAGAGGATAAATAACGATAGCGGTTAGCCACACTTCCATAAAAGGGGGGTGGTATGATGATTGAAAATATGTTAGCAATAGTTTTGTTGGTTGCATTAACAAAAATTATCATTGAAATAAAAAAATAACCGCTCTTGCTCAGCGGTTATTTAAATAAATAATTTGCACGGGCTAACCGTTAAGTTATCCTCTATTATTATTATACACATTTTCAGTTGTTATGCAAGATGTAATTTAGATGTTTTACATTATTGTTTAACCCTTCTTAGAAAAACACAGTTTTTTTAAAGTTTAGGTCAAGCCTTTTTAAAGGCTTTCGGTTTCAAAAGGCAGAGCC
>CAYJOQ010000360.1:0-1017 GCA_964371825.1 uncultured Desulfovibrionaceae bacterium
TTTGAATTTATGGCCATACATATTAACGCAGGTTTTGACCCCACCAACCATGCCCCCTTGGAAGAATGGCTTAAAGCCGAAAATATCAAAGGGCATCTGGAAGTCACCGATCACGGTTTGCGTGCCCACAGCGAAGAAAACCGCACTAAATCCGCTTGCTTTTTTTGCGCACGCCTTCGCCGTCAAAGGCTTTTTGAAGTGTGTAGAGATCATGGCCTGACCCATTTGGCCTTTGGGCATAATGCCGACGATTTAGTGTCGACGTTCTTGCTTAACTTGGTACAAACTGGACGAGTGGAAGGCATGAGCATGAACGAATCCTTCTTTGGAGGGCTTTTGCAAGTTATCCGCCCCATGATTATGGTGGAAAAACAGCACATTATCAAAGCCGCCAAACTATGGGAATTACCCATATTCTCAAACCCTTGCCCCTCCGCAGGCATCACCAAACGCACAGGCCTTTTGGAGAAACTCGACGACCTTTGCAGAGACAGCAAAAACGGCCGTAAAAACGTCTACCAAGGGCTTATCCGTTGGCAATACGACAAACAAGCCCTCCCAAAAGACGAAATTCTCAATCTCAAAGAATACGTGCAAAACAACCCCAGAAAGAAAAAAGAAGAACATGAAAGTAGCGATCAAATATCTGAATAACAGCAAGAAATTTTATGGTGACCAAGGACTTATTCCGGCCACTCCGTACTCGGCAGGTATGGATTTAAGAGCAATTTTCCCCGAAGAATTTGTGGAAATTGCCCCCAACCAAAGACTTGGCATCGGCACAGGCATCGCCCTTGATATGCTCTACGGCACAGAAACACCCATGGCAGGCTTTGTCTACTCAAGAAGCGGTCTCGGCGCTGTCAAAGGCCTTTGTGTGGCTCAAGGAGTAGGGGTTATCGATCCCGATTATCGCGGAGAAATAAAAGTATTCCTCCTCAATACCTCCCAAGAAGTCAGACGTATCGAACAAGGCGAACGCATTGCCCAAATTGTCTTTCAACCCTACTTTACACC
>CAYJOQ010000361.1:0-1002 GCA_964371825.1 uncultured Desulfovibrionaceae bacterium
CGAAACGGCTTGCGGAACGCAAAAGCATATCGGCGGCGTCCATATCTTCTTGGGCGGCGTACACGGTGAGCCCTGTGGCTTTTTGCAAAGCGGCACAGCCATAAGCATGGTCAAAATGAAGATGTGTCAACAAAATTGCTCTGAGAGTAAGTTTATTTTCATCAAGCACACGCAAAAGCTCGGCTACATCACCTTGATTGTTCCCTGCAGGGTCGATAATAATGGCGTCGGTTCCGTTGTGGTAGAGATAGCAATTAACTTCAAGCGGGCCCATGGGATAAGATAAAATCGGCATATATTAACTCCTTATAAATATGTTGGAATATGAAATTATTATTTTAACGATGGAAAACAATAACAAAAAATATTTTCTTTGTACAGACTGGGATGTATTTCTAAATTAATTTTGAATTATGGCATACTTTAGAAATAGAATATACCTAACACCTTAATTTTCCCTTCAAAAAAGACTGTATTTTTTGTAAATTATTTGCTACTCTCTCCACTTGTAATCAAATTCACAAAGAATATGACAAATAGATTCTCTTAAAGGAACGCCTATGAACCAAGACTTACAAAAGTTTATCCAAAAAGAAAAAAATCTTTCTGCTTATTTGCGCCGTATTTATCTGATTGGTTTTAGTGCTTTCTTTTTTGGTTTATATATTTTATTCAACCCTCCCATTAATCAAGAATATATTCTGGCGAGTATTTTGGTAGGGATCGCCTCGTTTGTGGTCATTTTGTATACTATTATTGTAAAACTCTTGTTTAATCATAGAAACATTGCAAAATTATACCAACAAGAATTTCCGCTTAATCCCATGGCAAATTTTGGAGACTGTAAAACATATTTACAAAAGAATGATTTTACCCTTTATGTTGACGATAAAATTATTATTGCCAATAAATTGCTTCCCCAAAAACATACAGGAAGGATTAGGCGTGATTATTTATTGCAAATTGTGGTGACTGCCAATGAATTCCCCCTTGACGTTTATA